>JACQDD010000036.1 GCA_016201265.1 Terriglobales bacterium | reverse complement strand
CCCGCCGGCTCTCCCGCCCGCAACCGTTGTACCGCATCCAGCTTGAACTCCCTGGTGAACTTCCTTCGAGATCTCATCCAGTTTCCCCTTTCGCTGCATTTTAGGGCTTAACTGGTTGTCTCAAAATCGGGGTCCACTCCACAAAGGTTTGAATCACTGAGGGTTCCTTCGTGCTCCTTGGTGTCCTTGGTGGTTAAATAGGACATCACCGCGTAGCCCGCTGATTAACCTCGCATTGTTTCCTGTCTGTATAATAAAGGGTTTTCACTCCTCACTCCGCAAGACTGCCGGGTACACGGGGTTTTCCCGGACACGAACAGAAAGGTACAGGGATGGCCACCACGGATGTCGCGCCCCAGGAATCAGCTGGTCAGCTGGGGCAAAAGCGTGTCGTCAATGACATGAGTATTCAGGTTGCGACTGTGAATGGGTCGGGGTCGCAAAGTTCCAACACCGTCCTGTTGCGCAGCATTTTTCAGATGGGCGTGCCGGTTTCGGGGAAGAACCTGTTTCCCTCGAACATCGCCGGCCTGCCGACCTGGTACACCATTCGCGCCAACAAGGACGGCTACATCGCCCGCAAGAAAGAAATCGACCTGCTCGTGGCGATGAACGCGGAAACGGCGCAGGATGACGTGAAGTCGCTGGCGCCGGGAGCCTCGGTGCTGTACGACGAGCCGCTCGCGCTCGATAAGCTGCGCGACGACCTGATTTATTACTCCGTCCCGTATGACAAGCTGGTGGCGCCGGTGTGCCCGGAAGCCAAGCTGCGCAAGCTGGTCAAGAACATGATCTATGTCGGGGTGGTGGCGCATCTGCTTGAGATCGACATGGGCGAGGTGGAGAAGGCGATCGGCAAGCAGTTCGCCAAGAAAGTGAAGGCCGCGAACCTCAACCTGGCGGCGGTCAAGGCCGGCTACGACTACGCGGCGGGGAATCTGACCAAGCGCGATCCGTTTGTGGTCTCGCGCATGGACAAGACGGCGGGAAAGATCATCATTGACGGCAACTCGGCGGCAGCTCTGGGCTGCGTGTTTGCCGGCTGTACGGTGGTGACGTGGTATCCGATCACGCCCTCGTCTTCGCTGGTCGAGACCATGATCGAGTACATGAAGGAATACCGCATCGGGCCGGATGGCAAGGCGACGTTTGCCATCGTGCAAGCGGAAGACGAGTTGGCGGCAGTGGGCATGGTGATCGGCGCAGCCTGGGCGGGCGCACGATCTATGACCGCGACCGCGGGGCCGGGTGTCTCGCTGATGGCCGAGTTCACCGGGCTGGCCTATTACGTCGAGATTCCCGCCGTGATCTGGAATATTCAGCGCGTCGGGCCTTCGACCGGCTTGCCCACCCGCACCGCGCAGGGTGATGTACTTTCGACGGCATTTCTCAGTCATGGCGATACCAAGCACATCATGCTGTTTCCCAATTCGATGATTGAGTGCTTCACCATGGCGCAGGACGCGTTCGACCTGGCGGAGCACTTCCAGACGCCGGTGTTTGTCATGTCGGACCTCGATCTGGGAATGAACAACTGGATGTCCGATCCGTTTCCCTACCCCGAGAAGCCGATCCGGCGCGGGAAGGTGCTGAGCAAAGAAGATCTGGATCGTCTGGGTGGGTTCGCCCGTTACAAGGATGTGGACGGGGACGGCATCGGGTACCGCACGCTGCCGGGGACCGACCATCCGGCGGCGGCCTACTTCACGCGTGGCAGTGGCCACAACGAAAAAGGGCAGTACAGCGAGCGTCCGGACGATTTCGAGCGCAACATGGAGCGGATCAACAAGAAGTTTGAAACCGCGCGCTCCCACGTGCCGCCCCCGGAGATGGTGGCCAACGGCAAGTCGAAGATTGGCATCATTGCCTACGGCACGTCCCACTGGGCGATCACCGAGTCGCGCGACCAGTTGCGCAAAGAACACAAGACAGAAACGGATTACCTGCGCCTGCTTTCCTACCCGTTCACGCGCGAAGTACACGATTTCATCGAGACGCATGACCGCGTGTACGTGGTGGAGCAGAATCGCGATGGCCAGATGGCCACCCTGCTCAAGCTCGATATCAAGCCGGAACTAACGCCGCGTGTGCGTTCGATCTGCCACATCCACGGATTGTCGATCGACGCCCGTTCGGTGACCGACGAACTCATGATGATGGAGGGCAAGTAGATGACGACGACTCCTACCAGTACGCCTGTGCCAAAGACCAACCGCATCGGCCTGCAGGTGATTGACTATCGCGGCGGCAAGACCACGCTGTGCGCGGGTTGCGGGCACAACTCGATCTCGGAACGCATTATTGATGCCATGTACGAAATGGGCGTCTCACCAGAGCGCGTGGCCAAGTTCAGCGGGATCGGGTGTTCGTCGAAGAGCCCGGCCTATTTCATGAACCGGTCGCACAGCTTCAACTCCGTGCACGGACGCATGCCGTCGGTGGCGACGGGAGCCATGCTTGCCAACAAAAACCTGCTGGCACTTGGGGTGACGGGCGATGGCGATACGATATCGATCGGCGCCGGGCAGTTCGTCCACCTCATGCGGCGCAATCTCCCGATTATTTACGTCATCGAGGACAACGGCTGCTACGGCCTGACCAAAGGACAGTTCTCCGCCACTGCCGACCTGGGATCGACGTTGAAGAGCGGCGTGGTCAACGATCTGCCTCCCATCGATACCTGCGCCATGGCAATCCAACTGGGCGCGACGTTCGTGGGCCGCTCGTTCTCGGGCGACAAGAAGCAGCTTCACACCATGCTGAAGGCGGCGATCGCACACAAGGGGACGGTGATGTTGGATGTAGTTTCGCCGTGCGTCACGTTCAACGACCACGAGGGCTCAACCAAGTCTTACAAATATATGCAGGCCCACCAGGAGCCCCTGCACGAGGTCAGCTTTGTTCCAGCGTTTGAGGAAATCAATGTGGACTACGATCCCGGGACGACCTTCGAGGTCACGATGCATGACGGATCGCGTCTGCGGCTGCGGAAGCTCGAGCAAGAATACGACCCCACCGACAAGATCCAGGCGGTGCGCCGCCTGATGGAGTCACACCAGACGGGCGAAGTGCTGACTGGGGTGTTCTACATCAACGCCAAGGCGCCGAGTTTCATTGACATGCTGAATGTCACGGACCAACCGCTGGCAACCCTGCCGGAATCAGCGGTGCGGCCGAGCCGGGAAGCGCTGGAGCAGTGCATGGAGGAACTGAGGTAGGCAAATATCAGATACCTCGTGAGGTTATGGCATCGCCCGCACTGACGATTTCTTCTTCAGCGCCCTTGCTTTGTTATGCAAGCGGCAACCTCGCGGCCGTTTAAGCCACAAACGTTACCATGCCACCGCAGAGTCTGCGGACCTTCGCCAGCTATAACCTGGAGAAAGTCCTGTCCGGTACAGACTGCCCCGACCCAAGTATGATCACAGTCCGCTGTACTCTGGGCGTGCCCAAAAATGCAACCGAGGCGGCCATCGTCTGATGCGGCACACGTGCCCTCATTCCAAATCGCAACCTTGCCGGGCTTGATCTCACGATAGGTCTGCCCCCCGCAAACCGAGCCCAGCCAAGTCTGCTTGCACTCCTGGTTCGCTGTGTCTAGGTGCGCATTTTGTTGCGGTTCTTCTCTTGCATTCACCGGTTGCAGTCCGCCAGGCTGCTGATCTGATCCGCGTTTGCGAAGTTCGCCGCGGATCAGGGCCTCATCCCAATCGTGATCTCTCAGCATTTGAGCTAGCATAGCCGTTTGTATGTTCGGAATGAATACCCGCTCCCACCGACTCAGAAGCTCATCCTTGCTGTTGAGCCAATGAATGATGTTTCGAGCTCGCTGAGGAGAAATCGTATGGCGATCGTCGATCGTAAGCTTCGACAATGCTTCTTGTGTACTTCCACGCCCCGCCCACCATTGCGCTGCTTGGAGAGCGCCGGCCTCCTGATGGCCCATCATCATGAGAACAGTTGCAAATTCGTCCGCAGCATCTTCGTTATCCCACATGGGCAAACCCCAGCCCCGCAGAAGAGAGTGACCGAGTTCATGAAAGAAGACAAAGGCCGTTGCCGACGGAAGTTGCTGGTTTGCCAGATTTTCGATCAGTTCCGCACACAATGTGATGTTCGGGTTGGAAAACGCGTTCTCGAAACCGCAGTGGCGAATGGAGATGTTGAAGTCAGGGAATATAAAGACCTTCTTCAGCCCTTGATATTGCGTTTCAAGCACGCTTTCCAATTGTTTGGTTTCGGGGGTAGGCTCCGGCAAAATCGCATAAACGTTCAACTTCACTGTCCGAGACAACATCCAAGCGCGGCGATTGTCGAGGACAAGGTAGTAGATATTGGTAGTAGGGACAACGAACTGATACTTGGCACCGTGAGTAATGGGGCCTGACGTACCCTTGAAGTACGAGAACTGCTGGCCCGCTTGGTAGCGTTGGTAGTTTGCCTGGTCGAGCAACCAGACGTCGATTCGATTGTTCGCCCCACCCTCCACTCCGAGCTCAGCAATGAGTCTGGAGCCCCGTGTTAACGAAAAATTGTACCCACCCGTGCCTCCCGCCTGCACAGCCACCGTGTCTCGAATGACCACAACAGACGGCTCTACGTATACGTGAGAGCCAGACGGGAAAGCCGTCCCTGGTACTTGGCCGAGCAATGGCGTCGTTACTAAAGCGATGAACAGGGCGATTATCATTCGCATTGTTGGCACCTCGACTGCGGCTTTGAGTATGACTGGCTGGCGTCTGTCACCGAAGATTACGAACGTAACGGGAAGGTGGCTTTCCGGCTCGGCAGAATGCTGAAGCGTTTCCTGCCCCCAATGCGGTAGGTTTCAAAGTCGTCGTGGTCCACAGTCAGGATCAGGCTCAGAGACTCACGAGCAGCGAGATGAACCAGCGTGGCGTCGGCAAAGTCCATGGGGTGATCGGCGTAATTGTCCATCAGGGCCTGAATCTGCGGCAGTTCGTCATTCTCGATGGAACACATGCGAATTGCGCCGGAGCGGAGGAGTCTCCAAACGCCCTGTACATCGCGGAGGTTGCGGTAGGTAAGGTGGAAGACTTCAGCAAGGACGGCTTCGGTCGTGAGGAGCGGGAGCGGTGTTGTGTTGTAGGCCTCAACGCACGGCTTGTGCCACTTGTCCGAACGGTCAAGCAAGGCGAGGATTACGCCTGTGTCAATCAAGACGCTACCGGCCATAGCGTTTTCTTAAGCTTTCTTTGACCAGTTGGGACACCCGCGAGGAACGCGTCGGATCGCCACCGGCGATGGAACCGATAGCGGCAGCTGCACGCCTGCGAATCGCCGCTTGCTCGGCCTCCTCACCGTTCCGTGAGTTGCGGCGTTCCTGCAGCCAGTCGGCCGTAATCCTTTCCAAGAGTTCTGCCATGGAAGTGCCTTCGCGCCGGGCCTCACTTTCAAGGTCCGCCTTCCTTGCAGCGGAAACTCGCCAGCTATAAACCTCAGTCTTCATGCACTACAGTGTAGTGCAAATTGCTGTTTCGCGCAAGGCCCCAAAATCCCGGAGAGCAGCCAGAGCAACAAAAAGAGTCGGTCCCGAAGGAGACCGGCTCCATGTTTTTGCGACCAGATCTGCCGCTAGTTCACAGCGAAGATCAGGTCGTCGTGGTCGTTGTACGAGCCCGAGGTGCAGGAGGACGCGGTTCCCTGAAAACAGTCAGTTCTAATACCAACCACTAACCACTTTCTTTTCCAACTCTCCTTCAAATGAATGCTCAGGACTGTGGCCGGGCTCGGGAAAATCAGAGTCGGCTCCATCCACCATGGGATCCTGGTTGCGGTGAGCGAGCTGGCCTTTCATGGAGTTGTTGCCCGGCTGCAAACGGTCGTCGGGTTCGAGCGAGCCCTTCCCGCGGTCGGAGTCGTTCATCAGATGATCAGCGGCATGAGTCGGCATGGATGGCCTCCCGAGAAATTCGGGGGAATCAAAACTATTACAGCGCTAGCGTACCCCGAATCGCTTTCCCCGACAATGGAAAACGTTTCATCCGATGCCTGTAAGTCTATGTAATGACGGCGATAGGGAAATTTTATGGTCTGTTAACGTGCGGCTGAATCTAATATGGAACATGGCAAAGAAACCTCTGAAGCATTATCTGTTTGCCAGCGACTTCGACCAAACGTTGACCTTTAACGATACGGGCTACGTTCTGAGCGAGTTGCTGGGCATCTCGGTGGACGAGTTTGAGCGGAAGGCCAAGGGAATGGCCAAGCTGAACCTGGTGCAGCAGGGCGCCGAGCTGGCCTACCTGCTGCTGCACGATCCCGAGTTTCGCGACCGAGTACGCAAGGATCATCTGTACGAGGTGGGGAAGCGCATCCGTCTCAAGGAAAACATCAAGCAGGTTTACGAGATCTTGGACCGCCGGATTGAAGGGTTTCACTTTGATTTTTATGTGCTTTCAGCCGCTCCGGTGGAAGTGATCAAGTCCGCGCTCGAAGGGATTGTGCCGGAGGACCACATTTTCGGCACGGAATTCGAGTACAGCGCTTCGGGCGAGATCGAAACCATCGTGCGGGCCACGGCCGGCTACGGCAAAGTGGCGCGGCTCGATCAACTGCAAGAGCAACTGGGAATGCCGGCGGACCATGTTGTGTACGTCGGCGATGGCAGTTCCGATATTCACGTGATGCTGCACGTCAACCGGCGCGATGGCTTTACCATCGCGGTGTCGGAATCGAAGCATGTAGCGCAGATTGCGAAGCGGACCGTGTTGAGTGACAACGCGCTGGCCACGTTGGTTCCAATCCTGGAACAGATTGCGGGATGGCAACGTCCGCGCATCCGGCAGTTGTTTGAGTCCTACGGATTCCTGATTCAGGACTGGGATCGAGTGCAGAAGGATTGGATTACCCTGCGGCCGGCCGGCGCCGAGGTCGGGCAGGCCGCCGCAGCCGACGCGAACTGAAGCAGGGGTTCACAACTCCGGCAACTCAACCCTACCCTACCACTCGTAAATCGCGGCTTCGTACGGCCGCAATTTGCCGTTTGTTGAAGGCGCCGGGTAATTTCCCAGCAGGGTTTTCGCTTTGCTCAGGTCATGACCCGTTGCCACGGATGCGGATTTGTCTTTGAAATTCAGCAGTACGAGGACTTTCTTTCCGTCCAGTTCTCTGGTGTACGCGTAAACATCCGGATTGTCCTTGTCCAGCAGAGTGTATTTGCCGTAAATCAAAACCGGATTGTTTTTTCGCAGCCGTACCATCGTTCGAAAATAGTTGAGGCAGCTGTTGGGGTCGCCCTCCTCGGATGCCACATTCACGCTGGTGGAGTTGGGGTTGACCTTGAGCCAGGGTTTGCCGGTGGTAAAGCCCGCGTTCGTGGTGCGATCCCATTGAAAGGGCGTGCGGCCGTTGTCGCGGGCAGTGATTCTAGCGGCTTCAAGGAATTTCTGAACATCCTGGCCGGAAGTTTTCTCGAGCTGGTACCAGTTCCGGGTCTCGATGTCCTGGTAATCCTCAATCCTGTCGAACTTGATGTTGGTCATGCCGAGTTCATCGCCGGCGTAGTAATAGGGCGTGGCGCGCATGGTGAGAAGAAACGTGGTGAGCATTTTGGAAGAAAGCTCCCGCCATTGCGGCGCGTCGTTTCCCCAGCGCGTAGTCATACGCGGCTGGTCATGGTTTCCCAGGTAGATGGTGCCCCAACCCTTGCTGGCAAAGGCCGCGTCCCATTTGCTGTAGATGTTCTTGAACTCGACCAGACTGTATCCCTTGGGGTCGGGAATTTTGTGGGAATTGGGCAGGTAGCCGAGGCTCACGCCCTCAAAGTGATACAGCATGTTGAGTTCGTGCCGATCGGCAGCGACGTAGTCGAGTGCGTCGGCGGTGGTGACTCCGATCCCTTCCGCGACGGACATGACGTCGTACTTGCTGAGCGCCTCCTTGTTCATGGCGCGCAGGTAGTCGTGGGTGTAGGGGCCGCTGGCGTAATAGCGAATGTAGTCTCCGTGGTATTCGGCGGGGAGGGGAGGAAAGGAGGTGTCCTTGGAGATAAATGGGATGACGTCCATGCGAAAGCCGTCGACACCTTTGTCGAACCAGAATCGCATCATGAAGAAAACCTCTTCGCGCACCTTCGGGTTCTCCCAATTCAGGTCGGGCTGCTTCTGGGAAAAGTAATGCAGATAGTAGCTGTTGGTCTTCTCATCGAACTTCCAGGCATCGGCGTTGACGTCAAAGAAGCTCCAGCGGTGTGCCGGTTTTCCTTTCTCCGCGGGCCACCAGTGGTAGTAGTTCCTGTAGGGGTTGTCTCTGGAACTGCGCGATTGCTTGAACCACTCGTGCTCGTCGCTGCTGTGGTTTACCACCAAGTCCATGACCAGCTTCAGGCCGCGGGCGTGCATTCCTTTGAGCAAGTCGTCAAAGTCCTGCATGGTGCCGAACTCCTTCATGATGGCTTGGTAGTCGCTGATGTCGTACCCGTTGTCGTCGTTCGGGGAGCCGTAGATAGGATTCAACCAGATGACGTCAATGCCCAGACTCTTCAGGTAGTCAAGCTTGGAGATGATTCCTTTCAGATCGCCGATGCCGTCGCCGTCGGAATCTTTGAAGGAGCGTGGGTAGATCTGATAGACCACGGCCTCTTTCCACCACTTTCTGGCGTTGCCGTCAGTGTTGGCGTCACGAGCAGTGGCGGCAGATGTGGCCGGCTGATTCATTGCAGGGGTACTGTTCTGGCACATCGCCGAACATAACATGGCAGCGAACGACACGAATGCAAGCAGAAGATTTCTCATAGCGCCTCATTGTATGAACAGCACTTTATCCCGAACCGGGCGGAGTTTCCATGGGGGATGGAGAGGGGCGTTTACGCCCGTTCCCCGAGCACATCAAATGAGCTTCTAGTGGCTGCGGGGTGCTCCCGCCTTGCGCAGTCTCTCCCGCGCCTGCGTCGCTTCGTTCGTCCTCGGATAGCGCTGGATGACGTGCTTCAGTTCCTGCGTGCCTTCGTCCTCTTTTCCGAGTTCGAGGAGCGCGAAGCCCTTCTTAAGTTGGGCGGCGGCGGCCTTGTTGCCGCTGGGGAAACTCTGCAAGACCAGGTCGTACTGTTCGACGGCTTTCTGATAATTGCCGGCGCGAAACTGCAATTCTGCCAGATAAAAGTACGCGTTCCCGGCAAGATCGGTGTTGGGATAGAACTTGATGTAGTCGCCGAATTCCTGCGTCGCCAGATCGGGCTTGCCGCCGTTGTAGTCGCGGAGAGCGTTGTTGTAGAGCACGTCGGGCGGCGGGGCCTGGGCCATGGCCTGCGCTTGCTGCTGCGCCTGGGCCTGCTGCGCGGCGATTGACTGCTGGGCCGACTGCATGTCTTCCAGCTGCTTGCTCAGCTTCGCCAGGCGAACCTTGAGTTCGTCCATGGTGTCGTTGAGGGCCTGGATCTGGCCGGAAATCTGATCCACCTGGCCGGCGCGGTCCTGCTGCTGCTTGGTGATCGAGGCCTGGAGATCCCTGATCGCGGCGTTTACTTTGTTGGCGACGTCGGTATTTTGTTCGACCAAGTTCTTCATCACGCCCATGCGCTCGTTGAACTGCTGCTGCATGAGCGTCATCTGCTGGGTGAGTTGCTCGACCTGCGTCTGCAACTGGATGATTTCTTTGCTGGCGCCGTAGGCCGGAGCGAGTCCGAGCCAGAGCGTGAGGAATAGCGCTAGAACGATTTGAAAGCGATTTGATTTCATAGCTGATCTATTGGATGACAAAACGGCAGCGGGTGTCCAGCGGGCGGTACCCAAATGAATAAAGGGCGGGTGGGATTGCAGAAGTCAGAATGCAGAAGGGAATCGCCGCCGGATCAGCATTGATCCACTTCTGCAATCTGCATTATTACTTCTGACTTCTAGCTCTATTTCTCATACACGAAGTGCCCGCGGCGATTCTGCTGCCAACAGGACTCGTTCGACTCGGTGCAGAACGGCTTTTCCTTGCCGTAGCTGATGGTCTTGATGCGATCACCACCGACTCCGCTCTGGATGAGCGCGTTCTTCACCGCGTCAGCGCGGTTGGTGCCGAGCGCCAGATTGTATTCGGTGGAGCCGCGTTCGTCGCAGTGGCCTTCGATGGTGATGTGAATGTTGGGATGCTGCTGCAGGAACTGCGCATCCCCTTGCAGAGGTCCCTGTTGATCCGGGCGAATGTCGGCTTTGTCGTAGTCGAAGTAAATGTCCCTCACGTACTGCGCGAAGAGCTGTTCTTCGGTCAGAGAAGGTGGAGGTGGCGGTGGAGGCGGCGGAGCGTTCACCGTCACACGCGCGGTGGCATCTTGGGTTCCTCCGGCGCCCTTGGCGGTCAGGTGGTAAGTGGTCGAGTCGGCGGGCATGACCGCACGCGAGCCGCTCAGTTCGACCGCGCCGATGCCGTCAATGTTGACGTCGGTGGCGTTGGTGGTCTGCCAGGTCAGGGTTGTGGATTGACCCTTCTCGACGGTGTTCGGGTTGGCCGACAGCGAAGCCGTAGGAGCGGGTGGCGGGGGTGGCGGCGGTGGGGGCGGCGGAGCGACTTTCTTCGCGCAGGCGCCCAACATCATGATTACGCCCAATATGAATACCAGGGTTACCCATCTTTTCATCGGGTGGTTCACCTCGTTTCTCCAGATTCTATGCGCCTGCTCAGTGCTGCGCAATGACCGCAGATTGCTAAAAAGGTTCCTACTTCCAGCTCCAGTTGGGCTGGGAGTTGTTGCCGCTGAACGTCAACTGCTTCACATTCGTGCCGTCGGCCAGCATGCTGAAGATCTGGTCACTACCGGTGCGGTGCGACTGGAATACGACGTGCCGTCCATCCGGAGACCAGCAAGGAAAATCGTTGCGTCCGGCATCGTGGGTGAGTTGCACCCACTGCTTGCTGGCGATATCCATCAGGTACAGGTCATTGGAACCAGGTTCTCCCGGGCCATACTTGCGCATCCAGGAGAAGGCCAGGAACTGCCCATTCGGCGACCAGTTTGGGGAGACGGCGTAGCCCTGATCGGTGAGGCGCTGGACGTTGGTGCCGTCGGCTTCCATGGTGTAGATCTGCGGCAGGCCAGTGCGCCCACTGACGAAAGCGATCTGGGCGCCGGTCTTGCGGTTCCAGGTGGGAGAAACATCCGGCCCCTGGCCCGAAGTCAGGCGGTGTGAGTTACCGCCGGAGGCGTCCACCACGAAAATGTTGGGATAGCCGTTGCGCGAGGAAGACAGCGCCAGCTTGCTGCCGTCGGGCGCCCAGGAGGGCGAGAGATTCATGCCGCCGAAACGCTGGAAGCTTACCATGCGATTCAAGTCGAACGAGTACATCGTTATTTCCCAGCCAGTCTTGTTGACGGCGCTGAAAGCCAGGCGCGAGCCGTCGGGCGAGACACGCGGGGAGAGCGAAATCGTTCCGAGATGGGTGACCGAGTGCTGGTTGGCGCCGTCGTAGTCCATCGCCCAGATTTCCTTGTGACCGGTACGGTCGCTGACAAAGTAGATCTTGCTCTCGGCGATGCCGGGAATGCCTCCGCCTAGGCGGAAGATGATTTCGTTGGCAAACTTGTGGGCGATGACGCGGACCGCTTCGGCGGTGGCGTTGTCGTTGTACTGCTTGCCGAGCACCTGCGGCGAAGCGGTGTTCTTGACGTCGTAGAGCCAACCCTGCACAGTGACTTTGTCCGCGGTGACACCCAGATTGCCGAAAGCCAGCATAGAGGCGTTCGGAGGAGGCGAACTCCAGGCCGGAAAATTGACTTCCGTCGGCTGCCCCGGAACCTGCAGCGGGTAGAAGCTCTTTGAGACGAGGTCGAAAATTCCAGCGTTGTCGAGATCGCTCCAAAGCGTGTCGTTGAACGTCTTGAGCAGATCGGTGTTCTTGGGGTCGGGCGTGGAGGGCTCGAAATCGGACGCGGCGAGGCGGACCTTCTCGACACCGAGGCCAGTGCCGGTGCGAATCCAGTCCTGGGCGGACGCGGTGGCTGCGAGCAGAAGCAACAGGGCGATGGCAATGAATTTATTACAGTGTGTGCGGCGAAACGAGTTGCTCAATTTTCACTCCCTGTCAGTCGTTGGTCGTTGGTCGTTGGCCAAACCCTGCGAACGACTAACGACTGTCCACCAACGACGAAGCTCCTACCTCTTATAATCGAACCAAAACTCCACCGATACCCTATTTCCCGAATAGTCAGGCGGCAACGGTCCGAAAGTATCAATGCGCTGGATTGCCCGCATGGCCGATACATCCAGCGATGGGACACCGCTGGACTGCTCGATCTGAACGTTGGACGGCCGACCCTCACGGGTGATGTCGAAGGTCAGATACACCCGGCGCGCTTCCGTGATGCGCGGATCGATTTCGTACTTCAACCAGTTTTCCGAGACCTTCTGCTGTACCACCTTTACGTACCAGGAAAAGCGATTGCCAAAGTCGCCGCCCCCGCCGGTGAATCCGAATCCGCCCTTCGCACCGCCCGCGCTGAACATGCTGTACGGCCCGCTGACCGGACCGCCCTCGCCGTAGGGAATCTGGTTCGACTCCTCAGGCTCCGGTTCTAGTTTGCGTTTTGTGGCGCTGGTCACTGGCTTGGGTTTGCTCTTCGAGGTCTTGTCCGGAATCGCGATCGCTTCGGGTTCTTGCTCTTGTACCTTGGGCTGCGACTTCGACAGTCCTTTGGATTCAGTCGCGAGCACGTTCGTGGTTTGCACTGCGCTGGCAGGCAAGGGAACCGAGGTGACTAACGTGGCGCCCATGGCTTCTCCGCCGCCACCGCTGCCCCAGCCTTCGCCGCGAAAGCCGGGAACGAACATGGTGTAGAGGACGACGAATGCGGTGAACGTAAGATGGAGTCCGACGGACCAGGCCAGAGGCCGGGTGAGCTGGCTGTGTTCGCCGTAGATGTCAGCGCTTGCCGCCATGGGAATCAATGGGCTGCGTCACGATACTCACGTTGCTGATGCCTGCCGCCTTGATGGCGTCCATCACCGTGGCGAAGGCGCCAAAGGGGACGTCTTCATCGGAGCGCAGGTAAATGGCCTGATGTTGCGGATCGCGAATTCTCTTCTTCAGCGCGGCTCCGATCTGGTTGATGTTGATGGGATCGTTGCCGAAATACACTTTCTGCGACTTATCAATGCTGATGACCAGCCGCTCTTCCGTGATTTCCTTGACCGTGCGCGTCCGGGGCACATTGACTTCAATGCCTGACTGCAGCACCGGCGCAGTCACCATGAAGATGATGAGCAGCACGAGCACGACATCCACCAGGGGAGTGATGTTGATGTCGGCCAGGGCGGTCTGGGTGCGTCCGTTGGCGGTTGTGAAAGCCATCAGCGGCGCGCCTCCGCGGGTTGGGGCGTCTGGCGCTCGACGAGGTTGATCATTTCGAGGGTGAAGTCGTCGTTGCGAGCGGCCAGTTCGCGAATGGAGCCGTTGATCAGGTTGTAGGCGATGACCGCTGGGATCGCCGCGGCCAGGCCTGCAGCAGTCGTGATCAGAGCTTCAGAAATTCCGGGAGCAACCGCACGCAGGGTAGCGGCGCCAGCGGTGCCGAGTCCGTGGAAGGCATCAATGATGCCCCAGACGGTTCCGAACAGTCCCACGAACGGCGTCACCGCGCCGGTTATCGCCAGCCACGGAACATTGCGCTCAAGACGCGTGATCCCTTCCGAGGAGGCGATCTGCATGGAACGTTGGATGGCGGGAAGATTGTGAATGCCGCCGGTCGTCCCCATCTGGCGCTTGAACTCCGCCACCGCGCCCTCGAACACGTCAACCAGCGGGCTGGGGCGGAATTGGTCGGCGACCGATGCCACGTCCTGCACGCGCTGCGCCTTGCGGAAGGCGCGCACAAAGCGGCCGCTTTGCGTCCGGGCGCGGCTGATCAGGCGCCACTTGGAAAGGATCACAGCCCAGGAGACGACGCTGAAGGCGATCAGCAGGAAGAGAACAACCTTGGCGACCGCCCCGGTCTGCAGGACGAGGTCAACGATTTCGCCGCCAACAAAGAGCAGAAGGACGGGAGGAAAGTGCATGGGAATTGGGAGAGTCCTTTCCGCGATTATAGAACAAGGCTGACGGGCTTCTCGCGGAGGGTACCGGGCCGGTCAATGGGTTCGTGGAAGAGCGTCGTTGATCGCTGGCCGTTGGTTGTTCGCAATTCGTTATTGGGCTCAAACATGCCTAAAGAAGGAGTTTGCCCCGGTTAGTGTGGCGGCGGCAAGAGACTGAAAAGCCTAAGACGACTCGCGAACGACCAACGACCGGCGACCAACGATTTTTCTCACGGATTCGGAATCACGACCTTCACTTCATTCAAGTAGCCGCTTTCCTGGTTTTTCGCATTGACTCCGCATTGACCGCCGTCACCACGGAGAAGCAGTCTGTGCTATGCTGCGCGTGATTTTCCAATCCCAGGAATTCTGTGCTCGCTGAACTCCGACTCGAGAATTACGCGGTCATCGACAACGTGGTGGTCGAGTTTGCTCCTGGATTGAGCCTGCTCACGGGCGAGACCGGGGCGGGGAAGTCCATCCTGATTGACGCGCTGGGCCTGCTTCTGGGCGAGAAGGCTTCTTCCGAGGTGATCCGCACAGGCGCGGAGCGGGCGGTGGTTTCCGCCGTGTTCGAAAGCGAGGGAACGGCGCTCGGCTCGATCGAAGAAATCCTGGAAAGTAACGGACTGGATGCAGAGGACGCGTCGCTGATCGTGCGGCGCGAGATTGCCCCCGGAGGCAAGGGCCGGGTCTTCCTCAACAATCAGCCGGCGACCGTGGCGGTGCTGAAGCAGATCGCGCCGCACCTGGCAGTCATCCACGCGCAGAACGAATCCATTGTGAATTTCGACGCTGCGGCGCGGCAGGCCTTGCTGGATGCGTACGCGGGGATTCAGCTGGAAGAGGTGGGGGCTGCCTTCGGGAACTGGAAGCAGATTCGCGCCCGCATTGCCGAACTCGAGCGGGACGAGCAGGACCGCATGCGGCTTCTGGACCTGTGGAACTTCCAGTGCCGCGAGATCGACGAGGCGCGTTTGCAGGCTGGGGAGGACGAGCGGCTCGAGACCGAAAAGCGCGTGCTGGCCAATGCCGAAAAAATCTACAGCTCGGCCATGCAGGCCTTCGATCTGCTCTACGAGGGAAATGCTTCGACCTCGTCCAGTTTGCGAGCGGCGCAAAAGCAACTGGAGGAGCTAGTCCGGTATGAGCCCAGGTTTCAGGAAGCGCTGGCGGCTTTGGAGTCGGCGCGCATCAGCGTCGAGGACGTGGGTGCAACCCTGCGCGACTACGCCGGCGGAATTCAGGCTTCGCCCGAGCGTCTGGCCGAACTGGAAGACCGCCTGGCGCTGGTGGACAGGCTGAAACGCAAGTACGGGCCGACGCTCGCGGAGACGATCGCATTCGGCGAAGACGTCCGGCGCAAGCTGGCGGAGATGGAAAATAAAGATGAAATACTGCGCGAGCTGCGAGCCAAGCTCGCCGCGGCTGGTGAAGAGTACAAGAAAGCTGCCCGCGGTGTTTCGCGCAAGCGAGCCGAGGCGGGGCGGAAGTTAGAGAAGCTGGTCGAGGCCGAGATCAACGACCTCGCCATGCGCGCCAGTTTTCGCATCGCGGTGGAAGAAAACGAAGCCGAAGAGCATTGGAGTTTTTCCGGCATCAACCAGGTGACCTACCGAATTGCGACCAATGCGGGGGAAACCATGCGTCCGTTGGAGCAGATTGCCTCGGGCGGCGAACTTTCGCGCGTCATGCTGGCGCTGAAGGCGAGCGTGGAAGCAGGAGCGAATCCAGCTGGGAAGAAAAAGTCGGCCGCCGCCCAACGCACATTGGTCTTTGACGAAATTGATACCGGCATCGGAGGCCGCGCCGCCGAAGCCGTAGGCAAGAAGCTGAAGGCTTTGTCCAAGGGCAATCAGGTTCTTTGTGTGACCCACCTGCCGCAGATCGCCACCTTTGCCGACCATCACTACCTGATCGAAAAGAAGGAGTCTGGCGGCCGGACCAAGACCACGGTTCGCCTGGTTACCGGGGAAGAGCGTACCGAGGAAGTGGCGCGCATGCTCTCCGGGGCCAAGCTGACGGAAACTTCGCGGAAGCATGCGGAGCAGATGATCAAGGCGAACGGGTGAATCCCGACGTTCCCCAATCACCTGTCAGAATTCCCCATTCACCCCTAATCCCCGCCCTATCAAAGGCTTACATTGACCTTGGGCGCTATTTTGGATACCCTTAATGCATCCTTCCCAGGGAAACGTGTACCCTAGAAAGAGTGGGGAGAAACGCATTGTTTGACAGCAAGACACTATTGCTATTAAAACCGCGTGGGTTCTGCGCCGGGGTGGTGCGGGCCATTGATATTGTCCGGATCGCGCTGGAAGCTTTTGGACCGCCCGTTTATGTACGCAAGGAGATCGTCCACAACCGCTTTGTGGTAGAGGAACTTCAGCAAAAGGGTGCCATCTTTGTCGACTCCGTGGAAGAGGTCCCGGAGGGCGAGCGGGTTATCTACAGCGCGCATGGGGTGTCGCCCGAGGTTCGCGCGAACAGCAAGCTGCGCAAGCTTCGCGTCATCGACGCAACCTGTCCTTTGGTGACCAAGGTTCACGTCGAGGCGGTCAAGTTCGCCCGGGAAGGCTATTCGCTGATCCTGATCGGCCATCGCGACCACGACGAGGTCATCGGGACGCTGGGCGAGGCGCCCGCGGTGACCCAGGTGGTCGGGTCGCCCGAGGAAGTTAAGTCCGTAACCGTGCCCGATCCCAACCGGGTGGCCTATCTGACGCAAACCACGCTCAGCCTGGACGAGACGCGCGACATCATTGCCGCGCTGCGCAACAAGTTCCCGAACATCAAGGGTCCGGCGGCGCAGGACATCTGCTATGCCACGGAAAACCGCCAGGTTGCGGTCAAGCACGTGGCCTCCGACGCCGATTTGCTGCTGGTGGTGGGGTCGGACAACAGTTCCAATTCGAAACGGCTGGTAGAAGTGGCGCGCGCTCTGCGCACTGAGGCGCATCTAATTGACAATTACCGCGACATTCGGCGGGAGTGGCTGAATAACGTGAAAACTCTGGCCCTGACGGCGGGCGCCTCGGCTCCCGAGCACCTGGTGGAAGAGGTGATGCAGTATCTGGCCACCCAGGGCTTTCGCAATGTGCAGGAACTGGAAATCATGCCGGAGAATGTGCGTTTCGGATTGCCGCCGGAGATTGTGGAAGCCATCGCCGCAGCGCCGGCCGGCGCTGCAGTGGAGTCGTAATGGAAGATTACTCCCCCTCAAGCTCGACCTCTGCGCCGCAGATGCGTTTTGGCAAGATTGATGACTTGGTCAGCCGGGTGGCGGCCGGCATCGACGCCGCACGTAAATTTCTCTTCTTCCAGCAGCACGAAGAAGGCTACTGGTGCGGCGAACTGGAAGCCGACACCACTCTCGAATCCGATTACCTCTTGCTGCATACCCTGTTCGGAACGGGCAGCCCGGAACGCTTCGAAAAGGCGGCGCGCTACATTCTCAAACACCAGAACGAGGATGGGGGCTGGAGCATCTATGCTGGCGGGCCTTCGAACATCTCGGCCTCGGTGAAGGCCTACTTCGGACTCAAACTGGCGGGTTTCAAGCGGGACCACCCCGCGATGGCGCGCGCGCGGAAGAAGATCCTGGAAATGGGTGGTGTGACTGAAGTCAACACCTTCACCAAGATCTATCTCTGCTTCTTCGGTCAGTACGATTACGATGCTGTTCCCGCGATCCCGCCGGAGATCGTGCTATTCCCGAACTGGTTCTGGTTCAACATCTACGAAATCTCTTCGTGGTCGCGCGCCATCCTGGTGCCGCTGTCGATCTGTTACGCCAAGAAGCCGTTCAAGAAAATTCCGGACGAGATGGGCGTGGAAGAACTCTTCGTCGGCGGTCGCGACAAGTCCCGGATGCACTTGCACTGGGCCAAGAAAAAGATTTCCTGGCGCAATGTTTTCCTGGTGCTCGACCGCATTGCGCACTGGGCGGAGCGCGTCCACATCCGCCCGCTGCGTTCGGTCGCTCTCAAGAAGGCCGAGAAGTGGATGCTGGAGCGCTTCGAGATGAGCGATGGCCTGGGAGCCATCTATCCGTCGATGATGAACGCGATCATTGCGCTCCGCTGCCTGGGGTATTCGGTGGACGATCCGCAGGTGATCCGGGCGCTCGACGAATTTGAGAAGCTGGGAATTGAAGAAGGCGACACATTCCGCATGCAGCCCTGCATGTCGCCGGTCTGGGATACAGCTTATGCGCTGTTCGCGCTGGGCGAGGCCGGCATTCCGGCCAACGATCCGCGACTGGTCAAGTGCGCTGATTGGATGCTGCAGAAGCAGGTGCGCACCGTCGGCGACTGGAAGATCAAGAATCCCCAAGGACAGCCCGGCGGCTGGTACTTCGAGTTCAACAACGAGTTCTACCCCGACGTAGACGACAGCGCCATGGTCTGTCTGGCGTTGAGCCGGGTGGAGCACCCGAATGGACGCTATCAGCGCGAGTCGGTACAGCGGGCGATCGACTGGATCTTGTCCATGCAGTGCAAGAACGGCGGCTGGGCGTCGTTCGACAAGGACAACGACCGCATGGTGTTCCAGTACGTGCCCTTCGCCGATCACAACGCCATGCTCGACCCGCCGACGGTGGACATCACTGGACGCATCCTGGAGTGTCTGGCGACCTACGGCTATGACAAGAACCATCCGGCGGTGAAGCGGGCGCTGAAGTTCATCCGCGATGAACAGGAGCCGGACGGAAGCTGGTTCGGACGCTGGGGCGTGAATTACATCTACGGCACGGCGCTGGTTTTGCGCGGGCTGGAAGCGATGGCGGTGGACAACCACGACCCCATGGTGCAGCAGGCCGCCGAGTGGCTGCGTTCGGTGCAGAACTCCGATGGCGGCTGGGGCGAGACGGTGGGGTCCTACGACGATCCGAATCTGAAAGGCACAGGCGAGAGCACCGCATCGCAGACCGCTTGGGCAATTCTTGGGTTGCTGGCGGTGGGCGACACGCGCAGCGATTCGGTCGCGCGCGGCATTGCTTACCTGTTGCGCACGCAGAAGAAAGACGGGGCGTGGGACGAGTCTCTATGCACGGGAACCGGCTTCCCCCGCGTGTTCTACCTGCTGTACCACATGTATCGCCAGTACTTTCCGCTGATCGCGCTGACGACGTATGCGAAGGTGATGAAGAACAGCACTTAGCATTTAGCACTTAGCAATTGGCCAGTTCTCGTCCGAAGCGACTATGTCAAGACACTCCGGGAACCTGATGTGGCTAAGTGCCAAGTGCTAAGTGCCAAATGCTCGCTTTTCTCACCGGCGCCACGGGATTTCTCGGTAGTCATGTTGCTCGCGTTCTGGCCGAGCAGGGAGCGCAACTGCGGCTGCTGGTGCGGCCTACCAGCGACCGGCGCAATATCGCGGACTTGAACGCCGAGCAGGTCGAGGGGGATCTGCGCGATCCGGCTTCGATTGAAAAAGCGCTCGCCGGATGCGAGGCGCTGTTTCACGTCGCGGCGGACTACCGGCTGTGGGTGCGCGATCCGGAGCAGATGTACTGGTCGAACGTGGAGGGAACGCGTTCGTTGCTCGAGGCGGCGCGGAAGAGAGGCGTCCGGCGCGTTGTTTACACCTCGAGCGTGGCGACCATGGGTTTCAGTTCCGACGGCACGCTGGCGGACGAAAACAGCCCCGTGACGCTCGCGGACATGATTGGCCACTACAAGCGTTCAAAGTTCATGGCGGAGCAGGTTGCTTTTGAGGCAGCGCGGTCAGGAGTGGATGTGGTTGTGGTCAATCCCACGACGCCGATCGGCGAACGCGATCTTAAGCCGACCCCGACCGGGCGCATCGTGGTGGACTTCCTCAAGCGAAAATTTCCCGCCTATGTGGACACGGGCTTGAACCTGGTGGACGCGACCGAGTGCGCGCGCGGGCACATCCAGGCACTGGAGAAGGGAAGAGCGGGGGAGCGGTACATCCTTGGTGGCGAGAATCTTACCCTGAAGCAGATTCTGGACCGGCTGGCGGCGATCACGGGTTTGCCGTCGCCCCGGGTGAAGCTGCCCTATGTGTTCGCTCTGGCCGCCGGGGTGGTGGACGAGACCGTTACCGGCCGGATACTGGGGCGGGAGCCGCGCGCGACCCTTGATGCCGTGCGCATCGGCCGCAAGAAGATGTTCGTCACTTCGGCGAAAGCCGAGCGGGAACTGGGCTGGCGGCAGGTGCCGGTGGATGGGGCTTTGCGGCGGTCGGTGGACTGGTTCCGCGGCAACGGATATGTCTAGGATTGCGATCGTTGCCGCCATGGAGCGAGAAGTGGCGCCACTGATCCGCAAGTGGCAGGTGCGGTGGATTGAACACGGCGGACGGCGCTACAAGCTCTTTGAAAACAGGGAAGCGTCGCTAGTCTGCAGCGGTATGGGTCCGGAAGCTGCCCGGCGCGCAACGGAAGCGATCATTCAGGAGTTCAGGCCGTCCCACGTCTTGTCGGTGGGCTTTGTGGGGGCTGTAGATCCTGCGTTGCAGGTGGGAGAAGTTTTCGAGCCGCGCACAGTGATCCATGCCGGAGACGGGGCGCGAACTGATACCGGTTGCGGCCGGGGAACGCTGGTCACCTTCGGGGAGGTGGCCGGGCGCGAGCAAAAACAGAAGTTGCGTCAGGCTTACGGAGCAGCCGCGGTGGACATGGAAGCCGCGGTGGTAGCCCAGGGAGCCGAGCTTCGCGGCGTCGGCTTTGGCGCGCTGAAAGCGGTGTCGGACGAGGCGGGGTTCGCCATGCCGCCGGTAGAAAAGTTTTTCGAGGCGGACGGGAGCTTTCGCTCTGGGCGCTTCGCGCTGTATGTCGCGATGAGGCCGTGGCTATGGGGAGCGACGCTGGCCCTGGCCCGGAATAGCGCTCGCGCGAGTCGAGCGTTGTGCAATGCCCTGGAGCAATACCTGAACCGGACGGCAGTGGCAGAAACTGCCGAACGCCGCTAGGAGGAACGTGATTCGCTGGATGGTAGTTGTGCTTCTGGCAAGCCTGGCCTTGCCCGGCGTCGCTGACGATTCGGGAAAGCGAACGTATTCCGAGTCGTTCAAGAAAGGCGCGACCCGGGTTACGGAGCAGACGCTGGACGTAACGCTGACTCCGGAACACGCGAAGCAGGATTTCAAGATCCTGGATTCATCAGGCAAACCGCGTTACAGGCTGCGTTTCCTGCCGGATGTTCCTCCGGGCGACACGAAAGTTCTGGGCTGGTTCGTGAGATTGGCGGACGCCCACCACAGAATCTATGACAGTGTGCTTCCGACATCGCCCGACCTGGCGAGGGACACGACGCAAGTGTGGTGGCTCGACGGCCGGCAGTTTTCAAAAATTCCACTCCCGACCCGGCGCGTATTCAAAGTGGAACAGTTCTATTGTGTAGTGCAGGTGAAGGAAGTAAAGCGGCTCGCCCCGGGCCAGCCGTATCTGAACCAATTGGATGTCATCGTCCAGTTCACAAATACGAAACCGTAGCGAAATGACCGAGGGCAAGGTTCTTTCCAGAGCAGCGGCAGTTGTCGAAAGACCGGCGATTCCGCCCACTATGAAGGCCGCGGTCTATCGCGGACTCAATGATGTGCGATTGGGGGAAGTGCCCGTTCCCGAGATCGGACGCGGCGAGATTTTGGTGCGGGTGCATACCTGCGGAATCTGCGGAACCGATCTCAAGAAGATATCCACCGGCTCGCACTCAGCCCCCCGCATCTTTGGGCACGAAACCTCGGGCGTAGTGGCCCGGGTCGGCGAGGGTGTGCGCAAGTTCGGGATTGGAGACCGGGTGGTTGTCTTTCACCATATCCCTTGCCGGGAATGCTACTACTGCCGTTACAAGACCTTTGCCCAGTGCGAGACCTACAAGAAGGTCGGTTGCACGGCGGGATTCGAGCCCTCCGGCGGCGGCTTTGCCGAGTATGTGCGGGTGATGGACTGGATCGTCGAGAAGGGTACCGTTGCCATACCGGAGGGCGTCAGCTTCGAGCAGGCCTGTTTTGTGGAGCCCGTAAACACTTGTATGAAGGGGATTCAGACGCTGCGATTGGAGCCAGGGGAGACCGTCCTGGTGATCGGACAAGGTCCGATTGGGCTAATCCTGGCGGTACTGGCGAAAGGAGCGGGGGCTCGCGTGATTACTTCCGATTTGTATCCGGCGAGGCTTACAATATCTAGAAGATTCGGTCTGGACCTGACAATCGACGCTTCGCGGGCGGATACCGTGGGTACGATCCGCGAGATGACGGAGGGACGCGGAGCCGACGCCGTAATTCTGGCGGTCGGCGGAAGCGCCCTGATCCGGCCTGCGATGGACGCTGTTCGTCCAGGAGGCCGTGTTTTGTTATTTGCCCAAACCGCGCGCGGCGAGGCGACGATTGATCCGGCCGCGGTTTGCGTGGACGAGAAGACTCTACTGGGATCGTACAGCGCGTCAGTGGAGTTGCAGGAACAGTCGGTACGGTTTGTGATGAACCGCGAAATGGACCTGGAACAGCTGATCAGCCACCGCTTTCCGCTGCGCGACAGCGTGGAGGCGCTCAACCGGGCTGCCCATCCTCAACCGGACTCAATGAAGATCGTCATACAACCGGGCAGCGCGTGGGAAGGACGTTCATTGTGAATGGCAAAATGACGGCTGCCGTCCTCTACGGCAAGGAAGACATCAAGATCGAAAGAGTGCCCATCCCGCGGGTCGGCGATGGCGAAGTGCTGGTGAAAGTACAGGTGGCGCTGACCTGCGGCACCGACTTGAAGGTCTACCAGCGCGGGTATCACGCCCGGATGATTGTGCCTCCGGCCCTGTTCGGGCACGAACTGGCCGGCACCATCGAGGAGGTCGGGCCCGGAGTCCGCGGTTTCAAGAAGGGGATGCGGGTCGTGGCCCTTAATTCCGCTCCCTGCGGTATGTGCTTTTATTGTTCCAAGCACCAGGGCAATCTTTGCGAAGATCTTCTGTTCAACAATGGCGCCTACGCCGAGTACATCCGCATCCCGCGCCGGATCGTCGAAACCAACATGCTGGTGGTTCCTTCGCACGTAAGCTTCGAAGATGCCGCCATGACCGAACCGCTGGCGTGCGTGCTGCGCGGACTGCATGAGACCGGAGTGGAGATTGGCGACACGGTAACGGTGATTGGTGGCGGCCCCATCGGGCTGATGTTTGTGCAGGTGGCCAAGGCCATCGGCTGCAACGTGATTGCGGTGGTGAAGCGAGACTCGCAGGTCGCGCTCGCTCGGCGCAAGGGTGCGCAGGAGGTGGTGCAGATCAGCCAGGTCCGGGATCCCGTTGATACCGTGCGCGGCATGACTTCGGAAAAGCGCGGCTCGGACGTAGTCATCGAAGCGGTGGGCCGTCCCGAGGCGTGGGAATGGGCCGTGGAGATGGTGCGCAAGGGAGGCACAGTCAATTTCTTCGGCGGCTGTGCCGCCGGAACCAAGGTGCAACTGGATACCAACCGCCTGCACTACTCCGAGATTACTTTGAAGGCGACTTTCCACCATACTCCGGAGACGGTGCGCCGGGCGTTCGGACTGATCACCGAGAGGAAAGTGCGCGGCACGGACTACATCACTGGGGAAGCTCCGCTTTCGCGGCTGCATGACGTCCTGCGTCATATGCTGAACCGCAACGGCGATATCAAGACCGCAATCATTCCCGGACACTAGCGTGGGAGAGGCGCCATCCATGGTGTAACCCTGTGGCCCTCGGTGTCCTCTGTGGTTAGGAATTTTCGATGACAATTACTGCCAGCCATCCCGCGACCGCGACGCTCTCCACGGGCTGGAGCGCTCTTCCGCCGGAGTACGCGATCCCGGAAGCGGCTCCTTCGGAAGCGGAGGCTCGCGAGTATTGCCGGCGGCTGGCACGCTCACACTACGAAAATTTCTCGGTCGCGACCTGGTTCCTGCCGGAGCGTCTGCGCCAGCATTTCTGCAATGTGTACGCGTATTGCCGGATCTCGGACGACCTCGGCGACGATGTCGGCGATACCACCGCGTCGCTGCAGCTTCTGGATCAGTGGGAAGCCGAGCTGACTGCCTGCTACGACGGCCATCCGCGTCATCCGGTATTTGTCGCGCTGGCGGAGACGGTGCGGAAGTTCGAAATCCCGAAGCAGGAATTCGCCGATCTGCTCACCGCCTTCCGGCAGGATCAGACAGTCCTTCGCTACGAGACGTTCGCGGACCTGCTGGGTTATTGCCGGTATTCCGCGAATCCCGTGGGCCACCTGGTGCTGTACCTGTGCGCCTACCGCGATCCTGAACGGCGGCAGTTTTCCGACTACACCTGCACAGCGCTGCAACTGGCCAATTTCTGGCAGGACGTGAGCGTGGACTACGCCAAGGGGCGGGTGTACCTTCCGCTCGAAGACCTGCGGAGATTCCGTGTGCGTGAAGAAGAAATCAGCGCTAGCCGGAACACTCCTGCCTTCCGCGAGATGATGCGCTTTGAAGTCGAGCGCGCGCGGGAGTGGTTTACGCAGGGTCTGCCGCTGGCGGGGAAAGTGGGCCGCGATTTGGCGGTTGACGTCGAGTTGTTCAGCCGCGGCGGCCTGGAAATATTGACTGCGATCGCGCGCCAGGACTACGCGGTGCTGGGCCGGCGTCCAGCCATCTCGAAGACGCGCAAGCTGGCTCTGGTAGCCCGGGCCGCGCTGGGGAAGTTGCTATGAGCACTGCCGTGGGAAATGCGCCCGTGCAGTTTGCGCCCACGGCGTCGCAACTCGACGTCGCCTATTCGGTCTGCCGCCACATCGCGCGTTCGGCGGCGAAGAACTTCTACTACGGCTTCGCGGTCCTGCCGCTTCCGAAGCGCAACTCTTTGAGTGCGGTGTATGCCTTCATGCGGCGCTGCGACGACATCGCCGACGACAACAACCTGAGCCTCTACGAGCGCCGCAATAAACTGGCGGAATGGCTGGACGCGGTGCACCGCGCCCTCGCCGGCTATCCGACCGACGACGCGTTGCTGCTGGCGCTGACCGACACCCAGCGCCGTTACCAGATTCCGATCGGGCTGCTGGACCAGCTTGCCTATGGCACGGCGGCCGACGTGGAGCAGGAACCGGTTGCGCCGGAGCAGTCCAGATCTCTTACCGCCCGCTACCGCACTTTCGAGGAACTGCGCCAGTACTGTTATGGAGTGGCCTCGGTCGTGGGGTTGGTGTGCATCCGGATCTTCGGCTACCGTGATCCCGCGGCCGAGCCGCTGGCCGAGCGCTGTGGACTGGCCTTTCAGCTCACCAACATCATTCGCGACGTCCAAGAAGATGTGGCCATGGGCCGCCTATATTTTCCGGAGGAGGACCTGGCCGAGTTCGGCCTTTCGTCTGCCGACTTTGCCGCTCCTGACGCCGTCCGCATCCGTCCGCTCCTGGCCCGCCAAGCGGACCGCGCGCGTGAGGGCTATCGCGCCGGCGAAGAGTTGATCCCGCTGGTCAACGAGGACAGCCAACCCGCGCTCTGGGTGCTGATCACGATCTACCGCCGGTTGCTGGAAAAAATCGCCTCCCGCCAGTATGACGTGTTCAGTGAGCGTGTCGGCCTCAGCGTTCGCGAGAAGCTCACCGTCCTCGGCAAAGGATACGTGAAGCGCCTGTTGTGATGACTCCCTCCTGGACACAACCTCCCACCGTCGCGATTGCCGGCGGGGGCTTGGCTGGATTGGCGGCCGGTTGCGCCCTTTCCAACGCCGGATTCCGCGTGACTCTGATCGAGCGCCGGCCGTATCTGGGCGGACGGGCGTCCTCCTATCAGCATCCGGGCACCGGCGAAATTGTGGACAACTGCCAGCACGTTCTGCTGGGATGCTGCACGAACCTGATTGATTTTTACCGGCGCACCGGCGTCGAAAGCAGAATTCGCTGGTACGACAACCTGACATTTCTGGAACCGGGAGGCCGCGCTTCCGTCATCCGGCCCTCGGCGCTGCCTGCGCCGTTGCATGCTGCGCCGGCCTTCTTGCGCGCCGATTGCCTGACCTTTGCGGATAAGCTGGCCATCGGTCGAGCCATGGCGGTGCTCGTTCCTGGCGTTCCATCGGAACGCGGCGAGACCTTTCTCGCCTGGCTCAAGCGCCATGGCCAGACCGAGCAGGCGATCGAGCGCTTCTGGAAGACGATTCTGGTCAGCGCGCTCAACGAAGACGTGGACCAGATTTCCGTTCCCTATGCGGCGCAGGTGATCCGCGAGTCGTTCCTGAAGTCCGCCGCCGCCGGCCGCATGGGAGTTCCCACGGTCCCGCTGACCGAGCTCTATGGCGCTGCTGGCGAGTTCATCCGAGCGCGGGGGGGAGACGTGCAGTTTCGCGTTGGGGTGGAATCATTCCGGGCGCAACCCTCGGAGGTGACCGTCATGGCCAACGGGCAGGAGCAGAAGTTCGACTACCTGGTGCTGGCGGTACCGTTCGATGTCCTGGCGCGGATGCTGCCGGACTCGCCGGCCGCTGCTCCCCTCGCCGAAATGTTGAGCCACTTCGCGACCTCGCCCATCACCGGTAT
>JACQDD010000225.1 GCA_016201265.1 Terriglobales bacterium | reverse complement strand
AGTGTGGCCGTGCGCCCTCTCAGGCCGGCTACCGATCTTCGCCTTGGTAGGCCATTACCCTACCAACTAGCTAATCAGCCGCGACCCCCTCTTCCAGCGCATTACTGCTTTGATCTTGCGATGTTATGCGGTATTAGCCCCGGTTTCCCGGGGTTATCCCCCACTCGAAGGCAGGTAGTCACGTGTTACTCACCCGTTCGCCACTATACTCGTGGATTGCTCCACTTTCCCGTTCGACTTGCATGTGTTAGGCACGCCGCCAGCGTTGATTCTGAGCCAGGATCAAACTCTCGTTTGAAACCTGATGCCGGTCTGGGTAGACCGGCAACCTCCGCCCAGCTGAGGGCAGAGGTCTATCTTGTGAGTACGTTCAGACTTGAGCCCGAACATTTCCATCTCACGACTGGCACGTTCAACCTTATTGTCAAAGACCGAATCGCTTCCCGCCTGAGCGGAGCGCCTTCAGTCCGCACCGACCCCCCAGAAGGGAATCCGTACGTCCTCGAAACCTTTCAACCGTATCGCGTCCGTCGAACTGCTGTCAACCCTTTGCAATCACAGGATTTCCACCTGTTTTGCACAACGGGGAGCTGCCATCCAGGCTGGAAAAACTCGAGCTTGGAGAACTCTTTACGGCGCGCAACAAAACGCTGCTTCCGCTTGAAATGGCAGGGCTTATCGGCACGTGCCGAAGCGGAAGACGGTTCGATATCTAAAGATCGCTGGGAGGTTCTGCTTTTCGCGAAACCCTTCAGGGACTTTGTCCCCGAATGCGGACCCCGGATCGGGGTCAAATAGAGGCTTGCTGAATTGGATGCCACCGGCTGCCGCAAGGATGCAGGCAAGCCTAGACACACAGTCACTGTCCTCGACTCTGATGTTTATACCAGAACGCGTGGAGTTGTGCAAGGGGGAATCAAGAGAGTCACTTGAACCCGGCGAAAGCCTCGGCCCGCCGGCGAGGTGGCCTTCAAGAGGGCGGGAAGAAGGCAACAATCCTATAATGCGGTCTGGGCGTGACGTGTGATTTCTGTTGTCCAACTCGGGAGGGTAGATTACGCGGCCGGGCTGCGCGTGCAGCAGAAGCTGGTTGCACTGCGCAAGGCGGGCGAGATTGGGGACGTGCTGCTCCTGCTCGAACACACACCCGTTATCACGCTGGGACGCAATGCGAAGGCGGCGAACGTTCTGCTGCCGGCGGAGCAACTGGCTTTACGCGGCGTGGAAGTGTTCGAGTGCGACCGCGGCGGCGACGTCACATTCCACGGGCCGGGGCAACTGGTCGGGTATCCGATCTTCGATCTTCGCGGATTCGCTACTCCACACGGAAAACGCAAAACCATGGGCGCCGTGGATTACGTCCGGCGGCTGGAGGAAGTGCTGATCCGCACGTGCGTGGATTTTGGAATTCCGGCGAAGCGGGTTGCGGGTCTGACTGGGGTTTGGACAGAGCCTGACAGTGTGGGCCCGGGTTCCTTCGGCTCCGCTCAGGACAAGCTTCGACCCGGGCTGGGCGGGTCAGAGACCCGCCCCCACACAACAGACGCAAAGGTCGCCGCCATCGGCGTGCACATTTCGCGCTTCGTGACCTCGCATGGCTTCGCATTGAACGTGAATACCGATCTCAGCTTCTTCGATCTGATCGTGCCGTGCGGGATCACGTCGAAGCCGGTGACTTCGATGCAGAGAGAACTGGGGCGCGAGGTTGATCTTGTCGCGGTCGCCGAGTCGGTTTCGCGGAATTTCGGCATCGTCTTCGCGAGCCAGATGCAGTGGGTCGAGACGCTGGATGCGCTACTCGGGAATGCAGTCGGAGTGCCGGTGAAAGCACCGGAGGAGTTGCGCGAAATACGCGGGGAAAAAGATTTGTTCCTGGCATAAATTGCTCGACTCTTGATCTTGGATTTGCCGGCAGGGTGCCGGCGCTACCTCAATCGCGCGAGACGCCGGCGCTATCGGTGCGCTAGCATGGACGCCGATTCATCATGGCCAAGAAGAAAACTGCCGCCGTGGCGAAGCGCCGGAAGAGCAGCCCGCGGTTGGCGGCTCACAGCTCACCGCCCAAAGCCCAAAGCCCAGAGCCTAGTGCCCAGACCCGCACCTACACCATCCTCGACTACCGCCTGGAAAAGCCGAGTTTCACGCTGCGGCAAGTGCGCGCTGGAGACGAAGTCCGCTACGAAGTGGAAAGCGGCGACCTCTCCGCGGCGGTGCCGCCGATCCGCGAGTCGAAATATCTGAGCAAACAGCAAGCAATCGAGATCTACCGCTGGATGCTGCTCAACCGCCGCATGGAAACCGCGCTTGAGAACCTCTACAAGCAGGGGAAGGTGGTCGGCGGCGTTTACTTTGGCTTGGGGCAGGAGGCTTGCTCGTGCGCGTCGGCATACGCACTGAAGCCGGACGAGTGGCTCGGCCCCATGATTCGCAACCAGGGATCACTTTTGGTGCGGGGCTTCTCCCCGCGCGACATCATGATGCAGTACATGGCCAAGGCCGGTTCGCCGACGAAGGGCCGCGACGCTTCCTCGCACTTCGGCGATCACGTCAAGCGCAACGTGGTGGCGCCGATTTCGACGCTGGGCGATCTGATCCCGGTGCTGGCCGGAGTGGCGCTGGGGGCGCGGCTACAGGGGAAGAACATCGCGGTGATGACTTACATCGGCGATGGCGGGCAGTCCACGGGCGTGACCTATGAGGGGTTGAACTTCGCGGCGGTGCAGAACCTGGGGCTGGTGCTGCTTGTCGAGAACAATCTGTGGGGATACTCGACGCCCGCCGACATGCAGTTCCGGGTGAAAGACCTGGCCGAGCGGGCGATTGCCTACGGAATCCCCGGCGTGATTGTCGATGGCACCGACGCCTGCCAGGTGTTCGACGCGTGTCACGACGCCTGCGAACGGGCCCGGCGCGGCGAAGGCCCAACGCTAATCGAAGCGAAGATGATGCGCATGAAAGGACACGCCATCCACGATGCGGCGGAGTATGTGCCGAAGCCGCTGTTCGAATATTGGAAGAAGCGGGATCCGATTGCGCGGCTGGAGAATTACCTGGTGAAGGCGAAGAAGTGGCTGACGGCGGAGGAGAACCAGAAGTTGATTGCCGATGTGGAGCGTCAACTGGAGGCTGACCGCGAGTTTGCGGTGAACTCACCGATGCCGGCGCCGGAGTCAGCGGCGGGGGGCGTGTATTGCGAGGCGGGCTGCCATGAGATCAAGCCGAAGTATGCGACGCCGACAGTGCGAGGCGGAAAGGCAGGAGGCCCGAAGAGTTCCGAAGCAGCGGTGCATTTGAAGTGAGCCAGAGGGATTGCAGAAGTCAGATTGCAGATTGCAGAAGTGAGACCATGCACCTCTGAGGATCGACGTTCAAGACCATCATGGAAGCGCTATTGATCGCGGTAGCAGTGTTTGCAGCTACCCTCCTTTCGGCACCGTTTACTGTCGCGCAAACGCCGACCTACAAATACATCCGCATCGGAAGCGCCCAGGACGCCACGACCAAGGCCACGGCTGGCTACGTGCTGATGGGCGGCGGATCCGACCTGGATGACGCTTTCCGTTTTCTCTGTGAAAAGGGCGGTGGCGGCGACTTCCTGGTTCTGCGCGCGTCCGGAGACGACGACTACAACGACTACGTCAAAGGGCTTTGCCAAACGAACTCGGTCGCGACGCTGATCATCCCCGATCGCGAATCGGCAGGTGATGCCAAGGTGGCGGACATCATCCGCCTAGCCGAGGCCGTGTTCATCGCCGGCGGCGACCAGGCCCGCTACATCAATTGGTGGCTCGACACGCCGGTTGAGAATGCTTTGAACGCGCATATCGCGGCGGGGAAGCCGATCGGCGGCACCAGCGCGGGGCTGGCGGTGCTGGGCGAATATATCTACTCGGCGCAGGGCGACGCACCGGATGACGACGACCTGGCTTCGCGGCTGGCGCTGGTAAATCCGTATTTCAGCCGGGTCACGGTGCGCCGCAATTTTCTGAAAATCGGCCTGCTGCGCGACACCCTGACCGACACTCACTTTGCCGAGCGCGACCGCATGGGCCGCACCCTGACTTTTCTGGCGCGCATCGTGCAGGATGGCTGGTCTCCGCGGCCGCGCGAGATTGCCGTGGACGAGAAGAGCGCGGTGCTGGTCGAACGTGACGGGAAGGCGCGCGTGATCGGCTCCGGCAAGGGCGCGTACTTCTTGTCGGTGCATGAGCCACCGCAAGTCTGCCGGGAGAATGCTCCGCTCACCTTTCGTAATATCGCGGTGTACCATGCGCCCGCCGGGTCCGAATTCAGCCTGAAAGATTGGAAAGGCAAGGGCGGCAGCGCCTACGCACTGTCGGTGGTAGGGGGAAAAATCCAGAGCACGCAGCCGGGTGGCGAGGTCTACTGACCGGCTTTTGGAAACTGAACTCCACCGGGCGGACTTGATCGGTTCCGGCGGATCGCGGCACATCCAACTCGGTGTCAAGCTCATCTGGTAGCTTGGAGAGCTTCAACGACGGCCTCGGGAAGAGGTTTGCTAGAATCGAAGCATCCGATGGCAGCCTCTTCCCAACTCATCCAGATTGATCTTGGGCTTCCAATCCGGAAGCCTAAGCCGGACTGGCTCCGGGCCAAAGCTCCTGTTGGCGACAATTTTCACAATCTCAAAAAGCTGGCGCGCGGGCTGGGGCTGCATACTGTCTGCGAGTCGGCGCAGTGTCCCAACATCGGAGAGTGCTGGAACCACCGCACGGCGACGTTCATGTTGCTGGGCGACATCTGTACGCGGCGGTGCGGGTTCTGCGCGGTGCCGAAGGGGCGTCCGGAGGCGATTGACTGGGACGAGCCGCGGCGGGTGGCCGAGGCAGTCGCTACGCTGGGGCTGAAGCATGCGGTCGTGACCAGCGTGAACCGCGATGACGACAATGTCGGCGGCGCAAAGATTTTCGCTGAGACCATCCGCGAGATTCGTGAGCTGGTGCCGGGCTGCCGCGTCGAAGTGCTGATCCCCGACTTCCAGGGACTGGAAGAGCCGCTGCGGATCGTCCTTGAAGCCAAGCCCAACGTGCTCAATCACAATACCGAGACGGTACCGCGGTTGTATCGCGCGGTGCGCTCGGGGGCGCGCTATGAGCGGACGCTCGACCTGCTGTCGAATGCGAAGAAGTGGGATCCGGAAATGGTGACCAAGAGCGGCGTGATGGTGGGGATTGGCGAAACGACGGACGAGTTGATCGAAGT
>JACQDD010000231.1 GCA_016201265.1 Terriglobales bacterium | reverse complement strand
CGGCGTTTCCACCTGCCGCTGCGCCAGTGCGATTTCTACGATGATCGAGCGCTGTGCCGGGACGCGCGTCGCAAGCTCGAGTTTTGGCTCGATCCCGCGCTCCTGCATATTCTTTGGGAATCCACTTGGAATCGGTGGAAACATCTGCTGGCGACCAAAATGGAAGTCGATGCTACGTTTGTCCCCAGTTGCAAATACCGTAAACGCCGGGGCGAGTGGGAGCTTGTCAGTTGGGAAACGGCGCTGCCCAGCCGCTTGCACGTCAAGCTGCCGCCCGATTTCCAGCAGCAGTTGCAGGCAGCAAAGACCGCCTATCACCGTTTTGGACAATACAACGCCGCCTTCGAACAGATTCGGCTGTGCTTGGAGCATCGCGCAGTTGAAAAGGCGGAACTCGAAAAACTCTGTGCTCCGTTGCGGCTGCCGGGGGATTTCGATCTCGCGCAGATCAACTGGCGGGCTGACTACGATCCTTTCTTTTATCGTGAACTGTCGCGCCGCGCACGCCGCATCTACCTGTTCCGCAACGAATACATTTTTGATGTGGAGAAAGCCGTGGTCGTCGAGACGCCGCAGCTCGGCCATGCCACCTACGTTTTCGCCAAGCCCCGGAATATGGACGGTTTCCTGGCGTTGTACACCACGATCACGAAGGAAGACATCCGGCGGAATCGCGGCAATACCGCGGAGAAACTGGGATTCATGGGCCGGGTCATTCACGGCAGCAGCCCCAAGGCTTGGCTCAAAGAAATCCGGCAACGCGTGGGAGATAAGGTCGACTATGCCTCGGCCATTGCTTCGTGAATTCCGCGTATCGCTAGCGGCAGGCAGTCAAACCGCGATTGGTGAAATACTGTTCCGACGCAATAGCGTCACCGCTCCGCCGCCCGGTGCGGTCTGTAGTGACAAACAGACGTTGCTGGACAAGGCTTTGCATACGACATTCCTCCCTCCGTTGCCGCCAACTCAACTTCCCATCCGTTAACAACGGCCACACCTGTTTTGACGCGGCCTGAATTGCGGGGTAACAACAGCGCTAGAGAGCACGGTTGTCGCTGGCGCGGAAAACTAGCCACAGGAAGTCACCGCCGACCACGAACCGGCGCTCCAATTCCAAACGAAACGGGCAACAGAAACTTTGGAGGTCCCAGTGGCTGATTCCAATCAGAAGTCCACCCAGCCAATCGTGGCACTGGCGTCCCCGGCATTCGAGCCCCTCCTTGACTCGGATGAGGCTGCCGCTCTGCTCAAAATTCATCCCAAGACTCTGCAACGCCTGGCTCGAAACGGCGAGGTCTGTGGCGTGCAGGTCGGCAAATTGTGGCGCTTCCGCGTCTCCGCTCTCAACGAGTGGCTCAATGGCAAGACTGCTTGATGCGAATTTTCGGCCGCCGCGGAATCAGCCGCAGCACACCTTGAGGAGGCTGGCTGGATCAAATTCGGGCCACTCTCCCATATCAGCGGGGACCGGGATTGTTTCGTGCTAAATTCACAGTGTCATCTGCGCCGCGTTCAGGAGGTTCGCGAATGAACCAAGCGAAGCGGCGTGCAACGTATCAACACGGAACGCTGACACTTGAGCAGCGCAACCGGGGACCGGACGTATGGGTTTACCGTTACTTCGAACTCGAAGGAGGCCGGAAACGGCGGCGGAAGGCCATCGTCGGAACCCAAGAGCAGTGCCCAACCCGGGCAGCGGCCGAACGTGCATCGGAACATCTGCGACTGACGGCCAACCCCGAAACCTTCAACCCGGAATGTCCGACCATGGGCGGGCTGATCGACCGCTACATCGAGCAAATACTCCGCCCGTGTCTCGATGTTCCTCTTGGTGGCGCGCAGGACAGCGCGGCACCGATTTCCTTTCACTGCGCGAAATCGTACAAGTCGGTCCTCAACCGCTGGGTGCGCCCGCGCTGGGAGAGCTACCGGCTACGAGATTTCGACAAGCCTGCAGTGCGGGCGGGCGTCGAGGAATGGCTGCGATCCCTCTGGCGCTCGCCAAAGAACGTCGACGGACTTGCACCAAAAACCGTTCGCTCCATTTGGAATGTGATGAAGCTCGCGTTCAAATTCGCCGTCAAGTGGGGCTACCTCAACCAGAACCCGATGGGAGAAAAGCGGGTCGAGTTGCCGCGGGGCTCCACCAAGCGGCAGAAGCAGCCGGTGCAGTTGACCGCTGCCGAGTTCTTCTTGCTTTTGACTCGTTTGGGTCCTTGCGAGAAGGTGGCGGTTGCTTTTGCTGGTTGGTTGGGGCCGCGCATCAGCGAAGCGTTCGGGCTGAAGTGGCAGGATCTGGACCTGAGCGTGGGCGTGGTCTCATTTCGCCAAGGCTGCGTTCAGGGGCGGATAACGCCGCTCAAAACCGAGGCTTCCCGAGCCAATTTGCCAGTGCCCGAGGAGGTGTTGGAGTTGCTGCGCCAGTGGCACTCCGTCGCCATCTACCATGGCCCTGGCGATTGGGTGTTCGCCTCTCCCTACACGAAGGGGAAACGCCCGTTTTGGCCGGCGCAGTTGCTCAAGACGCACATCAAACCGGTTGCCCTGGCCGCTGGTCTTCCCGACATCGGCTGGCACAGCTTCCGGCACACGGTGAGCGCCTGGGGCAAGGAAGCGGGTCTCGAGTTGGAGGAGGTCAAGACGCTCCTGCGGCACGAGAACATCGCCACCACGTCCGAGGTGTACGGCGATCTCGGCATGGAGGCCAAACGGCGCATTCAGCAGCAGTTGGTCAACTTCGTCAAGCAGCAAGCCACAAGCATTCAGTAACCGCCCGCAACCACTTAGTAAACTTGCGTGACCCTTATTTGACCCGAGCGCTTTTTGCGGATTGGCAGCAACTCCAAGAAAAGAATGGCTCCTCAGGTAGGACTCGAACCTACAACCCTCCGGTTAACAGCCGGATGCTCTGCCATTGAGCTACTGAGGAGTGGTGGCGCGCCTGGCGGGCGCACATTCATCGTCTCAAAAATCATAGCAGAGCCTGGACGGATTGGAAACTCACCGGCGCCGTCCTCGCGGGCGCTTAACGCCCGAGCCTCTGCGGGCCTTGAGTTCTGCTAACCTATGCTTCTGCTTTTCGTCCAGAACTGAAGCGAGGTGTCTATGACGGGAGGTCTTCGGTTGCTTGCCATTTTCATCTTGTTGTTGACCGGTGCGGTGGTGCTGGTTTGGGCGGCGGATTCTACTGTCCCCTCGGGTCCGCCGAAAGTGAAGGTGGCCCCGGTTGAGGATACCGTCCAGGGACACAAGATTGTCGATCGCTACCGCTACCTAGAGAACGGCGACGATCCCGATACCAAGCAGTACGTCGAGCAGCAGCTAGCCTATACCCGCAGCGTCCTTGATCCGCTGCCCGGACGCGACCGCATCAATGCGCGGCTCTCGCAGTTGCTGACCATCGGCGCCGTGGCTGCGCCGCAGATCGGCGGCAAGTACTACTTCTATTCACGTCGCGAAGGCAACCAGAACCAGCCCGTACTCTACGTCCGCGAGAGCCTGAATGGACCTGATCGCGTGCTCGTCGATGTGAACAAGATGTCCACCGATGGCACGGTGGCTCTGGACTGGTGGTTTCCTGCCGAAGACGGAAAGTATGTGGCCTACGGCACTTCGCCGAACGGCTCGGAAGAAAGCACGCTGTATCTGATCGAGAGCGCGACCGGCAAGCTGCTGCCCGATACCATCGAGCGTACCCGCTTTGCCAGTGTGGCCTGGAAGGAGGACGATTCCGGCTTTTACTACACCCGCCATCCCAAGAAAGGTGATGTTCCGGCCGGCGAAGAGGTCTATCACGTCAAGGTTTTCTACCACGAACTCGGCAGCGATCCCGCGAAAGACCCGCTCCTCTTCGGCGAGGGCCGCAATGCGCAGGACATTCCCAGCGTCAGCCTTTCCGAAGACGGCCGCTGGCTGCTGATCACAGTTTTCGAGGGCTGGACCAAGAGCGAGATGTATCTCCAGGACCTCACGTCGAAGAATCCGCCAGTCGAGATCACTACCGGCAAAGAGTTCCTGTACAGCGCCGATTTCTTGCAGGGCAAGCTCTATATCACCACGAACGAAGATGCCCCACGCTATCGCGTCTTCGTGGCCGATGCGACGAATCCCAAGCGCGAGAACTGGAAGGAACTGATTCCGCAGACCGACGCGGTGCTGCAGGGGGCGAGCGTGACCGGTGGCAAGCTCTTTGCGCAATACGAGCACAACGCCAGTTCCGAGCTGAAGATCTTCGATCTCGAGGGCAAGAAGCTCACCGATATTCCTTTGCCCACGATCGGTACTGTTTTTTCGACCGGCGGCAAATGGGATAGCCCCGAGCTCTTTTTTGGTTTTCAGTCGTACACCGTGCCGCCTTCGATCTACCGCTACGACCTGGCCGAGAGCAAGACGGCTCTTTGGGCTAAAGTCGACGCCCCCTCGATCGATCCGGCTGCATTCGAAGTCCAGCAGGTCTGGTACAACTCCAAGGACGGCACGCGCGTACCCATGTTCGTCGTCGGCAAAAAGGGAATTGAGAAGAACGGCAAGAATCCCGTGCTGCTAACCGGCTACGGCGGCTTCAACGTTTCCGAGACCCCGACCTTCAGCCGCAGCATGTATTTGTGGATGGAGCACGGCGGCATCTATGCGGTCGCCAACCTGCGCGGGGGCGCCGAGTTCGGCGAAGACTGGCACCGCGCCGGCATGCTGGAAAAGAAGCAGAACGTCTTCGACGATTTCATTGCCGCCGGCGAATATCTGATTGCGCAGAAATACACGGACAAAGGTCATCTGGCCATTCTCGGCGGCTCGAACGGCGGCCTGCTGATGGGCGCCATGATTACGCAGCGCCCCGATCTGTTCCGCGCCGTCGTCTGCGCGGTGCCGCTGCTCGACATGCTGCGTTACCAGAATTTCCAGATCGCGAAGCTGTGGGTTCCCGAATACGGTTCGGCAGAAGATCCCAAACAGTTCGACTGGCTGTACGCCTATTCGCCCTATCACCACGTGAAGTCGGGCCAAGAGTACCCGGCGATCCTCTTCATGACCGCCGACACCGACACACGCGTCGATCCCATGCACGCCAAGAAAATGGCCGCGCTGATGCAGTCGGAAGCGAAAAATGGCGCCAGCAAAGAGAAGCCAATCCTGCTGCGCATCGAAACCAAAGCCGGCCACGGACAAGGCAAGCCCGTCACCAAGCAGATCGAAGAGAACACCGACATGTATTCGTTCCTGTTCTGGCAGCTGGGCGTGAAGCCGTAGGGTTGTGTAGGGACGGGTCTCTGACCCGTCCAAGCGGCGCAGCCGCTGTGCTCGTCGGTGCCCTCTGTGGTTAAATGAGACCGATGGCCGACCCCAAAATCCGCGTCCTCGTCGCCAAGCCCGGCCTCGATGGTCACGACCGTGGCGCGAAGGTTATTGCCCGCGCCCTGCGCGACGCCGGTATGGAAGTCATCTACACCGGCCTGCGCCAAACGCCCGAGATGATTGTCAACGCGGCGCTGCAGGAAGACGTGCAGGTGATCGGGCTTTCGATTCTCTCCGGCGCACACAACGCCATCGTCCCGCGCGTCATGGACCTGCTCAAGCAAAACAAGATGGATGACGTTCTGGTGCTGGTTGGCGGCATCATCCCCGACCAGGATGTCGAAGGTCTGAAGAAGATTGGCGTGGCAGGCATCTTCCAGCCTGGCACCCCGATGGACGACATCGTCAAATTCATCCGCGAGCGCGTGAAGCCACAGGGAGTGCCCGCGGGGTAGCAGCACTTAGCATTTAGCACTTGGCACTTAGCGTTCTCGGCCGCGAGATTCCAACGGCTTCCCGCGATGGATCGCCGGTTCTTCCAAATTGAGCAGGTCGAAAAGGCCAAGCTGCTTCGGCTAGTTTCCGACGACGGCACGAACCGCTTGACGCGCGCCTGCGTTGTCGCGCTGAGTGCAGTCGTCGACGAACTGCGCGGACATCCAACGCCGCTGATCGTCACCGGAAACTCCCGTTTTTTCTCTGTCGGCGCCGACCTGAACGAAATCCGCCAGCTATCCGGTCCCGATGCTTTGGAATTTGCCCGCCTCGGCCAATCATTGATGCAGGCACTGGAAAACTACCCCGCGCCGGTGATCGCGGCCATCGAAGGCCATTGCATGGGCGGCGGACTCGACTTGGCGCTCGCGTGTCATCGGCGGATTGCTGCGCCGCACGCGGTCTTCGGACACCGCGGCGCTGCTCTAGGCCTCATCACCGGCTGGGGTGGAACGCAGCGCCTGCCGCGCCTGATCGGGAAAGGGCGGGCGCTGGAGCTATTTGTCGCCGCGGAAAAAGTCAGTGCCGCGCGTGCGCTCGAAATCGGGCTGGTGGACGCCATCGCCGGCGACCCGGTGGCCGAGGCGCTGCGTCAACTCACAGCGACGAAGGACCAGCTTTCGGCGAATCCGCTGTGAACTTGTCATCACACTTCATGACTTGTCATCCTGAGCGTGGCGAAGGACCTGTGCATTTTGCTGGCGCCGGCGGAATGCATAGGTCCTTCGCCGGCTGAAGCCGGCTCAGGATGACCACGCTGTGAATTAACTAAAACACCAGACTCCAATTTAGAAATGCCCAGATCCACATCAAATTCAGGAATCCAAAGGCAGCAAAATAAAAGCTGAACTGTTTCCGATTCCACCGCATCTGCGCATAGCCCCCCAAAACCACAAATGCCGGATACACGGGAAGTAAGTACCGGGCCGCACCCAGTAGCGGACGCCCGGTGTACATCAGCATCTGCAGAATGACCGCCAGCGCGAAGAGCTTGTCTTCAAAGCGCACTTCGCGCCGCAAGCTGAGTACCGCCACCAGCACCACCAGCCCAAGCTTGATGGCCAGCAGTCCATCGTGCTCCGTCACGATCAAACGCAGTGCTTCCCGAACGCTCGCCCATGGCGGCGCCAGCGTTGCACCCTGATAAATCCGATAGGCTTCGACCACCGAAAGTCGTCCCGTCCATCGCAACCATCCCCAATAACCCAGCAGTCCCACGGGACTGAGAACAACGACCAACGACGAGAGGCGCCGGCTGCGCAGCGCCAGCAGAAGCAGCGGCATCGCAACCAGTACGCCCGAAGGACGGCACAGTCCCGCCAGCACTCCGCAAGCGGCTGCGGACCACCACCGGCCGGCCCGCGCAAACACCACCGCCCAAACAATCAGGGCCAAAGTCAGCGACTCCGCATAACCTGCGAATAGCACAAAGCTGGTTGGCCACACGCACACCAGCAGCAGCATCCGCAGCCGCCCCACCTCCGACAGTTCGACCCGCGCCAGTTGCAGCAGGCCCCAAAAGAAGAAGAATGCCGCGACGGTCGAAACCAGAAGCGCAGCGGCCGTCGGCGGCAGAATCCAGCTCACAATCCGGATCCCCGCCGGATAAAGAGGATAGAAAATCACTGCCCGGGGCAGGTCGTAGCCGTGTAACGCGATTCGTAGATACCACAGCGTGTCAAAGCGCTCCCAAATTCCGAGCAGGGCGTAGTAGGAGCTGCCCGGCGCAGGCAGATTCTCCGTAAGCGCATTGCTGTGAATCAAAGCCGGATTGGGATGGAGGAGGAACGAAAGCGCGGCGGCTACACCGGAATAAAAGGTTCGCAAGACTACCGTGAGTGCGAGCGCGATCTTCCACTCCGGCCACGATTCAAGCCTGCGTAACATTTCAGAATTGTAGCGCCGTCCGCCCAGCCGGGCGGAGCCCGACAGGAGCCTATGTTCGCCGCCCGCATTGCGCCTTCCGCGCCGCTGTTATAGGGTAAGTTGTTTCGGACCCGCTCTCATGGCTGACCGTACCGGCTCGACCGCTCTTACCGTGAACAACGTCCTCACGACCAAACTGGACCCCAGTTCTCTGCGCTTCGAGTCCAACATGCGGGCCCTGGCCGACCTTGTTGCCCAAGTTCGGAACGAAGAAGAAAAGATCCGCGAAGGCGGCGGCGCCAAGGCCATCGAAAGCCAGCACACTAAGGGACGCCTGACCGCCCGCGAACGCATCAGCCTGCTCGCCGATCCGGGAACTTTTTTTGAACTCGGAGCCTACGCCGCCCACGGGATGTACGAAGAGTGGGGCGGCGCTCCCGCCGCCGGAGTGGTCACCGGCCTGGCGCGCGTTCAGACGCGCCTGGTCATGCTGATCGTCAACGACGCGACCGTGAAGGCCGGCGCGTTCTTTCCCATGACGGCCAAGAAAGTCATCCGCGCGCAGAACATCGCCATCGAGAACCGCATCCCGACCATTTATCTCGTTGACTCGGCCGGCGTCTTTCTGCCTTTGCAGGAAGATGTCTTCCCCGACACTGACGACTTTGGCCGCGTGTTCCGCAATAACGCCGTGATGTCGGCGATGGGCATTCCACAGATCGCCGCCATCATGGGGATGTGCGTGGCGGGCGGCGGGTATTTGCCGGTGATGTGCGATAACGTGCTGATGACCGATGGCAGCGGCCTGTTTCTCGCCGGCCCGGCGCTCGTGCAGGCCGCGATCGGGCAGAAGATTTCCGCTGACGAACTCGGTGGTGCTGCCATGCATTCCGGCATCAGCGGCACGGTAGATTTTCGCGAGCCTAATGATGAAGCCTGTCTCGCCCGCATCCGCTCGCTGGTCGAAAAGTGGGGATACCGCCGGCAATCGCTTTGGGACCGCAAGCAGCCTACCGATCCGGCCATGACGGCGGAAGAAATCTACGGAATCTACGATGCCTCGCCGGCGCGTCCGTACGACATGAAGGAGATATTGGCGCGCATCGTCGACGAAAGCCGCTTCGACGAGTACAAGGCCGAATACGGCAAAACCCTCATCTGCGGCTACGCGCGCATTGGCGGTTTTGCGGTGGGCATCGTCGCCAACCAGAAGCTGCACGCGCAGCAGACCGACCACGAAGGCAACAAACGTGTGGAGTTCGGCGGCGTGATCTATACAGAATCCGCCGAGAAAGCCGCCCGCTTCATCATGGATTGCAATCAGAACCTGGTACCGCTGGTCTTTTTCCATGACGTCAACGGGTTCATGGTCGGACGCGACGCCGAGTGGAGCGGCATCATTAAAGCCGGAGCCAAGATGGTGAACGCGGTGTCGAATTCCGTGGTGCCAAAGATCACGGTGATTGTCGGCGGCTCGTTCGGCGCCGGCCACTACGCCATGTGCGGCAAGGCGTACGATCCGCGATTTGTGTTTGCCTGGCCGACCGCAAGATACGCGGTCATGAGCGGCGAGTCGGCCGCCGGCACGCTGGTCGAAATCAAGGTCAAGCAACTCGAACGCGGCGGCAAGAAACTGAGCGACGAAGAGAGAAAAGAACTGTTCGACTCGGTAAAGAAGACCTACGACGAGCAGACCGACCCGCGCTACGGCGCCGCCCGCCTGTGGATCGACAAGATCATCGACCCGATGGAAACCCGGCAGGCGATCACGCAGGCGCTCGAAGCCGCATCGCTGAACCCGGACGTGCCGGAGTTCAAGGTGGGGGTGCTGCAAACGTAACTTCATTTCCGCGGATTCACGCGGATGAACGCGGATTTGAACTGGATTGCCAGTAGCTAGAAGCCAGTAGCTAAGTGCCAAGTGCCAAATGCCAACTGCCGACACCATCAAATTGATCGAATGCCCCCGCGATGCCTGGCAAGGGCTCAAGGGCCAAATCCCTACCGATCTGAAGGTGAACTATCTCCAAGCCCTGATCAGCGCCGGTTTCAAGCACATCGACGCCGTCTCCTTCGTCTCGCCTAACGCCGTCCCGCAGATGGCCGACTCGGAAGACGTGCTGAAAGAACTCGATCCGCCCGATGACGTCGAAATCATCGGCATCGTCGTCAACGAAAAGGGCGCGCAGCGCGCGATTAATACTGAAGCCGTGCGGACGCTTGGATTTCCCTACTCGATTTCGCCGACCTTTTTACAGAACAACCAGCGTCAGACGCTCGAAGATGCAATTGAAGAACTGGAAAAGATCGAAAAGAAAGCCGGCGAGGCCGGACTGGGCACGGTCGTTTACATCTCGATGGCCTTCGGTAATCCCTACGGCGACGCCTGGACCGTGGACGAATTAGTCGAAGCCGTCGGCCTGCTCGAATCGCAGGACATTCACACGATCTCGCTCGCCGACACCGTCGGACTCGCCTCACCAGAGAAAATTAAGGAAGTAGTTTCCGCAGTGATGGCGAAGTACGACTATCTCGAGATCGGCGTTCACCTGCACAGCCGTCCCGGCGAAGCTGCCGCCAAGATTCTCGCGGCGTACGACGCCGGGTGCCGTCGCTTCGACGCCGCGATGGGCGGCCTGGGCGGGTGTCCCTTCGCACAGGACGATCTAGTGGGAAATATCCCGACGGAGAAAGTGATTGATGTTCTACAAGGGCGCGGCGCACAATTGCCCGCATTGAAGCCGCTGGATGCGCTGCTGAAAGCCACGGCTGGAATTGGTAACCTGTACAGGGACTCCGTAGTTGTTGACTGAGCGCTGAGTCAATAGAGGAACGGATTGAAGAGACCGCTAACGATTGGAATTGCCGTTGCATGCTTTGTGGTGTCAACAGTGGGCTTCGTGCTTTTCCAATACGAGGCCAAAGCGCTCTCTTGGCACGCCAGACATGGCTTCACCCAGAGGTGGAATGATTTCGAGATTCACGTTCCGTTAAAGTACGACGTCAACGCAATATCATCGCGCTCCATCCAGATATTTGCACTACCTGGCCGGCTAAGGGCCGGACTAAAGGCTCCGTTCGGAGTGATATCGATTTTTCACGCCAAAGACGATGCGGATGGAACTGAGATGGCGGGCCTCGACGATCGCATCGCCAGCGCGAGCCAGGGTCAGGGCTTTCGGCTAGTGAACACGAGATCACTTGATATCGCAGGAACGCCGATGCATTGCCGCGAGCAGCTCTCAGAAAATTTTCGTTCCTATGGGCCTGCGTATGTGGTTCATTGCCAGGCTGAAAGCAAACTGCTCTTCGCATCATTTCAGGGGAGCGCCGCGCTCTTAGTCGAGTTCTACACTGTCGCAAGCGGAATCAGGGTTGCTAAAGGGAAGTAACGGATCACCATTGATGGAATACCAGACCATTAAGCTTAATGACTCGGAGGGCGTTGCCACTCTCACCCTCAACCGTCCGGACAAGCGCAATGCCATCAGCTACGAACTGATCGACGAACTGTTGCGCGCGCTCGACGACGTTAAGAACTCGTCCGCGCAGGTGCTCATCGTAACCGGGTCCGGGAAGGCATTTTGCTCGGGCATAGACCTCGACAACCTAAGAGCGCTCACCGGCCGCTCGCCGGAACAGAACCTCGAAGACTCGAAGAAGATGGCGAGCCTGTTTCGCTCGCTCTACGACTTTCCCAAGCCGACCATCGCGGCGGTGAATGGCGCAGCGGTGGCCGGGGGCACCGGTCTTGCCACGCTTTGCGATTTCACCCTCGCCGTGCCCGAAGCCAAGTTCGGATACACGGAGGTGCGGATCGGCTTCGTCCCGGCGATCGTTTCCACGTTTCTGCTGCGCCAGGTAGGCGAGAAGATTGCGCGTGACTTGCTGCTGACGGGGCGGCTTTTTGATGCGTCGGAGGCGCTGCGCATCGGGCTGATCAACGAACTCGTTCCCGCGGAAAAGCTGCTCGACCGAGCGCGCGAACTAGCCGCTCAGTTAATGGAGAACAGTCCGGCCTCGCTCGCCTACACCAAACGTCTGCTCAGCGAGCATGCCCGGGCGGAACTCGACTCGCAAATCGAAACTGCCGTGCGCGAGAACGCCGGGATTCGCGCCACCGCCGACTTCCGCGAAGGTGTGTCATCGTTCCTGGAAAAGCGCAAGCCGAAATGGACGGGCAAATGAGTGATCATATTACATCGACGAGAGTCAATGTAAATCACACAGTCAACGAAACGCGCATCCGGGTGCGCTACGCTGAGACCGACCAGATGGGCATTGTTTATCACTCGAATCACTTTATCTGGTTCGAGGTCGGACGCGTCGAGCTGCTGCGCCAGTTTGGTTTTACGTACAAAGAAATGGAACGCCAGGACGATTGCCACATTGCCGTAGTCGACGCGCGCTGCCGCTACAGGGCCCCTGTGCTCTATGATGACGAGGTCCTGGTGCGCACCTACCTGAAGAACGTCCGCGAGAAGCTGATCCACTTCGGATACGAACTGGTGCGCGCCGGCAGCGGCGAGCTGCTGGCCGAAGGAGAGACCACGCACATCGTCGCCGACGCACAAATGAAGCCGCGTGCATTGCCGGAGAAGTACATGAAAGTGTTCCGCGACGTGGTAGGAAAGTAGTGCACTTCAACTGAGAACCGGGAACTGCACTTGAAAGCTCTTCACATCAACGGAAACGATCTCACTCTCGAGGCCGTGCGCGAAGTTGCTGTCGAGCGCCGGCCCGTGCTCCTCGACCCCGATGCGCGCGAAGCGGTGGACCGCGCCCGCACCGTGGTGGACACACTCGTCGCCAACAACAAAGTGTCGTACGCGATAACCACCGGCGTCGGCAAGCTGAGCGAGGTCCGCATTGCCGCCGAGCAGATCCGCGAGCTGCAGGTCAACATGGTGCGCTCGCATGCGGTCGGCGTCGGCGAGCCGCTTGCGATCGCCGAAACTCGCGCCATGATGTTGTTGCGCGCCAACTCGCTCTCGAAAGGTAACTCGGGCGTGCGCGCTACAACTATCGACACCATCTGCGAGCTGCTGAACCGCGGCGTGACGCCGTTCGTTCCGTCGCAGGGCAGCGTGGGAGCCAGCGGCGACCTCGCTCCGCTCGCGCACCTTGCGTTGGCATTGATCGGGGAAGGCGAATGCTTCGACGAGAAAGGCGCACGCATCTCGAGTGCGGAAGCCCTCAAGCGCGCGCAGGTGAAGCCCCTCGTGCTCGAAGCAAAGGAAGCTGTATCGCTGATCAACGGCACCCAGGCCATGCTGGCGGTCGGCACGCTGTCATTGCTCGCTGCAGAGACGCTGGTCGATTCGGCTGACGTCATCGGTGCCATGGCCTGTGACGCGCTCAAGGGGACCAACGTTGCTTTCGACGAGCGCATTCATCGCGTGCGTCCGCACAACGGACAACTGAAGACCGCCGCCAACCTGCGTCGCCTGCTGGAAGCCAGCCAGATCCGCGAGTCGCATCGCGACTGCGGACGCGTGCAGGACGCCTACTCGCTGCGCTGCATCCCGCAAGTGCACGGCGCCGTCCGCGATACGCTCGCGCACTGCCGCATTGTTTTCGAAACCGAAGTGAACTCCGCTGTGGACAACCCGCTCGTCTTCGTGAAGAACCCGAAGGCCATGGATGGCGAAGGCGACGTGCTCTCCGGCGGCAACTTTCACGGCGAGCCCTTGGCATTTGCGCTCGACTTCCTCGCGATTGCGCTCAGTGCACTGGCGGGGATCAGCGAGCGGCGCCTGGAGCGCTTGGTGAATCCCGCGCTCAGCGAAGGCCTGCCGCCATTTCTCGCGCCGGGCGCAGGATTGAACTCGGGCTTCATGATGCCGCAAGTGACCGCCGCCGCGCTGGTGAGCGAAAACAAAGTGCTGGCGCATCCCGCTTCGGTCGATTCCATCACCACCTCGGGTAATAAAGAAGACTACGTCTCGATGGGCATGACCGCAGCCATCAAGCTGAAGAAGATCGTCGAGAACACGCGCAACGCTCTGGCCATCGAAGCCATGGCTGCGGCGCAGGCGATTGACTTCCTCGCGCCACTCAAGACCTCGAAACTGCTGCAGCAGGCGCACGCGGCCATCCGGGCGGTGTGTTCGACGATGGAGAAGGACCGCGTGATGTATCAGGACTTCGCGCGGATTGCGGAGGCGATCGCGGCAGGAAAGGTGGCGGAGGCGGTACGATGAACCTCGCCGCCTGAAACGCCACCGCGGAGACACGGAGGCGCGGAGTATATGTATCTAACAAAGCGCGTTCTGTTGATCGGGACCCTGCTGGCGACTTCTCTCTTGTCCCCGGCCCAAACGGCTCCCAGCCAGCCTCCCCGGTCGCTTCTGGTTAATGTGCTGGATCGCAACGGCAACGCAGTTCGCGATCTAACGAAAAACAATTTTCGAATCAAGGTTAATAAGCAGCCAGCCGTGGTTCTGGACGCTTACTACAGCCTTGCTCCGCGCAGGGTCGTTGTACTGCTCGACACCAGTGGGAGCATGGCCGGCGAGCATGGGAACAAGAAGTGGCAGATCGCTAGGGAAGCAGTAACTGACGTTTCGACGATAAAACCTGCCGACACCCCTCTCGCTTTCATCGCTTTTTCTGACCAAGTCAACACTACATTCGGGTTCGGGCAAGGTAGGCCGGCCATCGCGGATTGGCTTAAGCAGGCGCCGAGCCAGCGGGAGAAGGTCCGAGGGCGTACGGCACTATTTGATGCCGTTGTGGCGGGCGTAAAGTTGTTGCAACCCGTGCAGCTCGGAGACGCGATTTACGTTATTACCGATGGAGGAGACAACCGAAGCCATATCTCGGCAAGTGATACAAAGAAGTTGCTGTTGCTTTCCGGGATACGCCTGTTTGTGTTTTTGTTTGCCGAACCTATGGTGATGGAGGAAGAGCGAGAGGGCGTTGATACTGTCATGGACATAGCGCGCGATAGCGGCGGATTCGTTTTCGGCGCTTCCAGACACTCGCTGAACTTGGGCAGCGGCTTTTCAAGTTTCGATGTCATGTACGACTACAACGACCGCGCGCGTGAAAAAATGGACCTTTACGCGCAAGAGTTCAGCATCCAGGTAAACGGCTTCTATAGCGTGCAGGTAACTGTTCCTGTCCAGTTTGGCAAAGGCAAAGTTTCGCTCGAGATCGTGGATGCCGCGGGCACGCCCAGAAAGGACGTTGGTTACGCGTTCCAGAGGGTAATTATCGGCCAGGGCAAGTAGAGAAGTGCGTCAAGCCGACTTCGCCGCGCTCCCATCCAGCCCCAACTCTCTCGCGATCCCTTTCATCGCTTCAATACAGAACCCAATGTGCTCTTCCAACTCCACGCCCAAATCTACCGTGCCGTTCACGATGTCATCGCGGTTCACGCTGCGGGCGAAGGCTTTGTCTTTCATTTTCTTCCTGACGGATTTGGCTTCGACTTCGGCCAGGGACTTTCCGGGCTTGACCAGGGCGCAGGCGGTGATGAATCCGGCGAGTTCGTCGCAGGCGAAGAGCGTCTTTTCCATCGGTGAAACGCGCGGCATGCCCGTGTATTCCGCGTGCGACATCACAGCGCGGCGGATTTCTTCCGAGTAGCCGCGCTCTGTCAAGATCTCGTTGCCCCGATACGGATGGTCTTCCAGGCTGGGCCAGCGCTCGTAATCGAAGTCGTGGATCAGGCCGACCAGTCCCCAAAGTTCCTCGTCCCCACCTAACTTTCGGGCGTACGCCCGCATGCAGGCCTCGACTGCAAGTGCATGTTTCCGCAGACTTTCCGACCGGGTGTACTCAGTTAGTAAACCCCATGCTGCAGTGCGCTGATTCATGGTTTTGTACCTGTTTTCTCCTGGTTTTCGCCATGTAATTAGGATTTCCTAATACAAAGACCGTGTTTTCTCGTACTTTTTGCTTGACTTCCACAGGCCCTATCCAGCAGATTACGCTTCGGTTGGCTTTGAGAGTACCAGCTCTGGCACTCCCAAAACCTGATGGCTACCACACTTGCTCCCGTGGATTCACGGGAAGTTGTCCGCTGCGATCACTGCCTGCTGGTGCAATTCCGTACAACCAATAGTCTCTGCCGCCGGTGTCACTTGTCTTTAGACGAAGACGAGGCCGAGTTGGCTGCGCCTGAGCCAATGCCGCAGGTGTTGCCCATGAATGGCAACGGCCGCGGCCATCTGAATCTGGCGCACTCGATCCGATCGCTGCGTCTGCGCAGTGGCTTGAGCCAGCGGCAACTGGCGGGCCGGATGTCGGTGCCGCGCACCTACGTCTCGAAGATCGAAAACGAAAAGGCTACGCCGACGCTGTCTTCCCTGGAGCGCCTGGCCAGGGCGTTGGAGGTGACTGTGCCTGATCTGCTCACCGGTGGCGAACGGAACCGGCAGGAAGAGATCCGCGAGCTGATGGAAGATCAGTTCATTGCCGATATTCTTCCGTATGTGGCGCAGCTGAATGGCATGCAGATGTCGAGCATCCTGACACAGGTGCGGGATCTGACGGTGCGGCCGCGACGGACTGCGTAAGCAGCTGCGAGCTTCGGGCTGCGAGCTACGAGCGATCATGTAGAGATCCTTCGCTCCGCTCAGGATTTCGGCGCGGCTGCCGCTTCGCTCTGCCGCGCCTCAAGGTTTTATCCGGGCAACCAGCTAACTGGACAGCCGGAGCTTTCGGGCTCCGGCTTTTTTGCCGCGGCGAGCGGATGGGCACGTTCCAATTCAGAAGCAGCAATCCGCACCAGGATGGCGTGGGTTGCAGCAGTTTGCAACCCTCGGCATGCGGTTTGCGGAGGTTGCGCAACAGTTTGCATGCGTGCACAAATTCTTCGAGCAAAGCATCATTATGTGCTTGACCGGGCTGGGTTAAGTCGCTAACCTCGGTCCCACTCCCCTGTCGTTGGGGCGCGTGAAAGCCCAGCGACAATTCCGATTTAGCAAAGTAAAACAGGAAAACTCCAATGAAGATATCTCGCGTCTGTTGGCTCGTCCTGCTGGCGCTGTTGTGTACGGCGTTGGCCTTCGCGGACGGCGTAAAAGATCCCAAGATCATCATCCATGGTGTGCAGGGCGGCGGCGCGCCGAATGGGTTCTCGCGTTGCCCTCCGCAAGGCTGCACGAATGTCGGAATGAACTTTACCTTCAGCACTCCGGAGAACGGTCACGGCACGCTGTTTTTCACCAACGCGTCGGGGAAAAACTGGACTTCCCTGAAGCTGATTGAAAAGGGAGTGCCGGCGGCCGCGATCAGCTGTGCGCAGAGCCTGTTTCTGAGTTGCACGATCCGGACGCTGGAAAACGGCGCGGTGGAGATCCTGCTTTCCGGAGTCAAGGGGGGCCAAAACCCGCGCAACGGGATTCCGGCGGGCACCAGCTTCGCCATCAACCTTGCTTGCGTCGACGGCAATTGCTGGCCAGGCGGCTTGAATTTCAGCGGGCACGCGGGCGCGGCGCCCGAGCCGGGCACGATTGCCTTGGTGGTGACGGGATTGGGAGCGATCGTCTCGCGCCGCAAGCGCTGGAAGGACTCGCTTAAGGCTTAGCAGTTTTTGGCGTGAACTCTTTCACTAGCTGAGAGAACTGTGGGAGGGCCTGGAGCTTCTGAAGCTCGGGATCGTTCCAGGCCTCCTGCGCCGGATAGCCCTTCTCTAGCGCCAGCCGCAGTGGTTTCAAAGCCTCTTCCGGTTTTCCCACCAGCGCTTTCACCACCGCTTCCCAGTAAATCATCTGCACGTCTGCGGGACTGATGGAACGCGCCTGCTGGATGTATTGCAGGGCGTTACGCGCGTCTCCCTTTTTGGCGTAATAGACGGCGAGATCGCCCATGGTGACGGCCGAACGCGGGTTCACCTGCAGCTGCTGGAAGGCGAGGGAGATGGCCTTGTCGTAAGCGACAGCAGCCTGATCGGAGTGGCCGGACCAGCGGTAGGCATCCCCAAGATTGCCGAAGAGCTCCTCGCTGTTGGGAGTCATCTCGGTGGCCTTGGCATACATCTTTACGGACTCGTCATAATTTCTCAGAAAAAAGTACGCCGTCCCCAAGTTGGAATAGCTGAAGGAATCGGGCGCAATGGTGAGCGCTTTCTGGAATTGAGGAATGGCTTCCATCCATTTTCCTTCCCGCAGATAAATCGAGCCGATATTTTCGTAGCCCATCGGATTGTCGCTGGCCAGTTCGACAACTTTCTGAAAAGACGGGAGCGCTTTGGCAGTGTCGCCACGGTTGAAATAGGCAGTGCCGAGCGAGTTGTGATTCAACCAGAAATAAGCGTTCGCTGAGACGGCGTTCTGGTAAGCCACGATGGCGTCGTCGCTTTGTCCGTTGGCGAGATAGGCGTCGCCTAAGCGGCGATAGGCCTCATCCGAGTTGGGCGCCAGTTCGAGCGCGCGTTTCAGTTCGGTGATGGCCTGGGCGTTCTTGCCGGTGGTGGAATACACGCTGCCGAGAGAAAAATGGACTTCCGGCAACGTGCTGGAGAGCCGCTCGGCCTGCTGTGCGGCGAGGGTGGCCTTCTGCGCCCAGATGCTCTCCTTACTTTCGCCGTAGAGGCGGAGACTGGCGTCGGCGAGCCCGGCGTAGGCGAGGGCGAAGTTAGAATCCTTTTCGATTGCCTGTTCAAACAATGATCCCGCTTGCCGCATCTCGGCGGTATTGTGACTGTTGCGCAGAACGTTGCGTCCCTGCAGATAGAGATCGTAGGCCTTCACGTTTTCGGTGGGGTGGGCTCCGGTGCGGGCGAGTTCTTCGTTGCTCGGCTTGAGGGCCAGAGCGCTGACCACACTGCTGTAGATTTGATCTTCGAGGGCAAGCAGGTCCTGCGGGATTCCTGGGAATTCTTGGCTCCAGAGCCGGTTGCCGGTGGCGGCATCATAGAGAGTGAGGATCACGCTCAACTTGTCGTTATTGCCCTGCACCATCCCCTGCAAAATGAGGTTAACGCCGAGTTCATGGGCCAGCTTGGAAAGAGGAGTATCTTTGGTGGCAACCTTCTCCACCGCCGAGGAGGATGCGAGGTGGACTTCCTTAAGCTGAAATAGCTTGGCGGCGAGCGCTTCCTGGATACCATCCCCCACATAACCGAGCGCTTTCTCATCCCCGACAATCTTCAGGGGAAGAATGGCAACGTATTTTCCCTGGCTCAGAGCCGGAATGCCCTTGACGCTTTGCTCTGTCCGCGGGCCGGGACGGTTGAGCAGGGTGCGCCCGACAAAAGCGGCCATAGCGATCACCAGCACAGCTCCGGCGAGCCACATCCAGCGCTCGCCGGGAAGATCGAGCTTAAAGCGTGAAGGATGGATGATCGGATGCGGGATCATCTTCGACAGCGCTTCGGCACTGATGTTGGGGTTGGCCTCCCAAACCTTCAATTGCTGTAACAGTTCGACCACGGAGTGGTAGCGGTTGGCGGGCTCGCGCTCCAGGCAGCGGCTGACGATCGCGCTCAGCGATCGGGGAACAGAGTTGTCGACGTCGGAGGCGGGGATGGCAACCTCGCGCGTGCGCCTCATGAGGCTGGCGATGGCGGTGTCCGCATGATAGGGGGACTTGCCCGTCAGCAGCTCATAGAAGATCAGGCCGACGCTGAAGATGTCGGAGCGCTGGTCGAGCGGCGAACCCAGCGCCTGCTCGGGCGACATGTACTCCATGGTGCCGACGATGGCGCCGGTCTGGGTCATGCCGGAATCGCCGAGCGAACGGGCCAGGCCAAAGTCCATCACCACGACCCGGCCCTGCTTGTCGCGCATGATGTTCTGCGGCTTCAGATCGCGATGGATGACGCCCTCGGAATGGGCGGCGTCAAGGGCGCGGCAGACCTGCTCGATGATGGGGATGGCTCCCGCGCTGGAGAACTTGCCGTGGTGCCGCAACATGGTGCGCAGGTCTTCGCCATCCACATATTCCATGGTGATGAAGCGAATACCGTCGGCTTCGCCCAGGTCGTAAATGCGGACAACATTCTTGTGCGTAATGTTGCGGGCGAGAATCAGTTCCTGCTTGAAACGTTGCAGGATGGCAGGATCGGTGGCCAGTTCGGGACGGATGACCTTGAGCGCAATCAGGCGGTCGAGTTCGCGATCGCGTGCCTGGTACACGGCGCCCATGCCGCCTTGTCCGAGCACACGGAGGATTTCGTAGCGACCGCCGAACACCACGCCCGGCTGCAGGCCCAAAAAGGCGGAAATGCTGCTGGCGGCGACCGAAGATGGGAAACTCGACGGAGCCACTGGGCGGCTGCCGGGGATCGGGCTCTGATGCGGCATGGTGACCGCGTCGGAAAGAGGGGGCGGCGTCTGGGCAGCGGCGCCCACGTGCTCCCCGGGCAGACCGGTTCCAGGCATCGTTGGGCTGTCGGAATCGTTGGCCCTGTTGTCGCGCTGATCCATGGGGACGGCCTTGGTACGGAGAGCCAGCTACCGGAGCGCCTCGGCCCCTGTGCAACGAGGAGGCGATTGCCCAAGGTCGTCGAGGGGAGTTCGAGGACCAAGCACCCCGATGGTCTAGCAGTATACCCCGGTATTCCAGCCGGCGAAAGCTCCTGAGGATACGCTAAATAAAGGCTTTGTGCCGTTCCGGGAAACCCGACCCGGGGATATAATTCTGCGGGTCCGGCGTTGCCGGTGGGGTGAAACATGGGACTGTATTCGCACTACGACGGCGCGCATAACCATCCCGTCAATCGCGCCCTGCATATGATCGCCATACCGGTTGGGTTTTCTTCAATCATCGTGGTCTGGTGGCACTGGGTGATCGCGTTGCTGCTGATCCCGACTGCCTTTGCCCTGGCTTGGCTGGGCCACCTGATCGAAGGGAATAAGCCGGCGTTTCTGACCAATCCGGTGCATGTCTTCGTTGCGCCGGTTTGGCTGGCGCGCAGGATCTTCGGAGCGGAGAAGAAGTAGCGCGGCTCCTGTGCCGAGGTGTGAGGCAGAGTGCCCTTGAGGACAGCCGGCGAGACGCCGACTCCACAACCCCTCGTAACCAACCGGTCGGTACGAGAATTTCGTTCCTCGCTACCAGTCATGCTTAAATGACAAGTTGGGCGCCAGTCTCTGCGCCGTCCCCGCGCGCGGCATCCCAGCGACATTTTCTGGCTGTACTGCAGATGCAAACCACACTGCAGATCCCTCGCTTCGCTCGGGATGACAAGTCTCAAGCGGAAACGGGAAGACTAGGTGGAGAGCATTGGATTTCCAGCTGAACGACGAGCAATTGCAATTGAAGAAGAGCGTGCGCGAGTTTGCCCAGCGCGAGATTGCGCCCCACGTCATGAAGTGGGATGAAGCCAGCGAGTTCCCGCTGGCAACCATCAAGGAACTGGGCAAGCTCGGCCTGCTGGGAATGATCTTCCCGCCGGAGTACGGCGGCGCGGGCATGGGCTACGTGGAGTACGTCACCGCGATCGAGGAACTCTCACGCGTGGATGGGTCGGTCGGCATCATCGTAGCGGCGCACACGTCTCTCTGCTCGAACCACATCTTTCTGGCGGGCAACGAAGCACAGAAGAAGAAATACGTGTCGAAGCTGGCGACCGGCGAGTACATCGGCGCATGGGGGTTGACCGAGCCGTCGTCGGGATCGGACGCGGGCAGCGCGCGCATGACGGCCACTAAGGCGCGGGGCGGATGGGTGCTGAATGGCACGAAGACGTTCATCACCAACGGCAGTTATGCCGATGTGCTGGTGGTGCTGGCGGTGACCGATCGCGCGGCCCATACCCACGGGCTTTCGGCGTTCGCTGTAGAGAAAGATGCCAAGGGATTTCGTCCGGGAAAGAAAGAGAACAAGCTCGGACTGCGCGCCAGCGATACCTCGGAACTGATCTTCGAAGACTGTTTGGTGCCGGCGGAGAGTCTGCTCGGCGGAGAAGGGAACGGTTTCATTGACGCGATGCGTGTGCTCGACGGCGGACGCATCTCGATCGCCGCGCTCTCGCTCGGTATGGCCGAAGGGGCGTACGAGGCTGCGCTGAAGTATTCCAAACAGCGCAAGCAATTCGGGAAGGCGATCAGCGAATTCCAGGCGATTCAGTGGAAGCTGGCCGACATGGCCACGGAAATCGAAGCCGCGCGCCTGCTGACGATGCGGTCCGCCTCCATGAAAGACGCGGGCCTAAAGACCACGCTTGAATCCTCGATGGCCAAGCTCTACGCCGCCGAGGT
>JACQDD010000230.1 GCA_016201265.1 Terriglobales bacterium | reverse complement strand
TGTTTCTACCAGGTTTGTTCTCTGTGACAGCACTGTTTCACCCGCGGCTTGTGCGTTGGATCCCCAAGCGGGGGGGGGAAATTTTACGAAGACCACTTTGACCCCCATTCCCGTTGCGGCCGGACAGCTCATTCAGGTCACGGTGGACATGTACTTCTCCTGATTCTCGGAGCGGGTCGTGTCTTCGCACAGGAGTCAGCAGCGGGAGGGAAACATGAACGCCGGGCATGAAGTGCTGCGAAAGATGCTGGTGGCGGCTTATGTGCTCGCCGCAGGTTTTTTGCTGGCTCCGAGTCTCTTCGCCCAGACCCACACGGACCCGACGGCTGCGGGCCGCGCGCAAAAGCCCTCCGTAAAGGCTGTTCAGTCGCACTCCTCGCGCCCAACAGGAAAAGAGCTTGCGAAACTTGGCCAGTTGCCCATGTCCTTCGAGGAGAACCGCGGGCAGAGCGACTCCCGCGTGAAGTTCCTCTCTCGCGGCCGCGGCTACACCCTGTTCCTGACCGAGAACGAAGCGGTGCTGGCGTTGCAAAAGAAAGGACATCAGGAAGTCCAGAGGTCAGGAGGTCCGAAAGTCAGCAAGTCGCGGGACACCACTGTGCTGCGAATGAGGCTCGCCGGAGCAAACCCCGCCCGCATCTCCGGCGAGGAGCCGCTTCCCGGGAAAATCTTCTACGCCACCGGCGGACAGACGGGGCCACTCAGAGGCAATGCCACCTACAAACGCGTGAAGTATGCAGAGGTGTATCCCGGAATTGCGCTCGAGTACTACGGCAACGAGAAGCGGCTCGAGTTCGATTTCGTGGTCGCACCGCACGCCGATCCGAACCAGATCCGGCTCTCCTTTTCCGGCGCGGAAAAGATCACGCTCACGGAACACGACGAACTGTCCCTGCGCGTTTCTGGCGAAGAAGTGCGGCTGAAGAAACCGCTGATCTACCAGGAGCGCAACGGCCTGCGCACGGAAATCGCAGGCGGCTATGTCCTTACTGGGAAAAGCAAGCGCGAGGCAATTTTCCAACTCGCTTCTTACGATGCATCCCTGCCGCTGGTGATTGACCCGCAAATTGATTTCGCCACCTACCTGGGCGGCACGGGATTAGATCAAGTCAATGATGTGAGAGTCACCCCGACCGGGGAGATTTATTTGCTCGGTCAGACGGAACCCTCCACAGGTTTTCCAACCACTCAAACGATTCCGCCGCCGGGGCTCTATCAGTCCGATTGCTTTGTCAGCAAACTTTCGGCAGATGGCAGCGCGCTTCTTTATTCGG
>JACQDD010000224.1 GCA_016201265.1 Terriglobales bacterium | reverse complement strand
CTCTTGTAGTCGGTGAGCAGTTGGTCGATCAACTTCTTGTCGATTGCCATGGGGTCTCCTATTTTCTTCCTCCCATGGCCGTTTACACAGTTCTATTTACACCCTCTCGTCTGACCGTTTTCTGTTCGAGTCATCGTAGCGGGCGAGCCGTCGAGACAGTTGATGCCGTTGCTGCCTCCGCTGTACGTGTAAGAAACAGTACCCCCTGTGGGCAGCGTCAGGGATGCTATGCGCCCCGTGACTGTTCCCGCGTTGGTGCCTGCTCCATGCTCGTACGTGAGCGACAAAGACGTGCCATCAGGCCAAGAGACGCTGGAAGGAAAACTCACCGAGGTCGGCGCAATGTCTCCCGTAACGCATCCCCAAGCTGTCTGCTGGGTGTACGCCAAATAATTGACGCTGACCGTTTGGTTGACGCCGTTAGCGTCCTGATAAGTGTAGGTGTCAGCACCGCGTGGGGGACCATAAGATCCATGAGTGGACGTTAACGCAACCTGCCCCATTGAATCTGTGTATGCCCGAGTCGTGCCACCGTCAGTGTCCCGGACAGAGTGTTGCCATTGGCATCCGTTACGAGAGTGTTGCCCCCAATGACATTGCCGTTGAGATCAGTCACTTCAAAGTAAAAACTACCGTCAGGGTTTGTCGCTACGATGCCGTGCAGTCCTGATCCGTTAGTTTCTATTGCATCCGTGGTCTCGTCGTTGTTCAGGCACCCTGCGGTGTCAAACTTAATGGTAGTGGAGTAGTCGTGTACCGCACCTGTGTCGTCTGTAAACTTGAATCCGTGATAGAGATCGGTAGGCCCTGGAGGGTTTGGTGGTTGGTAAGGACAGGTGCTGTGCGTCACCAGAAAAGAGGTGGCCCCGGTTCCAGCAATCAGCAGCGCGAAATAAGGGATCACCTGAGTTGAGCCACCTGAGATGGAGACATTGTGATTCAGTACCAGATTCGCTTGGAACGGAATTGGGCCGCCCTTAGAGCGCACGGGGGCCGTCACAGTCATACCGAGATCGGCATTGCTGATGGTGTCGTATTGGTGTGGTGTGTAGCTGGAGTAGGGCACAATGCCGGTGGTTGATTGAGCAAAGCCTAATGCTGCGGTTAACAGCAACATCCACAACAGAAATCGAAACATTTTCTTCATGATTTTCCTCAAGTCGAGGCAGACTTTCAAGGTGCCGGTGACTTGGAAGCCTGTCCCTCCAAAACAAAAACCCCCCGCGCCGCCCTTCCCCTTGACGACGCGGAGGATAATTGGAAACCCGGGGTCAGCAATGCAAAACTTCGCGAGCCACGGACCCTTGGAACCCACGCCGGAGTCAAGCACTAAGCCGAGGGGGCAAGCTCTGAATCCAGCCGAGCCGGTTTCCACCCTATAGAACGACACGCCGGGAAAAATTCCTTCTGGAAAAGAAGCAGTTCGGTCAGCGACCTCGGTCGGGCCGTGTCCGGTCTAAGCCCGCAGCAGGTTCCGGGCAATAAACAGGACGTTTGCCGGACGTTCCGCCAGCCGACGCATCAGGTAGGGATACCACTCGGTCCCGAAGGGAATGTAGACCCGCATGCCCCAGCCGTCGCGGACCAGGCCCTGCTGCAGGTCGCGGCGGATTCCGTGTAACATCTGGAATTCAAAAGTGTTACGCGGGATGTTCTCGCGTATGGCGAAGGCCTTGGCCTCTCTAATAATGGCCTCGTCGTGGGTAGCCAAGCCGTGATAGATCCCGCTCTTCATCAGGATCTTCATCAGCTTCACGTAGTTTCCGTCCACCTCGGACTTCTTCTGGAAGGCGATCTCCGGAGGCTCCTTGTAGGCTCCTTTGCACAGCCGGATGCGAATGCCGTCGGCGAGCAGCCTCTCGATGTCCGCTTCCGCCCGGTGCATGTACGACTGGATGACCGCGCCGACGCATCCCGCGTTTCCCGGCACCCGATGCAATTCGTGAACAAAATCGAGCGTGAGCTGCGTGTACGCAGACCCTTCCATGTCCACCCGCACGAAGTTCTTTGGCGCCATGCTGGTGGCCTGGGCGACCAATCCGCGAACGAGCTCGTGCGCGAGAGATTCGTCCACGTCCAGCCCCATGTGCGTCAGTTTGAGGCTGATGTTGGCGTTGAGTTTGCGGGCCGCGATTTCGTCGAGCAGATGATGGTAAAGCTGCGCGCTCGCCTGCGCCTCTTCGGCGTTGGTGACGTTCTCGCCGAGGTTGTCAATGGAGACGCCCGCACCGAACTGGTTGACGGCCGCAGCGGTGCGAACGGCGTCGGCCACCTGCGTGCCGGCGACGAAACGGCTGGAAGTGCGCTGGCCGATGCGGGATCGTTCGGCGATGTTCCGGAGCGACCGGCTCTCCGACAGGGCGATGAACAAAGCCCTCAGCACGGCGCACCGGGTTCAGGCGGGATGGAACTGCCAGAGACGTACATTGGCATTAACAGTATTTTGTACCACAAAGACAGACAGCTACGATGTGCCGGCGAGGCGCCGCGCTACGTTCGTGTAGAATAACCCTTTGTCTATGGACCTCTCGGCCATCCAGAAAGCCTTGCGCGAGCGCAGCATCGACGCCTGGCTCTTCTATGACCATCACCATCGCGACCCGATCGCCTATCGCGTGCTCGGGCTGCCCGATGGGCTCATGGTCACCCGGCGCTGGTTCTATTTAATTCCGGCCAAGGGTGAGCCCACCAAGCTGGTCCACAAGATCGAGGCGGGTCACCTGGACACCCTGCCCGGCACGAAATGCCTGTACTCCGGATGGCAGGAATTATTCGACAGCATGAAGGGACTGCTGGCTTCGCACCGCGATATCGCCATGCAGTACTCGCCCAACAACCTGGTATTTACCATTTCGCTGGTGGATGCCGGGACGGTGGACCTGATCCGCGGGCTGGGCAAGAACGTCGTCAGTTCGCAGGATCTGATCGCCCAGTTCGAGGCGACCTTGAACGATGCGCAGATCGGCACCCACTTTGCTGCCCGCGACATTATTGACAAGGTGACTGCCGAAGCCTTTCAGGAAATCGGGCGGCGCGTGCGTAACGGCGGCACCCAGGAACACGAAATCCAGCAGTGGTTCATGGAGGCCTTCCAACGCGAGAATATGGTCACCGATGATCCGCCGATCGTGGCCGTGAACGCCAACAGCGGCAACCCGCACTACGAGCCCAGCGCCAAGCATCCGGTGCCGATCCGCGAGGGCGATTTCGTCCTGCTCGATGTCTGGGCCAAGAAGAACACTCCGGGTGCGGTGTACTACGACATCACCTGGACGGGCGTGGTGGGCAAGCCCAGCGATCGCCACCGGGAAATCTTCAAGATTGTGAGCGAGGGTCGCGACGTCGGAGTAAAAACCGTGCTGGATGCGGTCTCTGCCGGTCGGCCGATCGCCGGCTGGGAGGTGGACCGCGCCGTCCGCGGTCACATCAGGAAGGCCGGGTACGGCGAATATTTCATTCACCGCACTGGGCACTCTATCGGGACCGAAGTCCACGCCAACGGCGCCAACATGGACGACCTCGAGATTCACGACGAGCGCCGCATCCTTCCCAACTCCTGTTTTTCGATTGAGCCCGGTATTTATCTGCCCGAGTTCGGAGTACGCAGCGAGGTCAACGTGCTGGTGCGCCCGGACAGGGCCGAGGTCACTGGTAAAATCCAACACGAGATCGTGACGATCTGAATGGCCAAGACCCCCACTGAAAAAACAGCAAACGCGGCCAGCCCGGCGGCCGACTACCCGCTTACCACCATGGCCATCGTTGCCCCCATCGTAGGCTGGCTAATTCCGGGCGCCGGACACATCATCCAGAAGCGCTACGTGCGGGGCGTTCTGCTCATGGTTTCAGTTTTGTCCATGTTCCTGCTGGGACTGGGGATGCAGGGCCGAATCTACCTCCCGAACGGCGGAGACATCCTGGACATTCTCGGGTTTATCGGCGACGTGGGCGCGGGAGGGCTGTACATTTTGGCCCGCATCTTTGACTGGGGGCACGGCGCCATCGCGCAAGCCACCGCCGACTATGGGACAAAGTATCTGATCGTGGCCGGACTGCTGAACTTCATCGCGGTCGCCGACGCCCACCACATCGCGCTGGGGAAAAAACCGTGACGTTCACTCTGTCGCACTTCAGTGCCGCCGTGTTGTTCGCGCTGTTCGCGTCCGTCGTCTTCGGCATCACGCAGCGCAACACTGTCATGGAGCAGATCCGCTACGGGCTCTACTGCTTTGCGTTGTTCGTCGGCGGAGTGTTCGCAGCGGGGTGGGTGATGTGGCTGCTGCGGCGGTAGAACCGGCGTTCGAGTCAATCAGCGTGCACAACCGAACAAGCTTGAAAAATCGATCTCGCGCTGGACTTGGTGTCATCGTGGGCCTCTGTCTGTCCCTTGGCGTCGCCTCCTCGGCCCATACTCAAACCACTCCTCCGGTTCCACCTGCAGTCCACAAGGAAGCTGTCATGACGACTCGCGCAAGCGGAACGTTTGAAGTCAAGTTGGTCCCTCAAGCGACAGATGACAGTACCGACGCAACCCTCGGCAGGATCTCCATTGACAAACAGTTCCACGGCGATCTTGAAGCCACCAGCAAGGGCGAGATGCTGACCGCCGGCACCAGCGTCAAGGGTTCGGCCGGATACGTGGCTATCGAGCGCGTCAGCGGAACTCTTCATGGTCGTCGCGGCACCTTTGTACTCCAGCACAGTGGCACCATGACCCGCGGCACACCGCAACTAACTATCACAGTGGTACCGGACTCTGGCGCCGGCGAACTCGTCGGCCTCGCGGGCAAGATGACGATCAAGATCGCTGACGGAAAGCACTCGTACGACTTCGAGTACACGCTCAACGAAACGCATTGAAAGAGCGCCAGCCGCGAGAAAGCTCGGACGTCTTTCCGGAATCCGAGTTGTGGCTATCCCTGTTGAAGAAGTGAAGGGAGGGCCGTTCCTGCGGCGTCAGAATGCAGCCCAGGGCGTAAGCCGTGGGTGAAAAGCGCGGAATTGTGAAGCCCCAGCGAGGCGAAAGAATGGCCCTCGCGCACAACCTCAGGGGCCGGATTCTAACAAGCGGCACGAAGGTTGGCTAAGTGCCAAGTGCTAAATGCCAGGTGCTCGCCTCACCCTTCCCACACAAACGCATCGAACACCCGGCTCGACATGAAGCCGATGCGTTTGTACAAGGCGATGGCGCGGGAGTTCGCCTCGGTCACGGTCAGCGAGATGGAGCGGAACTGCCGGTCACGCAGATTTCTTGTCGTTGCCGCCAGCAACGCCTCACCCAGGCCGCTCGATCGGTATTCCGGCAGCACGCAGACCTGCGTGATGTGGCCCACGTCCGGGCGCACCTGCGAACACAAGATCAGGCCGATGAGTGTGCGGGTGGACTTCTGAAAAACCAGACACGAAGCCTGCGGATCGAAAATTCCGCATCCGGGAAATCGCACAATGTTGTTCAGGAAACGCAGCGAGCCGCTCAGAGTCCGGTACTGGTCGTTGATGTCGGCGTCCACGTGTCCGCGGTAGGCGGCGGTAATCACGGCCGCGGCCGACTGGTATTCCTGCTCCGACCAGGGCCGGATCTCGAAATCCGGTTTGAGCGCGGGACCCGCCAGCCCCTGCTTGGGGATTTCCATGGTCATAAAGACGCGAGGATGACGGCTGAAGCCCTGCTGCAGAAACGGCCGCACCACCTCCCCGGTGTCATGCGCCAGCAACTGCGCCTCGACGCGGTGGATCCCCGGTGACTGCTGCAGCGTTTCGATGACGTGCGTGAGCAGCCGCTCTTCCACTTCGTGCCGGTTCGGGGTGCGCCCTCCGTCCCGGACAAACAAGTCGCCGATGACGCCCTTGCTTTGCTCATAAACAAAAAAGGAATATCCGAAGACGCTGCCGCGCTCGATCGCCGCATAACCGGGCAGAATCTTGGAGTCCAAATAACGGAGAATCATCTCGGCCGAGCCGGAGTAGTCCCAGGAGAGAAGCTGCGCCCAAATTGCGATCTCATCTTCCAGCAATGGACGAAGATCAGCCGAAGAAAAGTGCCTGAGATCGAGGATTTCCAAGCTCGGAGGCTCCGATTGGCAGTCTAGCAGGTTGAAGTTTCACTGGCTCGGGCCGACCCAGTACAGTTCCAGTTTCTGCGCTGGGATGCTGGTCAGATACGACACTTTGCGTCCCCGCAAAAACTCGCCGAACTGAGCTTGCGAGTTCTGAGCCACGACCAGCACGTGGCCCTCGCGCGGCGCCTGCCCGCCTTCATAACGCAGTGCCCGGCGATTGAGATAAAACTCCAACCCATATTCCTGCTGGCGACTCGCGTGATAGAGCGCGACCGGCACCGCCTCGTGCGAAAAGGCCTGGATGCTTTGCGCAATCGGACGCGCCGATTGTGCAGCGTCAACCAGCGGAGCCGCCAGCCGTAACAGCGCCGCCACCCCGACCACGATGGGAATCATGGTCGCGGGCCGTAACAGGCGAAGCCCCACCCGCGCCAGGACCGCCGCAATTCCCAGCATGACGAGGACAGCTACTCCTGCCGCCACGTACGTTCCCGTCCCCGGTACCAGGCGGTGATTCATCTGAATGCCGGGTGCGGCCAGCGCGGCAAAGACCAGAAGTCCGCATAGAACTCCGTGAGTTCCCGCCAGCCACGGCGAAACCCTTATGTCTTCCCTCCGCCGGGTACGCAAATATTCGGAAACGAGCAGGGCTCCGGCGGGGAGGGAAGGCAAAATGTACCCCGGGAGCTTGGATTGCGACGCGCCAAAAAAAAGAACGGGAACAAGCAGCCAGATCAGCAGGAACAATTGCCACGAATCTTCGGCAGTCGCAAAAGCTTCCTTTTTCTCGGACCAGATCAGTCGCAATCTCTCCACTACTGCGAGGATCAGCCACAACGTCCAAGGCATCAGCGCCAGCAAAAGAACCGGTATGTAGAACCAGAAGGGCTGGCGATGGTGGTACAGATTCTGGCCAAAGCGGGCGAGATTATGTTGGAGGATGAAGACGCGGAGGAACTCCGGATTACGGAGTTGCACCGCCACATACCAGGGCAAGGCGACCGCAAGAAACAGTACGATGCCCGGGGGCCACAACGTTCCGGGCAAGGCTCGCCAATCGCGCTTCATCGCGACAAAGATCAGGAGAATGGCCCCGGCAAGAAAAAGCGCCACGGGCCCCTTGGCCAGCGTCGCCAAGGCAAGAAAGAGGTAGAAAACCGCGAGGCCGATCCGCGTCTTTGCCTCATACCATGCGTACCAACCCAGCAGCGCGATCGCGAACATGGCGGCCAGCGGCATATCGGTGGATGCGCCGCGCGCGAAACCGATTGTGCCCGCGCATCCGGCCGCGATCAGCGCCCCGTCAATCTCGGAGCCGGGACGGAACCGGCGCAGGAACAAATAGAGAGCCGCGATCATTAAGACCGCATCTACAGCCGCTGGTAGCCGCGCGGCCCGATCGCTAACGCCGGCGACGGAATACGCCACCATGGCCTGCCAGTAGTACAGGACCGGCTTTTCCAGCCACGGCTTTCCCTGCAGTGTGGGAGTGATCCAGTCGCGCCGCTCGAGCATCTCGCGCGCAACCTGCGCATAGCGGGGCTCATCGGCGCCGAGCAGCCCAAACGATCCGAGGCCGTAGAAGAACAGGAAGCCGCAGAACGCTACCAGCAACAACACGTCGGTGCGCGTTCGCGTGTTCATTGGAGACTCACGCCTGACGAGGCCGCAGGAGGGCCCACACACTGATCACGGTCCAAACGCCTTCGAGCACGACAAAGCCGATCTGAAAAGGGTGGAACGCGATCCAGGCGAGGATCGCCGAGCCCACGGCGTTCATCACGTTGTACGCCACGCGTCGGGAGTGGATCCATCCCATCTGATGACCAACATAAGCGATCAGGATCAGCAGCGCTCCGACGAAAGATATCAGTTGCCGTGTGAGGTCTATGTTCATGTCGCGTTCACCGTCGCCTTCTCAGTTCGAAGCCGCTCGACAACGCTGGCCACCGCCACCGACAGAGGCCCTTCCATGGAACAGCCGCT
>JACQDD010000223.1 GCA_016201265.1 Terriglobales bacterium | reverse complement strand
TAAAGCCCAGAGCCTTTTCTTTCCACCCAATAGTGGTGATCGCGAAGAAAGTGGTTTTCATTCCAGAAATTCATCGCCGTCCACAAGAAAAGCCAGCCCACGCGCAGGTGGCCCATCTTCTGGAAGCGCCGATTGGTGGTAAGAACGCCGCCGCGAACGATCTTGAACTTGCGCCGCTCCACCTGGCTGCTGAGCCGGTAGTCTTCGGCGAAATGAACACGCTCGTCGAAACCGCCTAGCCTGCGGAATTTTTCGGTCTCGAACATCATGAACATGCCGGTGCTAAACGGACGATGGAGGCACGAAAGATACTGGAAGAAGTCGTTGGCGGCGTAGAACAGCTTGTCGGTCAGGCTACCATCGCGGCATAGGATGTTGGTGGTCAGGCACTCCAGATGCTTTTCCTGCGCGGCCTCGACCGCGCGGCGGATCAGCGAGTCGGAAGCCAGTTCGATATCGGCGTCGAGAAACAGCACATACTTCGTGTCCGCCTGGCGCGCCCCGTTATTCCGGCCTACCGAAGGCATGCCTCCGGGGATCGCCTCGACTCGCAGGCGATCGCGAAAACACAGTACGATCTCGCGCGTGCCGTCGGTGGAGTTGGCGTCAGCGACCAACACCCTCGTACTCGGCATCTTCGGATAGTCCTGCCTCGCCAGCGAATTCAGAAGTTTCGGGATCAGCCTCGCTTCGTTCTTCGCCGGAATGACGATCGTCAGCTCGCTCGATGTACTCATGGATCTCGACTCCTTCCTCGCCGACCGTGATGTAGGTCGGACGGGCATCAATCCAGCTTCCAGAATTGTAGTAGTCAACGCCATCTTCTTGCCGGTGCAGGGCGGCATGGGTGTGTCCGCAGAAAATGCGCGCGGCCTTATGCTGCCCGGCGTGCGCCAGCGCTCCCGCCGCGACTTTCGACGACAGGCGCAACCAACGCGTGTTCAGGCGGTCGAGAAAGCGGGTGAGCACCTTGCTCTTGGAATCCCACTTCTGCAGTTGCAGGTAGAGCAGCGTGCCGAACAGGTAGTTGAAGCGGACGTTGTTGACCACGAAGCTGTCGAACTGATGTCCATGGACCGCGATGTGGCGCAGTCCCTGGTATTCCCAGCCATATTCCTGGTATACGCGCACTCCCACCAGGTGAGACATGATCTCGGTAAGGCCGTGGTCGTGGTTGCCTTCCACCCTTCCACCCACACCACTTCAACGTTGCGCTTGGGGTTGGAGAGCTTGCGAATGAAGCCCAGAAACTTCCAGTGCTCTTTCTTCAGGCGGGCGAAGTTCAGGTCGGCGAAAATGTCGCCGTTAAGGATCAGGCGGCGATACTGATTCTCCTGCAAGACGCGCATGGCTTCGCGAGCCCGGCTCATGTCCGCGCCCAGGTGCAGGTCCGACAGGATCAGCGCGTCATAGACATGCGAGTTCACGATCTCAATTGTTTCGAAAAATTGTTACGAGGTGATGAATCAGAGAACACCGAGGCGGCCCGAGGTAACCACCCAGTAACCTGCCTGTAACTTCACGGGAAAAGCTCTCAATGCGCCGGCGGGACGTACTGCGCGGGCGGGGCTGCGCCTTCACCAAAGAAGAACTGTTCCATCTGCTTCACGATGACTTCCTGATCCTGCTTGCGCGCCGGGTTCAGGCGATACTCGTTCAGGAGCATCTTGCAGTACTCCGTCCACTGGCTCCAGGCCTGCTGCGAGACCTGTTCGTAGATCTTCTGCCCCAGGTCGGAATCGAACGGCGGCTCCGCCAAACCGGGCAGCTCTTGTTTCAACTTCGCGCAGAAAACTTTGTGTTCTGACATGAATGCGGTGTCCCCGGAAAATTATCGCACATGCGGCGGAGGCAGAAGCGGGAGCACGAAGTCACCCAATCTGCTAATGGCAGTGAGATTTTTATTGACAAATCGTATTCGAATGGCAATATCTTGTGGTAGGCATGCTGCTCATACCACAAGTTGAGTAGCTCGGGCAACAAGGTGCCCTGTCGAGAACCTTGGGAGACAAAATCGTTCAAACGGAGGGATACAGTTCATGGCAACGAAGAAGAAAGCCGCCAAGAAAAAGAAACACTAAACGAGCAGGACGCTCGTCCAGAACTTCCCCAAAGGCCTCCGGAGAGAAGCACCTCTGCGGAGGCTTTTACATTCAGGCTTCAGGCTCTAGGCTTCAGGCTTTTGGATCTGGGCTTTTACTTCTTCTTGCTCAGTCTCAATCGAAACAATGGGGCAACATCGAGAACTGCCGCACGAGACTGAAACAGCGAGGAACCCGTGAGAGGAACAAGACCCAAAGCCTGAAGCCTGAAGCCTGAAGCCTGAAGCCTAGAGCCTGAAGCCTGCTGTACGAAAAGCAGTTGTCCCGCCGAGGCCAACCGTGCTAGAAACGCGAGTGCAGGTGTTTGGTCTGCCACGGTGAGCAAGCCATGAGTCCCCAGACGAAATCCGCCGCCAGGAAGCATCGCAGCGCGGAAGTAATCATTCCCGACAAGCTGTATTTCCGCATCGGCGAGGTCGCACGCCTCTGCCGGCTGCCTGCTTACGTGCTGCGCTTCTGGGAGACAGAGTTTCCGCAGTTGAAGCCGGTGAAAAGCAGCACCGGCCAGCGGATGTATCGCAGGCGCGACGTGGAATCGGTGCTGCACATCAAGAAACTGCTCTACGAGGACGGGTTCACGATCGCGGGTGCCCGCGTGCAACTGCGGGAAGAAATCAAGTCCGAGCGCAACCAGACCGCTCTTCCGTTCCCGATGCGGCCGTCACTGAACGTGGCGCACCTGCGGCATGAGCTGCGGGAAATCTTGCACATACTTTCCGCGCGCCACTAGACCCCAGCCCACTACGCGGATGCGTGGAGTGTGGCGGCAGTTGGCGGACAGGAGTGTCCGCCCCACATTTCTAATCGGCCGCGCTGCGCCGGACGGTGTACATCTCGGTGATGAACTCGACTCGCGGCGGGCCCTTCACCCCGGCTTTGGCCATCCGGGCTTTGAGCTCCTCGGACCCCATGAACGCGCGGGCAGCTTCCAGGCTCTCCCACTCGAACAGCAGCGTGAGGTCGTTGATGTTGCCCGCATTGTGAAAGATGCGGCAGCTGCGCTCTCCGTTTTTGTGACGCCAGTCGAGGGCGGACTCGAACACCGACTTCCAGGCTGGATAGTCGGCCACTTCATGACGGACGAGAACATTGATCATGATGGCGGGTGCTCCTTTCGGCGTACAAGAATTGCCCGAAACCCCGGGGAAATGCAAGGGCGGGAGTCACCGGGCCGGGGTAAATCAATGGGTACCCCAATCGCCTGTTTATGGACGCGGGGTAGCCTCAATCAACTTCTGAATGGAGGGCGCCACCATCACCAGCAAGTTGGCCCTGGGTTTCATAGCCCGCTCCACCACGGCCAGTTGCTCGGTGCGCCACGCCTCGGGTAATGTCTGCTTTCTGCCGATGCTGTCGAGCGCCTGCAATCCCGCAGTGGCCAGAGTCGCAAGGTCTTCCGACAGCGGCTCATCTTCCGCCAGCAGAAACGACCGTTCCAGCAGCGGGTTGAGGTTGGCATGATTTCCCTGCCACCGGACGAGCCACGACCGCATTTGCCCCTCGGCAGCTGAATCCTGGTAGCCGCTCTGGATGTACTTCTCCACCAGTTCAGCAAAGCGATGGGCGACCGCACTCTCCGGCCGTGCCGCGTCCACCAGCCGATTCAGCGACACAGACTTGACCGGAGGCTGCGGGAATACTTCGGAACGGGTGTAGTCCTTGGTGGGCTCCACCGCTTCGGCCAGAATGCGCAGGGCCCGGATGTCCTCCGCGCCGGCCAAGCGGCGCAACATGGGCACGTAGTTCGATTCGTGGGTGAGGCCGAGCCATCCCAAACGCCAGCTCACCTCATCCAGCCGCTGATACATGGAGCCCGGGTCCTTCACAGCTTGCGGGGACCAGAAGCGCTCTCCAATAGCAGCCAGACGCGGCCAGACACGGGAATCAATCGTTTCCGGAGTGATGTACTCGGCCCACATGCAGGCCTCGCCGCCGAGGATCCGTTTGGCCTCCTCGGGGCTGAGCGAAGCGGCCGCGCCGGCCATCGGGTCCACCGCATAGTGCCGCGAGGCCGGCCACATCAAGTCGAGGTAGTAGCCGAACGAAAGCAGCCCGCGATAGCCCTGCCTGGCCGCGGCTGCCAGAGACTCCTGACCGCGCCACGATTGCACCAGCACCGTTTTCGGCAAATCGGGATGCAGCACCTCGTCCCAGCCCATCATGATCTTCCCGTGTTTGCCCACGATCTTCAGCAGGCGTTGATTGAAATAGGCCTGCAGGTCGCGATTGTTCTTCATGCCGCGGGCGCGAATGAATTCCTGAATCTTCGGACTCGAATCCCACGGCTTGTTGTTCACTTCATCGCCGCCGATGTGGAAATAGGCGTCGGGAAACAGCGCGGCCATTTCCCCGATGAATTTGTCGAGAAACTTGTAGGTTCCGTCCCGCGTGGGATCCATGACGGTATCGGCGTTGGCCATCCTGCCCGCTTTGTAGGGGCCGGGCAAACTCGCCAGCTCGGGATAAGCCGCCACCCACGACCGGCTGTGTCCGGGCATGTCGAACTCGGGCACCACGCGGATACCGCGATCGCGCGCATAGGCCAGGAAGTCGCGAATCTCCGCCTGCGTGTAGTACTGACCTTCGGAGCCCAGCTCGTGCAGCTTGGGAAGCCGCTTGCTCTCGACGCGAAACCCTTCGTCGTCGGACAGGTGCCAGTGCAGGACATTCATCTTCACGGCAGCCATCCCGTCGAGATTGCGCTTCAGCACTGCGAGCGGGATAAAGTGGCGGCTGACGTCAATGAGCAGGCCGCGCCAGGCAAAGCGCGGCTCGTCTTTGATGGTCACAACCGGCACCGCAAATCCCGCCGGAGTCGGCTCGACCAGTTGCAGGAACGTCTGCAAGCCGTGTAATAGGCCCAGAGGATTCGGTGCGGTGAGAGTCGCGCGCGCCGGGCTGACTTCGAGAGTGTAGGATTCGTCCTCGCCGAGTTCCTGGACTTTGCGGCCACCGCTTTCGCAGCGAATCAGCAGCGTCGCCTTGGCGGAATCGGCTAGCTGGTTGTTCAGAGGCATTCCGGTCTGGCGGCTGAGTTCGTCGAGGAACCTGGGAACGCCGCGATCAAGCCGTGCGTCCTTCGCGCCCCCGACGGCCACGGTGAACAACTGATCGATCACCAGCTGACCAGTTCCCGGTTGGATGTTCGCCGGCACCGGCATGAGGTTAAGGGTTGAGGGCATTTGGATCGCCGCCAAAGATGTACAGAGACAGAGTGCAGTCGCCAGAGAGTGAAGGGTTCGCATGGTTCGGAGAATGTCGGAACCATCTTGGCAGGAACGGGAGGCAGTTGTCGACAACGCGACCGAGGAGATTTTCGCTGAGAACTGAGAGCTGACAACTGAGAACTGAATTGGTCGGGACGGCGAGATTTGAACTCGCGACCCCTTGCACCCCAAGCAAGTGCGCTACCAGGCTGCGCTACGTCCCGATCGGATCCGCTGCCGAGGATGGCAGCGCGGGGTTGACTTTCAAATTCTACACCAGTGCGCCCGCTGCCGCACCGCGCGCCAGAGAAGCTTTTCCTTCGTGAACCTTCGTGTCCTTCCTTCGTGATCCTTCGTGGTTCACGCTTCTATTTTGAACCACCAAGGACACAAAGGTTCACCAAGGACCTCGACTACCATAAGATCCTCAGCCCACTTCCTTCGAAGATTCTTCTGCCGATTCCGGCTCGTCGCCCGGTACCAGCCCGAACTTCTTGAGCTTGTAGCGCAACGCGTCGCGGCTGATGTCGAGCAGGCGGGCGGCGTGGGTCTGCTTGTTGTTGGCCTGCTTCATGGCCAGCTCGACCATGGCGCGCTCGACTTCCTCGAGTGAAGTCCCGCCCTCGGGGATGTAGAGGCGGGGCAGGAAGCGTCCGTTGGGTAGCGACTGCCCGCTTTCGTGAGCCGCGGTGCGCTCAAAGGCAGTCAGGCCGGCACTGGCCTCGCTGACGGAGAAGGGCAGGTACACAGGACGCAGCAGCGATTCCTCCTCAAGAATCATGGCCCGCTCAATCGAGTTCTTCAACTCGCGCACGTTGCCCGGCCAGTTGTGCTGCTGCAACAGGCGGCGCGTCTCGTCGGCGATCCCGCGCACCGACTTGCGGAAGCGCCGGTTGTAACGCTCGATGAAAAAATCCACCAGCGGAAGAATGTCTTCTTTGTGCTCGCGCAGTGCCGGGATGAAGATCGCGATAATGGCCAGGCGATAGTAGAGGTCCTGCCGGAAATGGCTCTCGCGTACGGCTTTTTCCAGGTCGCGATTCGAGGCCGCGATGACGCGCACATCCACCTGCATGTCGCGCACGCCGCCCACCCGGCGGATCACCTGGTCCTCGAGCACGCGCAACAGCTTGGCCTGGAGCAACGGAGAGAGTTCCCCGATCTCATCGAGAAACAGGGTTCCTCCATCGGCCACTTCGAACAAGCCCTTCTTCATCTGCTTGGCGTCGGTGAAGGCGCCTTTCTCGTGGCCGAACAGTTCGGCTTCCATCAGGGTCTCAGGGATGGCCGAGCAGTTGATGGCCACGAAAGGCCGCTCCTGGCGGGCACTTTCGTAGTGAATCGCTTTGGCGATCAGGTCCTTGCCGGTGCCGCTCTCGCCCTGGACGAGGATGGTAGTGGCTTCGCTGGCCGCCACTTTGCGGACGAAATTCATCAGCTCGGTCATCTTGGGAGAGGTCGAGACGATCTCGTGATAGCCGGCGCGCCGCTTCACCTCGCCGCGCAGCGATTGCACTTCGGAGCGCAGGCGGGACGTCTCCAGCGCATTCTTGATGGTGACCCGGAGTTCTTCGAAATCGAGAGGTTTGCCGACGAAGTCGTAGGCCCCCAGTTTGAGTGCGACTTTCACATCGTCGAGCTGCGGGTCGGCGGTAATCATGATGACGGCGCGGGCGTCGCCGTTCTTCTTCAGTTGCTCGAGTACTTGCAGACCGCTGATGTCGGGCAGGCGCACGTCGAGCAGCACAAGGTCAGGCGACTCATGCTGGGCCAGTTTCAAACCGGGTTCGCCGGCCTCCGCCTCGATGACCTGATAGCCCCATTCTTCACACTTCTGGCGGAGCGACCAGCGCACCAGGCGTTCGTCATCCACCACTAGAATTTTGTCGGCGGGCATGCGGAATGCCTCTATTCTAGCGCAGGTTGCGCAGGTGCCCTGCCCCGGGCCTGCACGCTTTGCCCGCTCTTTCGGGGCGCTGAGGCGTGCAACTCTTCAGCCTGCAAGGGCTTCTCCCGGGCCTGACTATCACAGTCATCCGTGACCGGTATCACAACGGGGTGGCTGACGGACGGCACCTTGGCATAATGAGAGAGGCCGAAACCATGACCGGCATCACCGGCTCCCTTCACCAGCGCTATATTGCGACCCGGCGCGCAGGCATCCTGGCCGCGCATCTGGCTCCACTTTTGCCCGAGCGCGGCCGCGTGCTCGATGTGGGATGCGGAGACGGCGCAGTCAGCCAGGCGATCTTGCGCCTGCGTCCTGATTTGCAAATCCAGGGCGTCGAAGTGCTGCTCCGGGGAACTCCGCAGATCGCCGTCTCGGCCTACGACGGAAAGGCCATTCCGTTTCCCGACAAGTCCTTCGACGCGGTCGTCTTCGTTGATGTTCTCCATCACACCGCAGAGCCCGCGCAGCTTTTGCGCGAGGCCGCGCGGGTAGCGGCGAAGTGCGTCGTCATCAAGGATCACACCGCCGAGGGACTGCTCGCCTTCGCCACCTTGCGTTTCATGGACCGGGTTGGTAACGCGCGCCATGGCGTGGCCCTGCCGTTCAATTACTGGCGGCATGCACAATGGCGGCAAGAGTTCGAGCGGGTGGGGCTCTCTCCGGTGATCTGGAAAGATGCGTTGCATCTTTATCCCTGGCCCGCGAGTTTGCTGTTCGACCGCTCGCTGCATTTCGTGAGCCAGCTACAGCCAGCGTAACTCGCCGCCTCTACTTTCGCCGCAGGCCGAGAATGCTCAGGAAAAAGCTCGACAAACAGATTTCCACGCCCAAGGTGAACAGCACAATGCTGCTCGCCACCACGCGCACCAGGCGCGCCGGATCCATGGGCCCGAAGTTGTGCGCATTCCACAGAAACAGCGAATACACGCCGAGTCCGACTCCTGCCGCTATCAGCAGCCCGCCGACGGCCAGGCCGGTCTCCAGCCGGAAGTGGCGAAAGATCCGGTTCAGCCGCGGGTCCTCCGGCATCAGCTTTCCGGTAATGGCAAAGACCTTGGTGAAGATGGAGAACGCGACCGCCTGGAAGCCAATCAGGATGGCCATAATCGCGTAGAGCAAAGTGTGGATGTCGACCGTGACCGTCCCCAAGGTCCGCGGTCCCGGCAAAAGCCACAACGCCACCCCGGAACCGCAGATCATCAGCGCCAGCCCGGGGTAGAGGAAAGACCAGCGCGGGCTGTACATCATCAGGAAACGCAAATGGCGCCAGCCGTCGCGCCAACTGCGCAGATGCGGCGGACGATCGCGGCCGGCGGGCGAAAGCGTGGTCGGGACTTCCGCGATCTTCATCCCGAACAGCGCCGCCTTCACCACCATCTCGCTGGCGAACTCCATGCCCATGGTTTGGAGGTCCATGCGGCGGTAAGCCTCCATGCTGAAGCCGCGCAGTCCGCAGTGGAAGTCGCCGCAAGGCGTGCGGAAGAAAAGCCGTCCCAGGAAACTCAGCACCGGGTTGCCGAGATTGCGGTGCAGAAAAGGCATCGCACCTTTCCGGATGCCTCCGCGAAAACGATTGCCCATCACCAGGTCGGCGCCCGCGCGCAGCTGCTCCAGAAATTTGGGAATATCGCCGAAGTCGTAACTCGAATCGGCATCGCCCATGATCACGTAGCGCCCGCGCGCCGCGGCGATGCCACCCATGAGCGCGCTTCCATAGCCTCGCACCGCTACCGGAGCCACCCGCGCACCGAGCGAAGCCGCGATCTCCGCCGATCCATCGGTGCTGCCATTGTCGGCCACGACGATCTCCGCGCGGATCCCGTTCTCACCGAGCGTCCGCTGGATCTGCGCAATGCAGGCGGGCAGCGTGCGCGCCTCGTTCAGACACGGCAGGACGACCGAAAGCTCCGGCTCCCCACCGGCCCCGGCCTGCTCCCGCCGAACCTGCTCTTCTGACGTAATCGAGGACATTTCGGCCCGCCCCCTGCCGTTCCGATTGAAAATCGAAACCGCACGCCTTGCAAGTCATGTTTCAATCCGCTCAAATAGGAGAGTTGCCCAACGTAAGAGCGAGGTCTCAACAAATTGGCGATCCTGGTAGTTGGCGGAGCGGGCTACATCGGCAGTCATGCGGCGCGGGCGCTGCGGCGTTCCGGCTACGAGGTCATCCTCTACGACAATCTCTCCACCGGCCACCGCCGCCTGGCGCAAGGATTTGAACTGGTGGACGGCGACATGGCGGATGAGCCCAAACTGCGCTCCGTGCTCACGCGCGTGGATGCGGTCATGCACTTCGCCGCGCACGCGTATGTGGGAGAGTCGGTCGAGAACCCGCGCAAATATTTCCGCAACAACGTCGAGGCTGCACTCACCCTGCTCAATGCGACGTTGGACGCGGGTATCCGCCGCTTCGTGTTTTCCTCTACCTGCGCGGTGTACGGCGTCCCAACGCAGATTCCGATCACCGAGGAAAACCCGCGCCAGCCGGTCAATCCCTATGGCACGTCGAAACTGTTTTGTGAGTATGCGCTGGAGGCCTACGACCGGGCCTACGGACTCCGCTCGGCCCGTCTGCGCTACTTTAACGCCGCCGGAGCCGATGAAAGCGGTGAGATCGGCGAACTCCACGATCCTGAAACGCACCTGATTCCACTTGCCCTCGCCGCCACCGGCCCTGGTGAGCTACAAATTTTCGGCACGGACTACCCGACTCCGGACGGCACCTGCATTCGCGACTACATCCACGTGAGCGACCTCGCCGAGGCGCACGTCCGCGCGCTGCAGCATCTGGAAAAAGGCGGCGACTCGGTCGCACTCAACCTGGGCACCGGCGGCGGACATTCCGTTCTTGAGGTCATCCACGCGGCCGAAGCCGCCACCGGCCGCGCCGTCCGCCGCAAAGTCGGGCCTCGGCGGCCGGGCGATCCTCCGGTGCTGGTGGCCGATGCCCGCCGCGCCCAGCAAGTCCTCGGATGGAAAGCTACGCGGACGCTCGCCGACATCGTCTCCGGCGCCTGGCAGTGGATGCAGAGAGTTCAGAGTGGTTCGTGACAGGAATGGAACCGCAGGCTAGAACTCAGGAGCCTTGCTGGCGCGCGGCCGCATTCGCCAAGCGGTTGGCTTCTGCGTTGCTCGCACGCGGCACGTGATTGATGGAGAAGCTCAGTGAGCGGGCCAGCTTGCGGCAGATCCAATGCAGCGAATAGAGACGCGGGCTGCGGCATGCGTATTCGCCGCGCATCTGGCGGACGACCACTTCCGAATCGGAATACACGTGCAGTACCTTAGCCTGCAGATTCAGCGCGCACTGCAGCGCTTCCAGCAAGGCAATGTACTCCGCCACATTGTTGTCTTGATGCCCGATCCACTTGGAAATTCTGATCGGGGCGCCTTCGGGCCGGTCAATCACCACTCCAATACCCGACGGTCCTGGATTGCCCAGCGAGCCGCCGTCTACATAGGCCACGAGAACTGACATTGCCAACCTTGTTCCTTACACCATGGGGGAGGAGGACCTGTGACGTCAAGAACATACTTTGC
>JACQDD010000035.1 GCA_016201265.1 Terriglobales bacterium | reverse complement strand
GGAGGAGAATGCGCCCGACTGGTTGCCGTAGCGGGTCAGGCGGGGCCGAAAGCGGGGCACGTGGCGCGCATAGTCTTCATATTCCGGAAACGTCTGACGCAGGTAGCGCTCTTCGCCGGCGATGACCGGAACATAAATCGCGGCGAACAGCAGGACCAGAAGGCCGAGGATCCACCAGGTGCGGGCGGCCACGATGAATCCCGCCGCCAGGATCAGCGAACCGAGATAGAGAGGGTTGCGGGTGTAGGCGTAGGGTCCGCTCATGGTGAGTTGCCGGTCCTTCTGCACGTGGCCGGAGGCGAGTCCGCGCAGCACTAGCCCGGGCAACAGCAGGAGAGCGCCCACGAGCAGGGAGGTTCGAGTGGGACGCGCCAGCCAGATATAGGCAACGGCGAAGGCGAAACTCAAGGGCACGCGGACGCGGCGGGCCACGCGGGACCAGGTGGCGAGAGCGGATTGTGATCCGGAGTGCAAGGTTTCACTCATTCCGGCCCTGCAGCAGTTGTCGCGCGGCGGAGACTACTGCTTCAGGAGTAATCTCCAGCAGGCCCTTTTCCGGCTCGCTGCGGCGGGCGTGACTGGTCAGGCTGATCGCGCTGCGCAACACAATCGAGGGCGTGCCGAAGGGGCCGTTGCGCGCCGGATTCGTGGGACCGAAGATCCCGACCACGGGGACTTGCAGCGCAGAGGCCAGGTGCATCGGACCGGTATCGCCACCGATGAACAGGCGCGCCCGGCGCGTGAGCGCGATCAACTCGGAGACGGAACAGGAAATTTTTCGCGCTGCCCTTGCACTCGCGGTTTCCACGGCAACGGCCAGTTCTTCTTCGCCCGGTCCATAATTTACCAGCGAACGCAAACCATCTTTGGCGAGTTCGCTCGCCACCCGCCCGTAGCGCTCGGCCGGCCACTGTTTGGCTCCCCAGCCGGCGCCGGGGTTGAGGATCGCGAAATCGCTGGTCTCGCCAATCAGGGCGGTGATTCTATTCTCCGCGTCCGGGTCCACGGGAAACTGGGCTTTGGGCGCGGGCGCAGGGCGCTGGATGACGGTTTCAGCGAGCGAAACCGCCTGCTCGATTACGTGCGTTCCCCGAGTCATCACCTGGCGCGTGTACCACATACTGGAGGCGTTCTCCCGGGGTTGGGTGTCGCCGTACACGACCGCTGCGCCCGACCAGCGCGCCAGCAGGGCGGTGCGCACAGCCCCCTGGAAATCCACGGCGGCATCGTAACCCACTCCGCGCAATTCACTCAGGCCGACCGCGATCTGCTGCCAGGTGTTGAAGGAGAACAGCGAACGCCGCCAAGCCGCCGTGTTCACGGTATGGACTCGGTCCACTAACGGACGCTGCGGGGAACGTCGTCCCGAACGCGGGTAGCGCAGCGTGCACAGAAGCTCGGCCCAGCGTTCTTCGATGAGCCATCCCAGGGTGGCATTGGGGAAGGCCTGGCGCAGCGCGGCCACGGCGGGCAAGGTGTGGATGATGTCTCCCATCGCGCTGAGGCGCACGATCAGCAGACGATCGAAGCGCGGGGGGCCCGACGGAGGGGCATGGTTAGTCATACTTCAGAAGTTTCGAGGCTCTGCGCCACCCAAAATCATTATCGGCTGCCTCACGAGCTTCGCGGTGTGAGCCGCGAGCGGATGATCTCGGTGGCCGAGTGATCCTTGGGATCGCCCACGATCGCTACGCGGCCACCACAGGCCTCCACTTCAGCTCGCTCAGGGACGCCCTCGGCGGTGTAGTCGGTGCCCTTGGCGTGAAAGTCGGGACAGATTTCGCGGATGATGGCGCGCACGTCGTTCTCCGGGAAGATGACAACTGCATCCACGTCGGCGAGGGCCGAGAGTATTTCCGCGCGTTCCTCGGCCAGCATCAGGGGACGGCCTTCGCCCTTGAGTGCGCGAACGGAAGCATCGGAGTTGACCGCGACCACGAGCTTGCCTCCCAGTTCCTTCGCGGCATGCAGATAGCGCACATGGCCTACGTGCAACAGGTCGAAGCAGCCATTGGCGAGGGTGACGCGAGCGCCGGCTCGCCGCCATTCCGCCACACGTTCCCGAAGCTGGTCGCGAGAGAGAATCTTGAGATGGACGGAGGCGCTCAATGCGGTCGCGTTACGGGCGCTGCCTTGTCGAGCGCCTGAAGCAGTTCCTGCTGGCTGACGGTGGCGGTGCCGCGCTTCATGACCACGATGCCGCCGGCGTAGTTGGCGAGATGAGCGGCTTCTTCGGTATCGGCGCCCGCGGCCAGGGCGGCGGTGAAGGTCGCGATCACCGTGTCGCCCGCGCCGGTTACGTCGGCGACTTCATCGCTGCCGAAGATGGGAATGTCAATCGCCCGGCGGCGGCGTGGGAAGGCCACCATGCCGTCCTTGCCGCGAGTGATCAGGAGCGATTCCAGCTTCATCTCGCCCACGATCTGATCTCCGGCGGCAACCAGCCGGTCCCAGTCGTTGCCCACTCGGATGCCGAGGGTTTCTTCGACTTCGGCTTCGTTGGGGGTGGCGGCAGTGATGCCGGAAAACTGCAGCATGCGGTGGCGCGAATCGAGCGTGACGGGCACCTTGTCGATCCCGCGCTTTTCGCGGACGGCCGTCAGCAGAGCGGGAGTCGCCGCGCCGTAGCCGTAATCGGAAACGAGCAGCGCGTCGGAAGCGCGGGCATATTCGCGGGTGGCGAGCACGAGTTCGCGGCGCAGATGGGAATTTGGTCCTTCGGACGGTTCACGGTCCAGCCGCACGACTTGCTGTCCGGCGGTGTGGGCGAATCCGGCGAGGATGCGCGTCTTGGTCACGGTGGTGTAGCTCTTGTCCTTGAGCACGCCGCTCACCGGGATGCGCCGGTGGCGGAAGGCGCGGAGCAGAAGTTTGCCCGGTTCGTCCTCGCCCACCACGCCCACGGGCAGCACGTTCACTCCGAGGTCGGCGAGGTTGCAGATGGCGTTGGCGCCGCCGCCGGGGACGACTTTGCGATCGCGGTGCTTCAGGATCAGCACGGGCGCTTCGCGGGAGACGCGGGAGATTTCGCCGAAAACGAACTCGTCGGCAACCAGGTCGGCGAGGACGGTGACGGTGACCTTGGGGAAAGCCTCCACGATCTTGCGCAGGCGGTCGTTCTCTTTGACGTGTTTGGTCATGCCGAACTTATGATTTTCTCATGAGCGCGGCTTTCGTTCTGCAATTCTCGCCAGAATGGTATCCACAAGGTCAGCGGGACGGTCGAGGGTGAGTTTCAGGGTGGCGACGGCCAGGGGCTCGAGATCAGCTCGCAGCGGGCCGAGATTGATGGCGTCTTTTTCGGTGGTCAGGAAACCGTCAGCGCCAGATTCGCGCCGTATGGCAACGAGGCGCCGAATGTCGTTCGTATCGTAAGCATGGTGGTCGCGAAACGCGATCTCGGCGGCCGGAGAGACCCCAGCGGCGCGCACCTGGGCGAAGAACGGCTGGGGACGTGCGATGCCGCAAAAGACGATGGGGGACGGAGGGACGCCGGGGCTAAAGCCCCCACTCCGGGGGGGCGCGAGCGGCACGGCGAAAGCCGTGCCCTCCCGGAGGACATTCTTGAGATGGATGCCAGTGATTTCGATCTCCCGCGTCATGCGCCAGACGGGCTTCTCACGCAGCGCGGGATGACCGGCGGTGAGGTCTTGCGGCAACACGATGGCGTCGGCGCGTTGGAGCGAGGAGAGCGGCTCGCGCAGGCGTCCGGAGGGCAGCAGGCGATCTTCGAGATCTCCAGGCGCCAGGAGCACGATTTCGAAGTCGCGGGTCAGTGAGCGATGCTGGAAGCCGTCGTCGAGGAGATGCAGTTCGGTTTGGAATTTCTGCTCGGCGAGTTGTCCTGCCTGGTAGCGGCTTTCGCCGACGATGACTGGAACGCCCAGGCGCCGGGCGATCAGAACGGGCTCATCGCCAAAGTCGGCGGCGCTGCCCTGGGGATCAACGACCAGAACGCCGCGGGTTTTGCGCCGGTATCCACGCGAGAGAACGTCGAAGCGGATGTCGCGCTCCTTTAGCAATTCACCGAGCGCAATCACAAAAGGTGTTTTGCCCGAGCCGCCGGCTGACAGGTTGCCTACGCTGATGACGGGCCGGTCCAGGCGCAATGCGGGAAGCACGCCGCGGTCGAAGAGCGTGTTCCGCAGAGCGATGCCTGCGCCGTAGAGACCGGTGAGCGGATTCATGCGGAGCCCTTGCCCATCAGTTGAACCAGGGCGCCCACTGTTCTGGCGGTCGCGCCGCGCTGGGAGTCAAGCGCGGCCAACGCGTTTCGGCCAAGGGTCTCGCGCTCCTCCGGACTATCGATCAACTCCATAAAGACAAGCGGCAATTCCGCCAGTCCGACGACGCGCACGGCATTTCGGCTGCGGAAGTAGTCCACAATGTCGCGAAAGTTCTCGTAGTGATTGCCGATGACGACGGGAACGCCATGAAGGGCAGGCTCGAGAATATTGTGTCCGCCGCGCGGAACCAGGCTTCCGCCCACGAAGGCGACCGTGGCCAGCGAGTAGAGTGCGGCCAGTTCGCCGATGGTGTCGACCAGCAGCACCCCGCCGGCGACGGACTCGCCGCTCCACAACGAGCGCCGCCACAGCCGGAAGCCCAGCGATTCAACGAGCTCACCAACCCGGGCGAAACGCTCCGGATGGCGCGGCGCCAGGATCATAGTTGCTTTGGGATGGTTCGCCAGGATGTTGTGAAATGCGGACAGCAGCGAGCCTTCTTCATCCTCGAGCGTACTGCCGCAAACCAGCACCGGCCGCGCTCCAGACTGGCTCAGGCTCTCGCGGAGACTTCCGACAATGGCGGGCGGCATCGGCGGCGCGACATCGAATTTCAGGTTGCCGCCGATTGAAACCCTCGGCCCGGGCGCGCCGATTTCGATCAGCCGCCTCCGGTCCTCTTCGGTCTGCGCCAGGAACAGATCCACGTTGTCGAGCACAGCCGGCAGCCAGAAGTGGAACCGCTGGTAGCCGGGAAACGAGCGATCGGAGATGCGGCAGTTGATGACGGCAATGCGTGCGCCACTGCGTCTGGCAAGGCGCAGAAAATTCGGCCAGAACTCGGTTTCAGCCACAACCACCAGCCCGGGACGCAGGGCCGCCAGGTAGGGCCGGATGGCGAAGGCGAAGTCCAGGGGAAAATAGAAGACGTTTTCCGCGCCAAAGCGCTGGGCAGCGAGTTTCTGCCCGGTAGCGGTGGTGGTGGAGACGACAACGCTGTGGTTGGGGAACTTCTGTTGCAGCGCCTCGACCACCGCGCTCGATGCAACGACCTCTCCCACCGAGACGGCGTGAAGCCAGATCGTGGGCTTATCCTGCGAGGCCGCCAGGTTGGGCGGAACGCACCCCAATCTTTGACGCAGTCCAGCGCGGTACTTCCCGTGCCGCATCATCTGCAGCAGCCAGTAGGGCAGCGTCATCAGCAGGAGGAGGCCGAGCAGCGCACTGTAGAGCCAGTACATTGGGAAAATCACATTCTATACGCCCGAGACCTGGTCTTCGGACGACGCGGCGTGCATCCCAGGCATCCTATAATCCAGATATGTCGAAATCATTTCGTCTCCGGGTTCTCGGGACCAAGAATGTTGCCGGAGTCATTGCTTCTGTTTTGTCTGCCTGCCTGCTTGCCACAGCCGGGAAAGACTTTGTCATGCCATCGGCGCAGGCGGCCCGCAACTACCCGGCGCACGACGAGCACCCGACCGAAAAAGTAACCATCGCCGTCGATCCATACGACATGGCGGACAAGGCCCAGATTTTCAGTGTCAACTACAGCGGCTACGGCTACCTTCCGGTTTTTTTCGTCGTGACCAATGACGGCGACGAACCGGTGGCGCTGAGTGGCATGAAGGCCCAGCTCATCACGGTGAAGCGCACCAAGTTGCTGCCCGCCACGACCGACGACTTGTTGCGGCGGATGTCGCGTCCTTCACGCAACGATCGTCCGGGCGTACAGTTGCCGATCCCACTGCCTGGGAAGAAAGTGAAAGGCGCGGTCAGCCGCCAGGCACAGGACGAAATCAGCCAGGCGCAGTTCGGCGCTCGATCGGTGGAACCGCACTCGACCGCGTCTGGCTTCCTATTTTTCGACGTCTCCGACATCTCGACGCCGCTGGCCGGAGCGAATTTCTATCTGACCGGCGTGCGCGACGCAGGCGGCAATGAGTTGATGTATTTCGAAATTCCTATGGAGAAGTATCTGAGCGCGCCCGTAGAGAAGAAACCGTGAGAACTGCTGTCATTCCGAACCGGCTTCAGGCGGTGAGGAACCCCTACCCGCACGACACTGTCTCGATCCGGTAGGGGTCCCTCGCGTCGCTCGGGATGACAATGCATGGCAGCTGTCTTGGCGAGACCCTGAGATACGAATCTCGACCCAGCTTCACCGTCTATAATCTTCCGATATGGCGACCACTCCAGCCATTTCCGAGGAGGTCCTCGCGAAATACGAGCCGGTGATCGGGCTTGAAGTGCACGTGCAGTTGCTGACGGCCTCGAAGATTTTCTGCTCCTGTTCCACTCGTTTCGGCGATCCTCCCAATACGAATGTTTGCCCGGTGTGCCTGGGACTGCCGGGGGCGTTGCCGGTTTTGAACCGTAAGGCAGTGGAGTTTGCGGTGCTGGCCGGGATGGCGCTGAATTGCCGCATTAACGAGACTTCGATCTTCGCCCGCAAGAACTACTTCTATCCCGACCTGCCCAAGGGCTATCAGATCTCGCAATACGACAAGCCGCTGGCGGAATTTGGGTTCATCGAGATTCCGGTGCAAGGCGGCGCCAAGAAAATCGGTATCACACGGCTGCATCTGGAAGAAGACGCGGGCAAGAGCCTGCACGAGGGCTTCCCCGATGCGGCAGAGAAAACTGCCATCGATCTGAACCGCACCGGCGTCCCGCTGGCTGAAATCGTGAGCGAGCCTGACATGCGATCGCCCGATGAGGCCCACGAATACCTAACGCGGCTGAAGGAGATCATCTTGTACACCGGAGTGAGCGATTGCAACATGGAAGAAGGCTCGCTGCGCTGCGACGCCAACATCAGCGTGCGGCCGCGCGGACAGAAAGAGTTCGGCACCAAAACCGAAATCAAGAACGTCAACTCGTTCCGCTTCATCAAGCAGGCGCTGGAGTACGAGATCGAGCGGCACGTAGGCGTGATTGAATCGGGTGGAAAGATCACCCAGGAAACGCGCCTCTACAACGCCAACGAAGGTCGGACCTACGGCATGCGCTCGAAGGAGCAGGCGCACGACTACCGCTACTTTCCGGAGCCCGACCTGCTTCCGCTGGTGGTGGATGAAGACTGGCAGGCGGCCATTCGCGCCGGCTTGCCCGAGCTGCCCGAGGCACGCCGCAAACGCATGATGAAGGATTACGGAATCACCGCCGGCGACGCTGCCTCGCTCACGCGGACCCGTGGGATGGCTGACCAGTTTGAGGCGGCAGCACAGGCGGCGAAGAATGCCAAGCGCGTCGCCAACCTGGTGCAGAGCGAGTTACTGGGGCGGCTGAAGGGTCGGGGACTGGAACTCGAGCAGTCGCCGGTCTCGATGGCGGGCGTGGCGGCTTCGGCCGATCTGGTCGAATCGGGCGCGATCTCCGGCAAGATGCTCAAAGACCTCTATGACCTCTGCTTCGAACGGAATAAAGATTTTCCGGCGGTGTACGAGGAAGACTCGAGAAGCTGGCCGATGAGGTGATCGCGGCCAATCCCAAGCAGGTGGAGCAGTACCGCGCGGGCAAGAAAACCATGCTCGGGTTTTTCGTCGGGCAGGTGATGAAAGCTTCAAAGGGACAAGCCAATCCGCAGTTGGTGAATGAGGTGGTGACGAAAAAGCTCGAAAGCAGTAGTTCGTAGGTCGGAGTTCGTAGTTCGCGCTCCGTGCCCGAAGCGAACTCCGAACTGCGGATTCCCTACTTCGCCGCTCCCGCGTTCTTCAGCACTTCCTCCGCGTAGTAGTTCGTGACCTTGGCATCGTCACGCAGGGTCTCGTAGTACGCCGCTTTCAATAGCTGCTCCCGACGGTCGCGCAATTGCTGGCGAAAGGCCTGCTGGACGCGCGGATCGTTCAGGTCGCGCTGGCCCGCGGGCTCCCTGGAAACGAGTTTCACGATCATGTAGCCGTAGGGCTGATGGTTGGCGGGATTCAGCAGGGGCAGGACAGGCGTGTACTGTCCGGGCTTGAGCTTCATCACCGCGTCGCGAGTTACAGGATCAGCGTTCTTCAACGCCGACTCCGGCGCCAATCCGAGATCTCCGCCGTTGTTGGCGGTCTCCGGGTCCTCCGAATAATTCATGGCCAGAGTAGCGAAGTCGTCGCCACTGTCGAGCCGGTTGGCGATCATCTGGATTTTCTTCCGCGCATCGGCGTCGTTCTGCGCTTTGCTGTTCTGCAGGTTGTGCACCTGCGGATTGGGCATCGCAGTGACCATGATTTTGGCCAGGTGGTACTGGGGCTCGATGAAGTTGAACTCTGCCTTGTGGGCGTTGTAGTAGCCGGCCACATCCTGGTCGGTGATGTTGATGCGCGACGTGATTTCTTTGTTCAGAACCTTGTCGCGGGTGAGCGAGCGCCGCAGGTCGCGCTTGAAGTCGTCGAGGGTGATTTTCTTTTCGTCCAGGCGCTTCTTGAATTCCTCGGCGGTGTAGGGCGACTTGATCTCGTTGAGCTTGCGGTCCACTTCTTCGTCGGTCGCCAGGAGCCCGAGTTTTTCGGCGCGGCGCATCAGGATTTCAGTCTCGATCAGAGTGTCGAGGATGCTGAGCCGGAGGCTGACCGCCTGCTCGCCCGCGGGCTGCTGCTCGGAACCCGCGGTCTGGTTGGCGTAGTATTTGTCCACTTCGCTGCGATAGATCTTCCGCCCGTTGACCGAGGCCATCACGTCGCCGCTGCTGCTGTCGCGGTTACAGGCCGCGAGTTGCAGGAGGAAGAACGCACTCAACACGACAAGACTGGCTTCTTTCAGGTGGACACGGTTTTTCAAGTTGGCCTCCGGGATGAATACAGCACTTAGCACTTAGCACTTAGCACTTGGCACTTGGCACTTGGCACTTGGCTTCGACCTTCGCAGCTGGCAGAAGAATGCTTTGGCTAATTGCCAAGTGCTAAGTGCTAGTTGCTAGCTGCTCACTTTGACGGCTTGTCCGGCGTGGTCTTTGCCTCTCCCGCCGCGGCCTTATGTTCCGGGACTGCGACACCGGCATCCTGCAGGGCGCGGTCGAGCACGGCTCGCAAGTCTTCAATCGGCACCGCTCCATCCACTTTTTGGCCGTTCACGAACATGGCCGGTGTGGCGCTTACACCGATCTTGTCGCCTTCGCTCATCGAGGCCCGCACTGCCTTGTCGTCCTGCGCCTTGACGCAAGCCTGCAATTTCGCGACATCAAGATTGTGCTTCTGGCCTTGCTGCGTGGCGAGCTTGTCGAGGGCAGTATTGTGCGCGCCGGGGCCCTTCGCATCGTTGATTTCTTTTTGATTGCCGTGCAGGTAATCGGCAAAATCCCAGTAGGCATCGGCGTTTTGCGCCGCCAGGCAGTTTGCGTTTACGGCGGCGTGAATCGCCCAGGGATGAATCTCGGCGAGCGGATAGTCCTTGTAGATGAAGAGAACGCGGTCGCCGTATTCCTTCAGCAACGTGGGGAAAAGGGCCTCGTGCATGCGCGAGCAGTACGGGCACTGGAAGTCGTCGTAGTTGATGGCAACGACCTTGGCGTCTTTGGCGCCGCGCGTCGGCCGGCCGCTGACGTCGATCTTCTTCATGACCTCGGCAAACCGATCCTTGGTCAGGTCGATGCGGGTCACGCGCAGCAGGGTCTTGCGGTCCTTGGCGAGCAGGAATTCGTAGTCCTGCTTTTTCCCGGAATTATCAAACGTGATCGTCAGCGCGTCGTAGTTGGGAAACTCACTGGACCGCAGCGGCCCGATATTCAGCTTCACCTCGGCCGGAACAGAGTAAGTCGAGCGCACCTGCCGCTCCACCAAGCGGACGACATCCGGAGGAGCGGACGGGGCGGGCTGGGCGGAGCACCCGAGACAGATCAGCAAAAGAACAAAGAAAGAGCGCCGGACAAAAGTCACTAGAAACCGCCTGAACATGAGGAATCGGTTGATTATCTCATGTGAGGACCCTGAGTTCGGAGTTCGCAGGTCGGAGTTCGCATTTGGTGTGCGGCGCCAATTTGGCTACCCGAGCTACGAACTGCGAACTCCGGGTTTCAGTTCTTCGGCGGGAAGCAGCGAGTTCATCGACCCGGAGCGGAATCCCTCCAGGTCGAGCGTGACGAACTTAAACCCGAGTCTTCTGAAGATAGCTGTGAACTCGCGGGCCATTTCGGCGGTCATGGCGCGGGGCAATTCCTCGCGGGCAATTTCGATACGCACGATGTCGCCGTGATGCCGCACCCGGAACTGACGGAACCCCAGAGCGCGCAGGGCGTCTTCCCCCTGTTCCACGACTTGCAGCGCTTCGGGCGTCACCGGGCGGCCGTATTCAATCCGTGAAGAGAGACACGCGGAAGCGGGCTTGTCCCAGACGCGCAAACCGGCCTGCCGGGACAGTTCGCGGATCTCGGCCTCGCCCAGTCCGGCTTCGAGCAGCGGGGCCAGTACGTGATGCTGGAGGGCGGCCTGCTGTCCGGGGCGGAAGTCGCCCTGGTCGTCGGTATTCACGCCGTAAGCGATGGCGTCGAAACCGTGGGCGGCACGATACTGCTCCATCACCGTAAACAGCTCGTCCTTGCAGTGGAAGCAGCGCATGGCGTCGTTGCGGGCGTAGTCGGGATTTTCCAGTTCCCGCGTTTCGATCGCTTCCACCGGGATGCCGTTTTCGCGGGCGAAGGCGAGTGCGTCTTCGAGATGGGTTCGCGCCAGACTGGGAGAGTCGGCAATGACCGCGAGCATCTGGTCGCAGAGAACTTGATGTGCGACCCAGGCAAGGAAGGCCGAGTCCACGCCCCCGGAGTAAGCCACGAGCAGACGGCCGCTGGTCCCCAGGGCCTGATGCAGGCGGGCGAGCTTCGGATCGAGCAGGACGGGAGCACCCACAGCCAGCATTGTAGTGAAAAGACTCACAAGTCGCAGTAAGGGTGCAAGGGACGGCGTTGGGAAGAAAATCTGCCTAACTATGCAAATCTATGGAAATAAACCTAGTTGTGCGCATGTAGGCAAACACCGAGCCCTTCCGTCATCGCGAACCATCTACTACTATTGTGCTAGCATCTGACGGTCGAGGAAATGAACCGTGAACAAGGCTAGGTCTGGTTTTCTCTTCGCAATGCCTTCGTTTGTATCCGGCGCCGCCCGTTTGCTCGACCTGTATTGCCTGTACGATTCGTATAAAAGCAGTTCCACCGAGCGTGAAGCGGACTACAAGGCCATGCTCTCTGACTGGCGGATAGTCGGCCAGGACATCCTCTGTGCTATGAAGCAATTTGAGCGCTCACTGCCGCCCGGCAGTCGCGCACACGACGATGATCTCTGCGGCGCTAGCCGACAGATGAGTTTATTCCAGTGAGTCCTGAAGAAAGACGCGAAGCCGAAGCTATTTTTCGAACTGCCGTCGAGGTCTCCCGGTTTTCTGGACCTCTGCCACATCCCGAAGACTTAGCGAAGTACGAACAAGTCCTTCCCGGCTCGGCTGACCGGATCATTCGTATGGCGGAACGACAGGCGGAGCACCGCCAGAACTTGGAGAAAACCGTTGTCTTATCGAACGTCGGAATGTAAAAGTGGGGTCTCAGTTGCGCGTTTGTTCTGGCCATGACCGCTGTTGGTGGTGGGATTTGGCTATCCTTGAAGGGTATGAGCGGTGCGGGACTTACCGCGATAATTTCTGCACTGGCAGCGCTGGTCGGCGTTTTTGTGTACGGGAAGTCTGGTCAAAAAAAGGAACTTCAACAGAAATCCGAAGCGCTCGTTCCCAAGGAATCTCCCCAAGATTGACCCTTCCCACCAATACACTCCTGGGACGCTACCATTCCTAGTACAGCCGTTCCTGCCTCTTGAGGTTCCCGAACGCCCCCACATTCGCCAGTGAAAACGCGAAGCGGAACTGATTCTCGTTACGCACCAGGCCGAGCGCGAAGCGCCGGTACTCGACGCTCAGGCCGCAACAGTCCCAATTGTAGGTGGTCTGCACGGTGGAGTACTGCAGGAATCCCTGGTTGGAGTCGAAACCTAAACTGGTGGCGCCGCTGAAGCCACGCTTTTGCGGCTGACCGTAGCCGAACAGGATGCGGAACTGATGAAAGTCGCGCTGGCCGGGCACCGGTTCGCCTTGAGTAAGGTCGTTCACACGCAGGAACGCATCTCCTCCGCCGATCGTGAACGGCCCATAGTGGTAGTTGACGAGCGCGGTGCTGGCATTGATGCGGCCGGTCTTGAGGTCGTAGTCGAGATCCCATTCGGTGTTGGTGCGGGGACTGGTCTCGATGCGCAAGCGCGAAATGATGGGCGAGAAGCGGCGCAGGTCGCTCAGGAAGGCGATGCCGGTGAAGGCGGCCGTAGCGGTAAAAACGTTCCGCTTTTCCGGAACCAGCGCGTTGCCAAAGGTTGGATCAAAATAGTATTTCTGGGCGACTTCCCAACTCACGATCTCTCGCGGGCCCGAAGCGCAGGGGCGCGACTCGGGGCTCTCGGGACCTTCCCAGGGAACTACGCCGGTCGCTGGAGCGCCTCCGATGGTCAGCGAACTCATCCCCTGCTGACCGCAGTCCTTGTCATCGGGGTTCATCCGCTTGGCATAGAGGCGGTTCACCAGCGCGTATTCAATGTCGTTGGTGTTGCTCAGCACGTCGCTGGCATCGAAACGCAGAATGTTGGCGAAGTTGTTCACGCCGGTGACGTAGTCATAGCGCATACGCGGTTCGATGACGTGCTTCCACTTGCGTCCCAGCCAGGGACGTTCGAAGACGCGGGAGAGCGCCGGCGGACGCAACTCAAACGCCACCTCCAGCGCTTTGCGGTTGAGGACGCTGTCTTCGGCCCGTTTAGTGGTCGCGGCCAGTTCGGAGCTGAAGCGCTGGGTATAGAAGGTGTCCCGCAAGGTCAGCTCCGGGCGCGCCGACCACCCTTTCCACTGAAAAGGCATGGCCAGCGACGGAGCCAGATCAAAGCGGCCGACCAGGGGAGCGGTGCTGAACCCCTGAACCAGTGGGTCAGGCGAATCAACCCTAAGGTCCCGCCGCTGCAAGCCCTCGACCGCGCTCTGGAACGACCAGAACAGCGGGGTGTTCCCCAGTTTCCGCTCCGCGCCGGAGAGGGAGAAACTGGGCGTGTGCAGGATGCGAATCAGTTCCGTCTGCGTGAGCGTGTTGGGGCACTGTTCGTGTTGCTCAGGATTCGCGGGATCGCAGACTTCGTAGTTCTGATAGCGCTCGGTCAGCGCGTTGTAGTGGAAGCCATTGGTGGTATTCGAGAGAAAGATCTGCGACTTCACTTCCGAATTGACGGCCTGGCTGTACACCTCGGTGAAGGCGATGCGGAACACGAAGGAACTCAGGTAGTCCACGTTGGCGACGCCGCGAAAGTTGCGTCCGAAGCGGCCTTCGGCCGTGAAGTGGGCGTCCTCGCCGCCCTGGTCCTGACGCGGGTTTCCGATGCCGCTATCGATCACGCCAAAGTAGCTGAAATCGATGTAAGAAGAATCGCTGGGACGGGCGCGGAATTCTCCGCGTTGCGACCAGCCCCGCTCGGAATAGTATTCCGCGCCCAGCGTAGCGTCCATGCTGCGGTTGATGGCCCAGTACACCGATTCCCCGGCAATCTTTCCTTTGCGCGAGGAGTTGCCGAAACTCGGAATCAGCAGGCCGGACTGTCGCTCCTGCTTCTGTACCGGGTGGGTGACGTAAGGAAAATAGAACACCGGCACGCCGCGCAGGCGGAAGGTGCTGTTGTAGATCTTCGCCGAGCCGTCCACGTCAACCGTGATGCGGCCCGCTTCAAATTGCCACTTCGGACGAGGCAGTTCGCAAGTCGTCACCGTGCCCTGGCGGACCAGGTAGTGGGCGGGACCATGTTTCTCGACGACCTTGCCGGTAAACGCGAAGGGATTTGAAGTGGTGAGTACGTAGCTGTTCCGGCGGATGCGAAATCCGGCCGTGCCGATGACGTCATAGAACGTCCCCACCTGGGTGCGGACGTTATAGTCCCCGTGGCTGGCTTCCACATGTTCGTCGTGGGGACCGCCGTCGAGGACTACGTGGCCTTCCACCTGGGTGTCGCCGGTGGCCGCGTTGTAGGTCACTTCATCGGCATACAGAACATAGTTGCGGTAGTGAATCTCGGCCTGGCCGCGGAGCTTGTAGAGTGACCCGTCTTTCTCCTGCTGGACGGCTCGAATCGTGACCTCGTCCTCGATCTCGCTGGAAGGGGCGGCGGGAAGAGAGGCAGAAACGGCGTCCGGCGGGGGTGGCGTCTGGCTGGTAACTACGCCGGGAGCGAGAAGCAGATGACAAAGGAATACGGCCGTGATAAGGATTCGATAGCGGAAGATCATCGCTGGAGCACGTACGCTCCGCCGGCCGGTCGCCAACGGGAACCTGGGTTGACCTTAGCATGCGGCTGGTACGGGAAGCAAAGTTGTGCCCTGGTGTGGTCCCCGCCCAACGTGCCTGGCCTGGCTCTGGCTGCTGGCATTCTTCGTAGACCGCGTTGATGGACTGCCCCACGGGCGGCGAGGCCGCCGTACCAGCACACGACTCCTGCGTGGATATTGAAGCGGCCGAACCAGCTGCCGCCGTCACAGGAGTGGCCCGCCTCGAACTGGACGCTGAATACTGGCGCCGGGAAGTCGCGGCTCGCCTCGAGCGCTATCGCGCCCGCCGCAAGCCCCGTGCACCCCGGTATCCCTCGCTCCGCCTGCCGTTTGATTCCGCCGAGAGCTGGCTGCCGGTGAGTGGGTCGTCGCTGGCAAGACCGGCAACCGTTCCGGCTGCCGCGCTGGCCGTCGACAACGATGCTGCGGTGACGGAGAAGCGGGAGGCGCCGGAGACGGCGCGCTTCCCCGAGTTCCACCCTGTGCTCCCGGAAGAGCTGGAGTTTTCCGCCAAAGTCATCGAATTCCCACGTTGGGCAGCGGTTCCAGTTCTTTCGGGAAACGAACTGGCCGAACCTGTTCTCGATCGCCCGCGCATCGTGGAAGCGCCGGAGGTTCTGCCTCCGCCGCCGGCGCTGGGCGGATTCTTGATGGAACCCGCCAGCAACCAGGAAGCGGAGCGGCGAGCCCTTGCCAACTTACCACTGCCATCAGCGTCGCTCCCCCGTCGCTTGCTGGCCGGGCTGTTCGATGGCCTGGTTCTGGGCTCCGCACTGGCGGCCTTCGGCGCCATTTTTCTGTGGCTGAATCCTGAGCCTCCGCCCGCAGCCGTGCTGGTGGCGGCCGTGCTCGTCGTTGGCGTGCTGCTGTGGGCAGCTTACGAATTTCTCTTCGTCGTGTACACCGGCTCAACTCCCGGGCTACGCCTGGCGCGGCTGCGCTTGGCCAGGTTTGACGGGTCCGCGGCCAGCCGGCGTGTCCGGCGGTGGCGGGTGCTGGCGTCGTATTTGTCGGCGTTTGCTCTCGGGCTGGGCTATCTGTGGAGTGTGCTGGACGAAGATGGCCTCTGCTGGCACGACCGCATTACCCGCACTCACCTGCTCCCTCCCGGCAAACGGCCAGAACCTCCCCCGCGTTTCACCAGCCTCTAAGCTGGGTAGCTACTGCCCCAGAAGATGAAAACTATTTCACGTAGTATCTGTTTTCTCGCCAGAATTCCTTCCTGTCGCACAGAATCTTTGGTTCCATTCTTGCGTTCAATGCTACACTGCCCGGAATCGCGGCTCGGGTTCCAATAGAGTCCCCTAACCCTTCGTTTTCGTCGAGAAGCCTGGCTGCATAATTCAATCTTCTAAGAGGTACTCATGAGGGTATTGCACGCGCTCGGAATTACCTGTGTCGTTCTGTTGGCTGGGTTGGCGTTGGTCAATGCACAAACCTGGACGCCGTTGACCAATCAACCGACTTTCGCCGCCAGCACGGCTCTGCTTCTGACCGACGGAACCGTCATGGTGCACGACGCCGGTGCCCAGAACTGGTGGAAACTGACTCCCGATGCCAATGGAAGTTACGTCAACGGGGCCTGGTCCCAATTGGCGTCGCTGCCGGCGGGGTATAGTCCGCTTTACTATGCCTCGGCGGTTCTGAAAGACGGACGAGTCATCGTGATGGGGGGCGAGTACAACTTCTTCAGTGCGGTTTGGACGAATCTCGGGGCCATCTACAATCCGCTGACCAACAAATGGAAGTCCCTCAACCATCCCACCGGCTGGTCCACCATCGGGGATGCGCAAAGCACGACTCTCGCCGACGGTACCTTCATGCTGGCGAACTGCTGCACCAGGGAAGCCGCCCTGTTCGATGCCAAAACCCTGACCTGGACCCCGGTGGGAACGGGCAAGGCCGATATCAACGATGAAGAAGGCTGGACGTTGCTGCCCAGCGGGAAAGTGCTGACCGTGGATGCCTTCAATGGCCTGAACTCGGAGCTGTTCGATCCCGCCACCGGTGTCTGGTCCCTGGCCGGCAGCACGATCGTTCAGCTTGTGCAAGCGAGTTCTCATGAGATTGGGCCGGCGGTCTTGCGCCCCGACGGCACCGTGTTTGCCACGGGCGCCACCGGGCATAACGCCATCTACAACACCGCGACAAGCCTGTGGGCGGCGGGCCCGGATTTCCCGAAGGTCAACGGCGTGTTCCTGGATATCGCGGACGGTCCGGCGGCGCTTCTTCCAAACGGGAACGTTCTGTGCGGCGCGAGTCCCGGGGTCTTTCTGGCGAACACACGTTTCTTCGAATTCGATGGCCTCAGTCTGACCCAAGTGGCGGGCACGCCGAATTCACCCAACTTCTCGTCCTTTGAGGGACGCATGCTCGTACTTCCCACCGGGCAGGTCCTGTTCACCGACGGGAGCACCGACGTAGAGATCTACGGCTCCGCGGGCAGCCCGAACCCAGCGTGGGCGCCCACCATCGCCAAGGTCGCCAAGACGCTGACTCACGGTCTCACTTACACCTTGAAGGGCACGCAGTTGAACGGTCTCTCGGATGGCGCCGCCTACGGCGACGATGCCCAGGCCGCGACCAACTACCCGCTGGTGCGTATCACCAGCAGCGCCAGCGGGCATGTCTTCTACGCCCGCACCAAGAACCACAGCTCCATGGGCGTGGCTACCGGCAGCGCGATCGTGTCGACCCATTTCAAGGTTCCCGCTGGCATCGAACTGGGCGCCAGCCAACTGGAAGTGGTGGCGAACGGGATTGCTTCCAATCCGGTGAGCGTCACCATCAACTAGTTTTCGTGTTTTTCTTCAGCTAGGGCCGGACGGTCTTCCGTCCGGCCTTTTTTTCACTCACCGGCAATCGAAAGGGATCATCCCAACAGGTCTTCCAGGGCGGCCCGCAGTTCGGCAAAGCGGAACGCGTACCCGCTGGCCTCAAGTTTCACTGGTTGCACACGCTCACTGCTGAGCAACAGTTCGTCGGCCATTTCTCCGAAAGCCAGGCGCGCGGCGAACGCCGGCACCGGAAACAGCGCCGGGCGTCCGAGCACCGAAGCGAGCATCTTGGTGAACTCCGCGTTGCGCACCGGATTGGGCGCAACCAGGTTCACCGGACCCGCGAGCGACTCGGTGTGAACCGCGTGATGAACAGCGCCCACGATGTCGTCCACGTGGATCCAACTCCACCACTGCTGCCCGGAGCCGAGCCTGCCGCCGAGGCCGAGCTGGAACGGGGTCAGCATCTTTTCGAGAGCGCCGCCCTTCGGGCTCAGAACCAGCCCGATGCGGAGGTTCACCGTGCGAATGCCGGCATCGGCCGCGACCCGGCTGGCAGCTTCCCACGCACCGCTGACCTCGGGCAGAAAGCCTTGACCGGCGGGGCTGGATTCGGTCAGCAACTCATCGCCGCGGTTCCCGTAAAAGCCGATGGCGGAAGCACAGATCAGGACGCGAGGGGGCGATTGAGTTTGCGCCAGGGCGGCCGCCAGATGAGTTGTTCCCTGCACGCGGCTTTCGCGAATGGATCTTTTCCTGGTCTCGGTCCAGCGCCCGACCACGCTCTCGCCAGCCAAGTGGATGACCGCTTCGAATCCTGAAACTGCCTCCGGAGGAAGCGGCTGCAGGGGATCCCATGAGATCTGATCCGTCCCGCGCGCAGCCCCGCGCACCAGGCGAACAATCCGCGCTCCCTGGGACTCAAGATAGGGGAGCAGAGCGGCGCCAATCGGTCCCGAAACCCCGCTCACCAGAACACGTTCCACGCTGTTTCTCCAATTCGTACTCTATCAGTACCTCACCTTTCTCCGCGTACGCTGCGACCTCTGCGGTGCAATGTTTTTCGCGTAAACTATAGATATCGCCTGCCTTCCGCAAGCCTTCCCCGGCTAGGTTAGAATCGATCATGGCGACGTTGCGTCAGCAGATCGCGACCAACGTGCTCACGGTCACCCGCTTCCGCGAGCTCATGAAAAAGCTCCGCGAGAACCGCCCTAACGACGACTTCGAGCTGGTCAAGAAAGCCTACGAATTCTCCCAAAAGCATCACGCCGGTCAGACCCGAGCCTCGGGCGAACCCTATCTGGTGCATCCGCTGGAAGTTGCCAGTGTGCTGGCCGATATGAAGATGGACGCGGTTTCGATCGCCGCCGGCCTGCTCCACGACTCGGTCGAGGACACCTCGGTCACCGCCGCCGAAATCCGCCAGGAGTTCGGCGAGCAGGTGGCGCACATCGTCGAAGGCGTCACCAAGATCAGCAAGATTGATTTTTCCTCCACCGAAGAAGCGCAGGCCGAGAACCTGCGCAAGATGATGCTGGCCATGGTGGACGACATTCGCGTCATCATGATCAAGCTCGCCGACCGGCTGCACAACATGCGCACGCTCGAGCACCTTCCGCCCGACCGCCAGCAGGGGGTCGCCCGCGAGACGCTCGATATCTACGCCCCGATTGCGCACCGGCTGGGCATGGGCAAGGTGCGCGGTGAGCTCGAGGATCTCGGCTTCCGCTACCTGGACCCGATCGGCTACGAGCAAGTGCATGCCGCCGTAGAATCGCGCCGCAAGACGGGCGAAGTCTTCATGGCGCGCATCGAAGGCGTGCTGCGCGACGGCCTGAAAGAAGCCGGCATCACCGCACACGTCGAGAGCCGCATCAAGCGCATCTACAGCATCCACAAGAAACTGCAACGCCAGCGCATCAGCGTGGACCAGGTCTATGACCTCTACGCCATGCGCGTGATCACCAAGTCGGTGCAGGACTGCTACGCCGTTCTCGGCATCATCCACAACGTGTGGCGTCCGGTGCCGGGCCGCATCAAGGACTTCATCGCCATGCCGCGGCCGAATCTTTACCAGTCGCTGCACACCTCGGTGATCACCGAGACCGGCGAGACTTTCGAGATCCAGATCCGCACCGAAGAAATGCACAAGATGTGCGAAGAAGGCATCGCCGCGCACTGGAAATACAAAGACGGCCCGGTTTCCGCGCAGGACGAGCAACGCCTGGCGTGGCTGCGCCAGGTGGTCGAGTGGCAACGCGACGTTTCCGATCCCAACGAGTTCCTGTCCACGCTGAAGATCGACCTGTACCCGGAAGAGGTTTATACCTTCACGCCGAAGGGAAAAGTCCTGGTGCTGCCGCGCGAGTCCACTCCGATTGATTTTGCCTACAGCATTCACACGGAAGTCGGCCACAGTTGCGTCGGCGCCAAGGTCAACGGGCGCATGGTGCCGCTGCGCCACAAGCTGCATTCCGGCGACATCGTCGAGATCCTGACCCAGCCCGGACACAAGCCCAGCCGCGACTGGCTGGCCATCGTCAAGTCGTCGCGCTCCCGCAACAAAATCAAGCACTGGCTGAACGTGCATCAGCAGGAGCGCGCCATCGAAATCGGGCGCAAGCTGATCGAAAAAGAGGCGCGCAAATACCGCATGTCGCTCAAGCAGATCAAGGACGAAGAACTGAAGAAAGCGGCCAGCGAATACGGCCTGGGCCGCGCTGACGATCTGCTGGCGGCCATTGGTTATGGCAAGTACTCGGCCCGGCAGGTGCTGGCGAAACTTGCGCC
>JACQDD010000034.1 GCA_016201265.1 Terriglobales bacterium | reverse complement strand
CCCAGGAACGCCCGCCGGGGCGGAGCCGGTTCATTGTTCAAGATGCGAAAGGTCTGGCCGCTACGCTCCGCGGACAGCAGACGGACTTCGGCGGGGTGCAGGTATTTCTTCCAGCTTTGCGGGCCGACGACATAGCCGAACAGCGCCTCATCGTTGCGGCGCCGCAAGCGGTAGCGTCCGGCTTCCTGTTCATCCGTCCAGCCTGCCGGGAGATCAGAGAGGCTCTCCACGACGTCATAGACGATCGCTCCGTCGCGCACGGCCGGTCCAATGACCTGGTAACCACGACGGTGCAGGGTTGGGACTAGCTTTTCGAGTTGCTGGAGCGTCAGAACCGCCGGTGCCTGCTTAGCCACTCGCCCAACTCCCGAATCTCTTAACGTGATTGTAACCGCGAGAAGATTCAGACGTCATTAACTTAGCTAAAGCCTAAAGCCAGAAGCCTAACGGCTACAGCCTAAAGTCCCGTCCCTAATCTTGCACATTTCCCAGTGCAGTTTCCCGATTCGGCACCACCTGCGAACTATAGAAAATCATCTATGAAAATTCATTGAACCGGTTTTTGCCCTGTGCTACCTTTTAACCGCACCGTAACAAACCCAGGAGGTCTGCAAGGATGCTCACTCCGAGAGACCAACTCCTGACTGGCCATGAAGAATTCCGGCGGCTGGTCCAGGAGCACTCACAGTTTTCTCAAAGGCTGGAATCCCTCACACAGAAGCGGTACCTCACCGAAGACGAAAAACTGGAAGAAGTCCGGCTGAAGAAACTGAAACTGCGTCTGAAAGACCAGATGCTGCATCTGGAGCGGCAGTTCCAGCAACAGTCTGCATAGAAACCAGGCAGATCGAGGAATCGGGCCAAACCCTCATCGTCGCCGTTGGATCGGGCAGGTATGTGTTCGCGCCGGGCGCACCTAAGCGCCTTTTTTTATTGCAGTTATGTAGAATCCCATAGCACCGCTCTATAATCAGTCTGGATTTCCCATGGTTCGTGACGGCTACTTCTATGGCGTGGGCTGCCTGTTGGCGGCGATCGTGCTCACTTGGCTGACGGCTTGGCCCTATGCGGTTCCCGCCGCATTTTTGGGCGCCTTCTTTCTGTGGTTTTTCCGTGATCCCGAGCGCCAGATTCCCCAGACTGCCGGAGCGGTCGTCTCGCCTGGGGACGGCAAGGTGACGGATGTCTCGGTCATAACCGCGGGCGGAAATCCACGCAACCGCATCAGTATTTTTTTGAGTGTCTTCGATGTCCACGTGAACCGCTCCCCGATTGCCGGGGTGATCCGCGAGGTACGCTATCAGCGGGGCAAGTTCCTTAACGCCATGGGGGCAAATTCGGCCGAGGAGAACGAGCAGAACATTGTCACGGTGGAGGGAGAAGGCCGCACGGTGGTCTTCAAGCAGATTGCCGGCCTGATCGCGCGCCGCATTGTCTTTGATCGGAAGGTTGGAGACCGCGTCGCGCGCGGCGAGCGCATTGGGTTGATCAAGTTCGGTTCGCGCGTGGATGTCCTGCTGGATCGTGAGGCCAGCATTCAGGTCAAGGTCGGCGACCGCGTCAAGGGAGGAGCATCGGTGCTGGCTCTCCTCCCAGTTGCGCCTGTGGCCGAGGCGATCCTGACCGGGCAGCGGGAGGCTCGCTAAGCATGGAAGAACAAACTCCCTATCGCCGCGATTCCGACCGTCCGCGCGGCCGCATGCGCAAGGGCATGTATATTCTGCCTTCGCTGTTTACGACGGCGAACATCGCGGCCGGGTTTTACGCAATTCTGCAGACCACGCATGCCAGTGCGGCGGAAGCCTGGCACCTGGACTTTGCCGCCATGGCAATCGGCTTCGCCGTGTTGTTTGATGGGCTCGACGGCCGCATTGCGCGCATGACCCGCACCGATAGCGAGTTCGGCCGCGAATTGGACTCGTTGGCCGACGTGATCACGTTCGGCGTCGCCCCGGCGCTGCTCGCCTGGATGTGGGGGTTCCATCTGTTGCCGATGACGATTGAGCCGGAGATGCGCACCAAGATCGTGCAACTGGGATCGATTGCCTGCTTCGCGTTCTTGATGGCGGGCGCCAGCCGGCTGGCGCGTTTTAACATCACGACCAACCCGCAGCCCTCAAACCCGGGCCGTCCGGGGAAGAAGTATTTCGTGGGCATGCCGATTCCGGCGGGGGCGGGCGTAATCGCGGCCATGGTGCACTTTTCTGCCGGAGTGCCCATCCACTCCTGGTGGACGGCGGCGAGCTGGCTGATGATGGTGGTCGTGGTTGGTTATCTGATGGTCAGCACCTGGCGCTTCTACAGCTTCAAAGACATTGACTTCCGCTCCCGCCGTCCTTTCCGCCTCATCGTTCTCATCGGGATCTTGATCGCGTTGATCTGGTATTTCTCGCGGCCGGTCCTGTTTGCCATTGCGCTGCTCTATATGGTGTCGGGCGTTCTGTGGCGCTTGCAGTGGATTTTCCGCCGCAAGAATCCTCCTGCACCTCCGGTGTATCGGGAAGCATCTCAGACTTCATGACCGCGCTCTCCAAACCCGCCACCTCTCATGCTGATCTGCACGGCACAAGCCTGTACCGCGTGGCTATCGTCGGCGCCGCCACGCTTATAGGAAAAGAAATCGCCGAAATGCTGAAAGCGCGGAACTTCCCGGCGGTGGATGTGCGGCTGCTCGACGACGACGAATCGCTCGGCCGGCTGGAAGCGTTAGGGGATGAGATGAGTTTCATCCAGAGCGTCCGGGCCGAGCAGTTCGAGCGCGTGGATTTCACCTTCTTTGCCTCTGACTCGCACTGCACGCGCGCCAACTGGAAGACGGCGCGTGATCTGGGCAACACGATTGTGGATCTCTCCTTTGCCCTGGAGGCTGAAGCCGGCGCATCGGTGCGTTCCCCATGGGTCGAACGGCAATCCCAGCAGCCGGTTCCTCCGGATTTGCAGCCCGGGCCGGTGGTTGCGGCCCATCCTGCCGCCACCGTTCTCGCCCTGTTGGCGTTGCGGAGCGCACAGGCGGGCAAGGTCCAGCGCTTCGTAGCCACCGTGTATGAGCCCGCATCGGAGCACGGCCAGAAGGGAATGGACGAGCTGCATGAACAGACGGTAAACCTGCTTTCCTTCCAGGAACTGCCGAAGAATGTTTTTGACGCCCAGGTCGCCTTCAACATGCTGGCCCGCTACGGGCCGAGGTCCGAGCCGGCGCTCGACGCGGTGTCGCAGAGAATCCTGCAGCATTACCGGCAGATTGCGCCCGGAGCGGCCGAGCCTTCGCTGCTGCTGTTACAGGCGCCAATCTTCCATGGGTATGCCTTTTCGATGTATCTCGAGATGGAAAATCCGGTCGCGTTAGGCGATTTTTCGCAGGCTCTGACGGGAGACCACATTGTGCTGGCTCGCGGACCCGAAGATGTTCCGACCAACGTGAGTGCGGCCGGGCAGGGAGACGTCCTGGTTTCGCTCGCCCGCGATGCCAATCGTGAAAACGGCGTCTGGCTCTGGGCGGCAGCTGACAATCTGCGTATCGCGGCCTTGACAGCGGTGGAATGCGCCGAGGCGATGACTGCATCCCGCCCGCGGGGTCAGATTCAATGAAGCAGTGGGCCGCGGCAGCCGCATTCGCAGTAAGCCTGGCCGGCGCTGGCTGCGGCTACCACACGGCAGGACACGCAGTCGTTCTGCCCCAGAATGTCCATACCATCGCCATTCCCGGTTTTGTCAGCCAGAGCCAGACCTTTCGCGTGGAACAGGTGCTCACGGACGCGGTGGTGCGCGAATTCAACACGCGTACGCAATTCCACGTGATTCACGAAGCCCGGACCGATGCCGATGCCGTGCTGAAGGGAACGGTTCTGTCGGCCACGGCGACCCCGTTGGCTTACGACTCCAAGACCGGCCGCGCGGCCAGCGTGCTGGTGACCGTCAGCATGCAGGTCACCATGACTGATCGCGACGGCAAAGTACTCTTCCAGAATCCTTCGTACCTGTTCCACGAGCAGTACGAATTGTCGCGGGAACTCTCCACCTTCTTCGAGGAAGATTCGTCGGCTGTAGACCGGCTGTCGCGGGACTTCGCGCGCACCTTGGTCGCCAACATCCTGGAGGGCTACTGATGCGCGGCTTTGCCCAGGCAGACCGGTTCCTCTCCGAACTGGAGTCGCGCAAGCTGAAGCCGGCTTATGTGTTCGTCGGCGACGAAGCGTTTTTCCGCAAACGCTGCCGGGACGCCATTCTCGAGCACCTGGTGGCGCCGGATGCGCGCGAGTTCAGCCTGTTCGAGTTCGATTTGAGCGAGACCTCCCTGACCGAGGTCCTGGATCGTGCACGTACGCCCTCGCTGATGGCGCCATTCCAGGTGTTCTTCGTGCGCGGGGTCAAAGCCCTGTTCGGGCGCGGCTCCAACGAAGAGAAGATCGGCGCGATTGCAGAGTATTGCAAGAACCCCAACCCCGACGCCCTGCTGGTGTTTGTCGCTGACCATATCAGTATTCCTGCCGATGCGCGGCGCATGGACATGACGGATAAAGACCGTTACCAGAAGATCCGCGAGGATCTGGGGCCGATGTGTGGCATGGTCGAATTAGCTCGCGTGCAAGAGGGTGAGGCCGTGCGCTGGATTGGGGAGTACTGCACTACCCGCGGAGTCAAAATCGATGCCGACGGCGCGCGCGAACTGGTGGACGCGCTGGGCGGCGACATGATGATGGTCTCGAACGAGCTCGAAAAGCTGATTCTCTATGTGGGCGAGAAGAAGAGAATCGCGCTGGGCGACGTCGAGACCATGGTGCTCGCTGCGAAACAACGATCGCTGTATGAGCTCACCGATGCCATTTCCGCGAAAGATCGGGTGCGGGCCCTGGAAGTCCTCGATGCCATGCTTTCGACGGGCGACGGCGAAGAGGCTGCCATTGGGCACCTCTACATGCTGGCCAAGACGTTCCGCCAGATGCTGGTGATCCTGGAGCGCAATGTGCACGATCAGCGCATGCTCTGGGCCGCGTTGTGGCAGGGCTTTCGCGTGCCTCCCTTTGCGGCCGACGATATCATCCGGCAGGCGCGCCGCTACAAATCGAAGCGGGAATTGACGCGCGCGATCCGCCTCGTGGCTAAGGCTGACCTGGCCCTGCGCTCGAATCCGCCGGGTAAGCGCCTGATCCTCGAAAAGCTGGTCCTGGATCTCTGCGCCGAAGCCAAGGTCGAGAGCGCCGGCGGATGGATGCAGGAAGAACTGCCGGTGTGAGCATGGCAACACATGGAGGGCTGTCTATACATTACGTTTTGCGCGCCGTCCGCCTCGGCTTTTGGGTGGGGCAAGGCTTCAGCCCTGCATTGAAGCGCCCCAACTTGACCGGCCACTGAGGGCAACCGCGCCGCGGGATCGCTCTACGGTAGAGACGGGGCTTGCCCCGTCTCCGGGAACGCAGCAATCCAGCCAGCCGCTGAGCCAACTGGCACTAAAGTGGTCTATCCATCGTTAGTCGAGACTGGTAGATAATGGTTCCGACCGAGGGGGTCACGGGGATACCCGCGGCCCTTTTTTGTCGCAGGTGCAGAGCGATCCGTTGGCGATGCTTATTCGCGACTCTTCGATTCTTGCTGTACGCAGGAACGGTTACGACATAATGTATCCAGCTCTGCGCGATTGTCGGTGTCATTCTTCTACTTGCAGCGTTCGCCGTGAATCGCGCGGACGGGATGACGCATTTCTTCGCTCTCCAAGGATGCCAATTTGGGAAGAGCTTCTTGATGCAATTCATGACAAACAACCCGTCAGTGGCTTAACGCACTCCTTTTACAAGTATCCCGCCCGATTTTCACCAGCCTTCGCGAGACAGATGATCCTGGCATTCTCGAAGCCCGGTGAGCTTGTCTTCGACCCGTTTATGGGAGGCGGTACAACCCTGGTAGAAGCCTGTGCCTTGGGACGAAGCGCCATCGGAACAGATATCAACAGCCTCAGTGTGTTCTTGGCCGAGACTAAGACTTCCATGTTCACGCGAGCTGAGATAGGGCACTTACGATCGTGGGCTTACGACCTCATACCGAAACTGAATTTGCGAAGACGATCTGTTCACGCTCGTGAATGGGCGGAGCTTGGCTATCAGCGAAATATCAGCGGTAGGAGCACGTGGCCTATACGAAAGACGTTGGAACTGGCGCTACGCAGTGTCCAGCAACTTGAGAGCAAACGTGAACAGAAGTTTGCGCGTTGTGCATTATTGCGGACTGCACAGTGGGCTCTAGATTGCCGTGAAGATATTCCATCCGCAAGTGAGATTCGGAAACGATTTCTGTTTTTCGTCACGGAAATGATTGACGGGGCTCGGCAATTCACGACAACCGTTAGGAAGAATGGCATGAATCCGAAGATTGTCTGCTTGCACAGGTCGGCAATCGGAATTGAAGCTGAACGTGCAATCAAAGAATATGGCGCGCCGGCTTTGATTTTGACTTCACCCCCATACCCAGGTGTCCACGTTCTGTATCACCGCTGGCAAGTTCTGGGACGCCGTGAAACGCCAGCGCCGTTCTGGATCGCAGGTACTCTCGATGGCGCAGGAGGATCCTTCTATACCTTCGGAGACCGCAAGCAAGACAGGCTGCTCAAGTATTACGGCCAGGCAAGATTGGCCTTCACGTCGGTCGCAAAGATGGCGTCATCTGAAACGATCATTGTTCAAATGGTTGCATTCTCCGAGCCCAGGTGGCAGCTGCGCAGCTATCTCAAGGTCATGGAAGACTGCGGTCTGACGGAGGTGAAGCACCCACAGCTCACGAACCATACCGACGGGCGGGTCTGGCGATCAGTGCCAAACAGAAGATGGTATGCAGACAAAGGCGGGGCGACGGGCGGCAGCAAAGAAGTAGTGCTTTTCCACAAGCGCGCGTAGCCTCGAAACGGTTGAACTGGGCCCCGAATTCTCCCCGACTTCCTTACGTCAGGTCGTGCAAAAGCGATGAGAGACGAAAAACTTCTTCAGGAACTCCTCGACGCTGAAACCGAGGTTGATGTCCTTGCTTCACTCAACCAGCGGGGGGTGTTGAAAGACAACGCCCGGTGGCGCTACCTCGGCAACATGCCGAACAATCAGTCGATTGTGCATAATCAGCAGAGCTCGCCAGGAGCAGCTCTTGTTGAAAAGTACACAAACGGCCTCGATGCCATCCTTCTGCGACATTGCAAGGCGCATGGTATTGAGCCGCGTGGCTCCCATGCACCAGAGAGCATGGCGACCGCGGTGCAAAAGTGGTTCGGAGATCTTTCCGAGAAAGAGCCGCAGGAGATTCGCGCGATTGCGGAAAACAATCTTGTACTTTACGCGACGGGGTCGAAGCAGCGCCCGTCCTTATCTATATACGACGGGGGCGAGGGGCAGCTTGCCGAAGACTTTCCGAAGACGTTCTGCTCCCTGATCTATGGGAGCGACGATGGATCGTACAAGGGCGCTATTCCCTTTGTGCAGGGCCGATTTAACATGGGCGGCACGGGTGTGTTGCCATTTTGCAGTGAAGAACGCAAGCTGCAATTGATCGTCTCTCGAGTGCCCAAAGACGTTGCTAAAAGCGACGATCACGAGTGGGCATTCACGATTTTCTGTTTCTTCGCCTCCAATCAGAATCCCTCATGGCGCTACATGGTCGGGTCTGATGGCAAGACACTCACTGCAGGCTCGATGCCCCTCGCCCTTGTTCCGAAAATTGGCGCCAAATCAGGGGAGGTCTGTCCGCCTCGTGAACGAGCAGTTGAGAGCGGTACGTTGATAAAGATGTACGACTACAAGGCTCCCCGAAGCAATATATGCGGCGAACTATTCAGGAAGCTTGAAGACTATCTACTACGCCCAGCATTACCACTCCGTCTCATTGAATGCCGACCCGAGTATAAGGCCAACGTTATGGGCGTCACGAATTGGGACCGCCTCAACGCGTGGGGCAAGGGCAGGCTTGAAGAAGGCTTTGAGGACGGTGCCAGCATTCAGATCAAGCTATCTACTGGAGAGACTATTCCCGCAGAGGTCCGTGTGTTCAAGGCCGTGAAGGGCGGCGACAGCGAAGATGATCAGCCGCAGACGGGTCTTCGTGCGCTCATCAATGGTCAATCCCATGCCAAGCGAGATAGCCAGTTCTTTCGCACCAAAGCAGTCGACAAGGAACACATCGCCGGAAGCATATTGGTAACGCTTGACTGTACGGAACTTGGGCAGGCGTCGCGGAATGCTCTGTTTATGAGCAACCGGGAAACCTTCCGCGACGATCCACTACTCCAAGATCTGTTCAAGAAACTGCAGAAAGAGCTTCACGACCACGAGGGCCTGAAGGCATTGAACCTGAAGCGTTACGAAGAGAAGATCGCCGATGCAGTAGACGACACGGACGGCATCAATGCGCTCGAAGAACTGCTATCGACCGATCCGAGCTTGGCGGACCTGTTTGGCAGCATCGTGGCTGGTAAAGTTGCAGCGAAAACTGCCACCGACGGAGTTGGTGGCAAGATCAAAGGGACGCCGAAGCCTTTCCTGGGAAATGAGTTCCCCACTTTTTTCCGACGTGCGGACAGTTCGACCGCGGTTGAAGTTGATTTCCCGCGCGGAGATGCGACGCGCGTTTCCTTCCAGACCGACGTGATGAACAACTACTTCACACGCAAAAAGCATCGCGGAACCTGCGAATTCAAGGACGGCGTACAGCCGACGTTTCATCTATTCAATGGTCGATTGACGTTCGCTTTCCAGGTGGACAAGAACGTTTCTGAAGGGACGGATCTCAAGATGGATGCGACTATCACGGACAACATGGGCAGCGGACCGTTCCCGCTAACGGTCATTGGCCATGTAGTCGCACCAAGGGAATTGGATTCTGAGAACGAACACCCTCCTAAGCCAAAGCCTGATCCAAGGGTGCAAGCTGGCCCGAGCCGTCCGGACGTGACCGAAGTGGAAAGGGGGCCGGACGACCCACCCATCACTATCGAGAAAGTGCCAGGTACTGAGCGCCTCAAACTTCTCGTCAATAAAGGGTCGCGCCTCCTGTCAGAAGCCAAGAGTCTGCGTCCGCCTGAAGAGGAGGCGGCTGTCGAATTCGTGTTTAAGTACGGTTTGGCACTGGCCGCAATGGGCTTGCTAGATGCGGTGAAGAAGACGCCTGAATGGACTAATGATGAGGCCGGCTGCCGGAAGAGTATCGAGCAGAGTGCGGCCGGGATCGCACGCGTCATTGTTCCATTGTGTCTTTCTTTGCCGAAGAAGCTGCCGAAACCTGCTCGCGCCTGAGTGTTTGCTTGTGTCACTTGTCTCAAGGCCAGGGCGGTTGGCTCGGGCTATCACGACCAGCGTTCTTCCCTCACCGCGCCGCCTCCACCGTAAGCCTCACCCTACCACCTTGGTCACGGCAACGAGGGTGGGGAGCCGTGGGTTTCCACATACCGACAAGGCGCGATACAGACTTTTTCGGAGAACAGGCTGCCCATCTTCGCTCGGCTTGGACGGGTCAGAGACCCGGCCCCACACTTGCCTGACTGACGTGGCGGATGCCAGCTAGCCCTTCATCTGTGCCAGGGCCTGCCTCAACTCATTCGCCTCCGGCGAATCCGGCTTGATCCGCAGCACGCGGTCCAGTTGTTGCCGGGCCTGCGCGGCCTGTCCGTTGCGGGCATAGGCCAGCCCGAGATGATAGTTGTAGGTTGCGTTTTCGGGTTCCTTCTTGACCGCTTCCTTGAACAGGCCAATGGCGGAGCTGTAAACGCCTTTGTGGTAGTAGGCCCAGCCCAGTGTGTCGGCGGAACTGGCGTTGTCAGGAAGCTGGCGGCGGGCGGTCTGGGCCATGGCCAGCGCCACATCCACATTGCCGCCTTGCTGCAGCATGACGTAAGCAAGATTGTTGGAAGCCAGCGGATTGTCCGGCTGCAGTTCCAGCACTCGCTGGTACACCTGTTTCGCTTTGTCCCAATCCTGCTTGTTCTCGTAAATGCTCCCGGCCAGCAGATAAAAAGCGATGTCCTTAGGATGGGTTTTGGCGGCGTCAAGATAAGTTTGCAGCGCCTGGTTCGTTTCTCCGCGGGAGTTTTGCACCATGCCCAGGTTGAGCAGCGCCTCGGTATTGTTCTTGTCCAGTTCGGCGGCTCGCTTGAATGCGGCCTCCGCGCCGGCAGCATCTTTTTTCTGGTCGAACAACAAACGTCCCACAATGATGTAGAACCCGGCATTCTGTGGAAATCTGGCAAGCTGGGCGTTGGCCACGGCCAAAGCCTTGTCGGGCTGCTTCTGGAGCAGGTATCCATTGAGCACGCCCCCCAACGCATCGGTGGAACTCGGGTCCCGATCGAGCGCCTGCTGAAAAGCTTTCTGTGCCTCGGCGGGTTTGTTTTGCGCCATCCGCAAGTTGCCCAACTGGACGTAGGCAGCGGCGTTGTTGGGCGACTTGACCAGCGAGCGCTGGATGTAGTCCTCCGCGGTCGCAAACTGTTTGCGATCGATTTCTGCGACCGCCCGCAACAGGTATCCGTCCGGAGAATCCGGCTGCTGGAGGATGATCTGGTCGGCTTCCAGCGCCAGCGCCGCGGCGTCGCCGCGGCGGATGGCCACGCCGGCCAGAGCGCGGTGCGCGTCCACGATGTCGGGACGCAGGCGGACCGCTTCATGCCATTCCGCTTCCGCCTGGCTCAGGTTGCCGGACTGGTCGAAGGCTAAGCCGAGCTGGTAGTGGGCCACCGCGTTACCGGGTTCGTTCTTCAGTACTCCCTGCAGGGTGTTGACCGCGGTGCTGGCCTTGCCGCTGCGGATCTCAATCTGGCCTTTGTAGATGAGGGCATCGGTGTCGCCCGGAGTCGTTTTGAGTACCTCGTCGTTCAGCTTGCGGCCCTCGTCGAGGCGGTCTTTCAGGATCAGGAGCTGAATGTAGTTCTTTTTGACCGTGATGTCCTTGGGATGGTCCTGATAGAGCGCAGCGTACTCAGTAGTGGCCTGGTCGATCTGGTTGTTGGCGAAATAGAAATCACCCAGCATCCGGTAGCCCACCGAATTGTCGGGAAAGTCGTTCTTGGCTTGCTTGAGAAATTCCTCGGCCTGGCCGGGCTTGTTCTCAGCCATATACAGTCGGGCCAGCGAACCGCGCGGCTCCGGATCGGCAGGAGCGCTCTCAATGGCCCGGCGGAATTGTTGTTCGGCTTCGGGAAACCGCCCGCGAACCTGATAGAAATTCCCCAGCGAGATCAGTGCGTTGGAAGACTTGGGATCGAGTTCGGCCGCTTTGCGATAACTTGCCTCCGCTGCATCCCACTGTTGGGCCCGCACCTGCAGCAGAGCCATGTTCAGATAGGAGTCCGATCGGTTCGGATCCATTTGCAGCGCCTTCTGCATGGCTGCGAGCGCGGCGCCCATGCTATTGTTCGCGGCGTTGTAGTTGGCCAGGGCGACATAGACTTCCGCATTGTTGGGCTGTTTCTGCTGGAGCAGATCCAGGTGTTCCTTGGCATCGTTGAGCTGCTGGCGGGAAGCAATCTCCAGATTCGCTATGTCGAGGTGGGCGGCGTAGTGTTCGGGCTGGAGCTCGATGGTGCGCGTCAACTGCTGGAAGGCATCGTTCCACTGCTGCAGCTTCATCTCCGTCAGCGCCAGCTTGTAGTGGGCCTCGGCGAAGCGCCCATCCACCTGGATGGCGTTCTCGAACTGGATGGCGGCTTCCCGGTACTTGGCCTTGTCGTAATAGCGCTGGCCGCTCTCCAGGTATTTCTGCTTGCGGACGTTCGGATCCCGGGAGCAGCCGGTCAACATCGCCAGGAAGCAGACCGCGAGCACTACACTCCACCACCCAGACCGTTTCGCCATACTCATGTCTCCCGCCACCGGAATCCGCGCAAGGTTCGTCTTATCAATAGCCTGCTGCACAAAGGTACTCTTTTCCGCGCGCCCCAGAAAAGTTACTAGGGTTATTATCGCAGACCGCGGGAGGGGCGGAGGCAGGGGGTTCAGAATCTTGGCGGAACGCCCGCGTACAAGCGCTTTGGTAATCTGCCGGGATCGGCCCGAAAATGGCATAGTTTGACCGGCTATGACCCACTTCCCCCAAACCAACTCCAGTCGGCGTTCACCCCGCGTACAGTTGAACGGATCGGTGGCGGCTGCCATTCGTGCCGAAGGCGGCCAGCGGGCGCGCGCAAAACTTCAATCCATTTCCATCACCGGCGGACTGCTGCAACTGCCGGTGGAACTTTCCACGGGCGACTTCGTGGAAATTGCCTTTCACACGCGGACGGGCGCAGTCCACGGCATGGCGGAAATGCTGCAACCGTTGCGCAAGTTTCAGAGCGCCTGCCTGCAGCCGTTCCGCTTCGTTGCTCTGGGCGACGAGGACCACCGCAAGCTGCGTATGGCGCTGGACACCGCGCTGGACCGCAGCTTTCTGGACCCGGTCTCGGATCAGCTCAAGACGCCGCCCGGACTCTAACCAGCGCGGCTCCCGGAGACTCGCAGGTCGCTATACTGGGTTCTCCGGAATGACGCGCCACACCATCACTCACTCCGCTGAGGAGACGATCGCCTTCGGGCGGGCGCTCGCCGCCGAACTCACCCCGCCTTTGCTCATCCTGTTGCGCGGCGATCTCGGGGCTGGAAAAACCACACTGGTAAAGGGGATCGCCGAAGGTTTCCAGGCGGCTTCCGCCGACGACGTCACCAGCCCCACCTTCACTCTCGTCCACGAATATCGCGGACCTCGCGCCATGCTTTACCACGTTGACCTCTACCGCGTGGACACCGAGCGGGAACTGGAGACGCTCGGGTTGGACGATCTGCTCGGGCCTACGAGTATTCTGCTGATCGAGTGGGGAGAGAAGTTTGCTCGTTTCGTGCGCGAGCGGAATGTGGAAATTGTTTTGGAACGTACCGGGGAAAGCGATCGGCGCATTCAGGTGGTCGAGTCCGAGGATGGTAGCGCTATCGGGAGCCGGTGAGGGTCAGTCGCGGCCGCGGGCAGGCCGCGGGCGCACTCCATTCCCGGACCATCGAGAAGAGCATCGCCGCGGCAAACACGGCAAAGACAACAACACGCATCTGCATGACTCCATCAGAATGCCAGTAACGGCAGCCCGCAGCAAGGGCTTTCAGAATCCCATGATGTTGTAGCCGCAATCCACGTAAATGGTTTCGCCGGTGATGCCCGAACTAGCGTCGGAAGCCAGGAAGACTCCGGTGCTGCCCACTTCGTTCACATCTACGTTGCGCTGCAGTGGCGCGCGCTCGGCGTGCGACTTCAGCATGTCGCCCAGGCCGGAGATGCCGCGCGCCGCCAGCGTCTTGATCGGCCCGGCGGAGATGGCGTTGACCCGAATCTTCTTTCTACCCAGGTCTTGCGCGAGGTAGCGGACCGTGCACTCCAGCGCGGCTTTGGCCACACCCATCACGTTGTAGTGGGGCACGACTTTTTCCGCGCCATAGTAGGTCATGGTGATCACGCTGCCGCCATCCTCCATGAGCGTCGCGGCAGCACGACAGACCGCGATCAAGGAATACACGCTCACGTCATGCGCGATGCGAAAGCCCTCGCGCGTGGTGTTGACGAAATCGCCGTTCAGTTCATCGGCGGGAGCAAATGCGACACTGTGTACCAGGACGTGCAGCTTACCGTAGCGTTGTTTGAGCTGCTCGAACAGGCGCACGATTTCTTCGTCTCTCGAAACGTCGCACATGAAAGCTTCGGCGCCAGGCAGCGACAGAATCAGGTCCTTCGCTTCCTGCTCCAGCCGCTCGTTCTGATAGGTGATGGCCAGGTTGGCGCCGGCCGCGTGCAGTCCTTGCGCGATGGCCCAGGCGATCGAGCGCTTGTTGGCGACTCCGAAGACGACCGCCGTCCGGCCTTTCAGATCCTCGAACATGATCGAAGCTCCTCTTGGAGAAGAGAAAGAATAACAGTCCCAAATCTGGATAGGGAACAACTCGTACTTAATCGGCCACGGAAGCCACCGCCTGCGGCGCCTTCATCGGCCAGCAGGCGCTGCCGAAGGCGAGCGCATACACGACGGCGATCAAGCCAAACCCCGCGGCCAGGCTGACTCGGGAAGCCACGAATCCCACTGTCAGGCCGAGTACAACTTGCAGCAGCGTTCCGAAAAAACAAAAGGTGTTCTGGACACGTCCCATGAAATGCGGCGGCACCTGCTCCATCAAACTGGTATTCATGGCTACACCGCTGACGCCGCGCGCCGATCCCATCACGCCATAGAGCAGGACGGCTGCCGCCAGCCACGGCGAGAACGGGGAAAGCGCCATGGCGACGGTCAGTAGACCCATCGACACCGCAATGGAACCCCGCGACCCCAGCCGCGAGAGCAGCACGGGAACGTAAAGCGCGCTCAGGAAAGCGCCCACGCCCCATCCTCCGTTCAGCCAGCCGTAGCCCTTGGCGCCAGCGTGGAAAACGTTGTCGCTGAGCGGCGGAGTCACGACTACTCCCGTCATCATGGCCCCCAGAAACAAAGCCCAGCTCGTGCCCAGAAAAATCACGCTGCGATGGTCGCGCAGAAAAACCAGGCCTTCTCCCATCTCGCGCAGGAATCGCTGCAGCGCCGTTTCCGCCGCCTCGAGATCATGCTTCAGCTCCGCGGCCCGTGGCACAACGCGGCCTTGCCGCACGGCGAAATAGCACAAAAAGGAAACCACGTAGGTGCCGACATCAATCAGCAACACTCCGCCCAGACCGATGTGCTCGTAGACGAATCCCACAAGCGCGCCCGCGATCATCCATCCGCCCTGGACGCCGGCGAGCAGGAGCGTATTCGACTTCACAAACTCGCCTTCGGGCGTGAGTTCCTGGATGAGCGCCGTGATGGTCGGCCAGAACATCCAGAAGCCCGCCGCCACCAGCGTGTTCATGAGGTAGAGCTGCCACACCTGGACGCGGCCGCGGTAGGCAAGAATCGCTACCACGAGAATGATGATCGCGCGTGCCGCATCGAGCATCATGACCAGCCGCCGCCGGTCCTCGCGATCAATAATGACGCCAGTGAACGGCAGCATGACCATCGCGGGAAGCGTCTGCAGCACGGCAAACGTGCCCAGCGCCATCTCGGAGTGCGTCTTCTGCAAGACGGTCCATGCCACCGCCGCGGAATTCATCCCGCTGCCCAGCATGGAGATCACGTTCGCCGCGAAAACAAATCGCAGCGCACGCTTCTGCAGAATGGCGCGCATTATCTGAATCTAACACGCGGTCTTAGCTGGCAGGTTGCGGCTGGCAGCTTGCAGCCTTTAGGACCGACAGGATCGGCCGGTGCACACCTCGTTCTGAGCGTCAGGATGCAGAAGGAAAGTTATCGCAGACACCGCCGGGAGGTGGCCAGCCTGAATGCTACGAGCCGAAGCTGAGAAACTGAAAGCAAGAAGCTGAGAGCTGCCGCCTGCGACCTGCCAGCTGGATTCAGTTCTCACTCTCCACCGGCGTTGCCTTCGGCGCGGGCAGGGCTTTTGCGGGCTTGGCGGGATGTCCCGGCGTAGCGGGAACAGCGGGTGGCGCGGGAGGAGCAACGGATACGGTTCCCTTCCGAATCTCGATGGTCCCGTGCTCGCTGTTGATCACCAGCTTTGGGCTGTTGGTTCCGATAGAGCCGGTTGCGCTCGCCTGATTCTCTGCGTTGTTGATTTGCAATTCGCTGAAGTCACTCGAAATCTCGCCGCCCCGCGCGCGCGCCTCGATTTTGATGGCAGTATTTGGAGGAATCGTTACTTGCACGTCCCCTTTGCGATTTTCGATCTGAATATTGCCGGGCTTGTGCAAGCTGACTTCGACGGTCCCGTTGGTGTCCTCCAGGCGCAAGTCTCCGGACAGACCGTCGAGACTGATGTCCTTGGAACGCGTGGTTAGGCGCATCGGTCCGGTGAGGGAATCGGCGCGCAGGTCTCCGGAATCGAGATCCAGCCGGCCATCCAACCGAGAGAACTCCATGTCGGTGCGCGAGGAGCGGAAGCTGACCACCTGGGTAATGCGCGCCAGGCGAACCGTGTCGTAGAACTCGCCGTTCAGGCGCACGGCGCCGTCAACGTCCTCCACCGCCACTTCATTCGCCCTGCCCTGGACAGCCACGTCGCCCTTCACATGCTGCAGCCGGGCAGAGCTCCGCTCCAGGTCAAGCGTGGCGTTGCCAGCGTGATCGCTGATGTTAACCTCACCGCGCTGGTGATTGACCGAGACATTTCCGGTCAGCCCGGCGATATTGACATCGCCCCGCCGTGAAGTGATCACGAGTTCGACGTTGCGCGGTACGTAAACATCAAGGTCGGTGCTGACGCCCTTGTCGCCGGCCCCCTGGGTGTTGGCATTCAGGGTGACGATCTTGTCGTTGACCGCGATCTCGGGCTTGGTCTTGGTGTTGTAGCTATCGGCGTCCTCTTGTTTCTCGGCGCGAATCTTCTTGCGGACCGAGACCTTCAGGGCGTTGCCCTCCGCCACATTGATGGTGACAGTGCCGCGCTCGTCGTTGATGCGCAGGCTGCCGCCGGCCGGAAATGCCTGGCTCAGTTCGTCGCTGTAGTTGAAGGTAGATCCCCCAAACAAGTCTTCAAAGTCCTGGTCATCGCCGATCTGGATGTGCTCGCCAAGATTTTTCCAGTTCACGTGGGAAGCCTGGGTCGCAATCAGCCCGGCTACGATGAGAAAGAGCACCAGGAAGACGCCGCCGGCGCCAATGCCGCGACCGGGAAGGCCTGCGCGCTTGGCCTGCTCGTGCTCGATGAGCTTGATCACGCCCCAAAGAATGAGCAGCAAAGGCCAGTAGCGGGCAAACATCCAACCCAGCCCATGCCAGTTCAGGACACCCATCGTTCCCAGCAGGAACAGCACTCCCAACAGGATCAGGACGATGGGCCCAGCGATCGAGCGCGGCGGACGCGGAGTCATTACCGGGCTAGCCATGACTCACCTCACTGGGAGGAGCCGGCGGCATAGCCGTTCCTCCGCCTGAAGGGGGGCCCACTCCCGGACCCGGCGGGTTGCTCGGACCAGCGCCCATGGCGGAGCTCTGCACCAGTTTCACTGCCCCGATTACCAGGAGGATGATCGGCCAGGTGCGGCCAAAATGGGCGACATGCAGTTCCGAGAGCAAGAACAGAATGCCGATCGTGGTCACAATCGCGGGACCCATCAGCCGCCGCGTACAGCAACGCGGGTCGCCGCCGAGCAAACCGAAATTCCGCGCGAACATCCAGCCACCCACAATGATCAGGACTACAGGCCAGAATCGATCGAAGCCGTACTCGGTCAGCCCAAGGGTGTGCAGAAGGAACAGGACTCCAACCAAGATGAGAATCACTGCGCCCGCCGGGATCCTCTTGGCGTCGATTCGTTCGCCGGCAGTGAAGGTCTGCGCCAGCCCGAACGGATCAGGAGGGGTTTGACCGACCTGAAGCGCCCGAGCGGAGCGCACGCTGTCGATGATCTGATAAACGTAAAAGAACGCAATTCCCAGTCCGCAGATCACTCCCAGCATCTCGCCGCCGCCATGATCGCCGGCGCTGACGCCAGCTATCAGCAGTCCAAAAATGACCAGGTGGGCCAGCCCCTTGGCATACTGCCCGGTATAAACGGCGCCCACGCCAAAGGGGAAGAAGCCGGCAAGAACTCCGGCCAACGCAGGGTTGGGTCCCGACGCGGCGGGAATATAGCCTGATGTTCCCCCCGAAGGGGCAGCCGGCGCAAAGGCGGCGGTTCCGGGGGGCACCGTGCCCTCCATTTTCGCCCCCAGGCAATCTTCACAATAGATCACGCCTTTGACGGGGCGTGTGCAGTTGGCGCACAGTGCCTTTCCGCAGGTGCGGCAGTAGGCCATCGCTGACGCGTCAGCATGATTGGCGCAGTTCATACAAACCTCCTGTTCGTGGTCACCGTCACGTCAGGTGGCACTTCCGCCAGGCCGGCTAACACCGGCTGGTTCTCCCCACGGGAATAGTTGCGTTCCTGTTTCTGGTCCGGTTGTTCACTGGTGTTGTTCTTTCGGTTGTCCTGTCTTGGTTTCTGGGGCCCGGGTTCGGCAGGGGCGGTGGCCCGCTTGAACTCGCGCACCCGCGATTCGATTTCGTACACGAACCGGATATTTTCGTAAAACTTCACCACTCGCCCCTGGGTGGTGTAGTACGTCCGCTTGATCGCCGCAGGATGAAGGTCGATCTTGGCCACGTCGGCCGGCTTCACGCCCGCTGCGCTCAAGGCCAGCGAGAACGAGAAGAAGATCATCCCGAACGACATCACGAAGCGGGGCTGACGGACGAAAGCGGCGGTGGGCGTGGCGAACGAATCCCACCACTCGCGGACGCGTTCGCCGAGTGGAGTCGTGCCGCGTTCCGGTGTAGCCACATGCAACCGGGCGCTAGAGATTCCGGTGGTCGCCGCCAGAATGTTGTGCACGAGGTGCGCTGGAGGTTCGACTTCCTCCAGCGACTTCAGCCACTGCTGGCCCGCCACAGCATCCGCGAGCAGTGGCCCGCAGATCGAACAGATGCGCCCGTGGGCCTCGAAGCTCTCCTTGCCGGAGCCACTCAGTTGCCCGTCGAGGGCCTCGCTGAGCAGGGCCTCGAACTGGCTGCACTCGATCCCGTGTTTGCTTTCGCCTGGCATCAGATCACCTGCCTGTAGGTACGTTGGAGTAGGCGCGCAAGTTCCGCACGCCCCCGGTTAATTCTCGACTTGACAGTCCCTTCCGGGACCTTCAAAGCGCCTGCAATTTCCCTGTAATCCATATCTTGCAGGTCCCGCAAGATCACCGCTTCCCGCAGTTCCGGGGAGAGCTTCTGTAAGGCCTGGTGGACAGCTTCCCGCGTCTCCCGGCTCTGGACTTGCGCATCTGGCGGCCGCGAGGGGTCGGCAATCTGCGTCGCCAGGGGCAGCGCGTCCTCATGTTCCGAAGGGGCCGAATCGAGCGAATCGGTGAGCCGGTCCTGCTTGGT
>JACQDD010000222.1 GCA_016201265.1 Terriglobales bacterium | reverse complement strand
GCCCGATACACCCCGGCAGACTTCATCTCGCTGGTTGAAAGACATCACATTCCCTATCACGAGAAGAAGCTGGGCCAGTTGTTCTGCGATCGGTCGGCGCACGACATCAGCGGAATGCTGGAGCAGGAATGTCACGGCGCCGGAGTCGCGATCCAGACCAACGCAAACGTTCGTGAGGTGCGCAAAGGCGACGACTTCGTAGTGCAAACCGAGGCTGCGGTTTTTCACGCCCCCTGCCTGGTCGTAGCGACCGGAGGATTGTCGGTCCCGAAAATCGGGGCCACATCGTTCGGCTATGAGTTGGCCCGGCAATTCGGCTTGAGCATTCAAGCTCCGCGGCCAGCTTTGGTTCCGCTGGTCTTCGCCGAATCGGAGCGCAAGCAGTGGTGCGATCTGGCGGGCGTTTCGACCGAGGTGGTTGCCTCCGTTCAAAGCAGCAGGCTCGCCTTTCGGGAACAAATGTTGTTCACGCACCGCGGAATCAGTGGTCCCGTTATTCTTCAAATCTCTTCTTACTGGAATGGCCAGGAGCCCATCTCTTTGGACCTGGTACCGGACCGCGACCTAGCGGCAGAATTGAGGAGCCGGGGACACCGCGACGCCGCCAGTTGGAAGGCGCTTCTGCGCGAAGTCCTGCCCCGCCGCCTCGCCGATCGCTGGCTGGAGGTCCATCCCTTGGTTTTCAACTCCGATCTAGCTTTCGCCGAAGCGGAGCGGCAGCTCCATGGCTGGAAGGTTCTGCCCGAAGGCACGGAGGGCTACGGCAAGGCGGAAGTCACCGCCGGCGGCGTGGATACTGGCGAGTTGTCGGCCAAGACCATGGAGAGTATGAAAATCCCAGGGCTGTTTCTGATTGGAGAAGTGGTGGACGTCACCGGCCAACTGGGCGGATTCAATTTCCAGTGGGCGTGGGCTTCCGGCTTCTGTGCCGGGCAAGCGCTGTAGCGGAAGTTCGGGGTGGCGATTCGAGCCGGTCAGCCGGCGCTTTCTGCCAGAGGGGAGCCTTCTTCCATGAAGGGCATGCGCGCCATCACCGCGGCGGCCTGCACCAGCCGGTTCAGGTCTTCACCCGTAAAGTCCGAGCCGGCCAGCGAAGCGTTCGCGCCTTTGCGTGAGACCTGGATCACGCCCACGACCTTACCTTCCGCCTGCGCCACGGGAACGGACATGATTTTCTGGATCGGCATCTGCTCTAAAGCCTGGTCGTCGTCCGCCGCACCCAGCTTAACGGACTCGAACAGACTCACATGCTTCACGCGCGCGAACGAATTAGAAAGCAGCGGAGTCCCTGTAGCCACCGTCCGAGCCGCGACGGCCGAACTCGACAGCGGGATGACGCCTGCCGCGCGCAGTGCGGCCGGAAAAACGAACCGCAGACTGCCTTTTTCCAATCGCAAAACCGCCACTTCGTTGCGCTGCACCTGCAGGATATGTGCCAGTTTCACGCAAGCCATCTCCGGGGTCGGTGCTTCCGCGAGCACCTTCTCCAGTTCGTGGATGCCGTGGGAATTTTCCTTGGCGGGCTTTGTTCCGATACCTTGATTGCCTCGAGATGACATAGGTCGGCCTCGGTGGCCTCTCCTTATCCTGCTGGGGGTTGCAATTCCCTGACAAGT
>JACQDD010000221.1 GCA_016201265.1 Terriglobales bacterium | reverse complement strand
TGCCCCATCTTCGTCGAAGAGCAGGTGCTGAAGACCTCGAAGCAAGCCACCAACCTCTCCGAGCGTGCCACCAGCGACGAACTCCGCAAATTTCTCGAAGGCCTCGGCGATGACGATCTCGGCAAATACAAGATGTAAGCTCCGGAGATGAGAGCGTTCACTATCGCCGCGGTCCTGTCGTTCGGGTGCCCGCTGGTTGCCCAAGTTAGCCCCACACTACAGCATCCCACCGTCAAGAGTCGCGCTCCAATCTCCGCCATCGCCCTGCACGAATCCAGCCGCAAAAGCATTGCTTCCGAGATGGGCGGAGCCTTCATGTTTCCCTCGAAATGCGACGCTGACGGCAACCTCTACATCCGCAAATACGCGACGGATCGCCCTCTGCTTGGCCCCATCGTGAAGATTGACCCGGAAGGGAAGCGCGTCGCCCTTTTCGACCCGGCAGGTTTTTCGCAACTGAAACTCGATCGCGCCGATGCTTTCTCGCCTGCTCCTGACGGCGGCCTCGACCAAATCGCAGCGGTCGGTGTTTCCAAGCCACAGATCTACGTGCTCCATTTCTCGTCCGACGGATCTCCCTCCTCGCCCGTCCGTCTCGATGCCGACTTCCAGCCTTACCAGTTCGCGCCCTTTGCCGGCGGCAATCTGCTCGCCTCCGGCTTCCAACGCGACCCGCAGAACAAGTCCGATCCCGAACGAGCCTTCACTGCTGTCTTCTCCGCCGACGGCCAGCTGCTCGCTCAGCTCTCCTTTGAGCCGCTGCCCGAACCCGTTCATGCAGCCGCCAAGCCCGCGACAGGCGAACTCCAGAAACCCGCCCCCACCCTCGACCTCGCCGACTCCGAACCTGGCCCCGACGGCAACATCTACGCCCTGCGCCGCTCTTCGCCGGCACTGGTCTACGTGATCTCTCCGGCGGGCAAGATTCTCCGCACGCTGAAGGTCAACGCCCCCGCTCCCGGTGTCATGCCGAATACCTTTCACGTCTCCGCGAATCGCCTGGCAGTCTCTTTCTGGGAGGACAACACCCACACGCTGGCGGTCGCCGACGCCCAGACCGGCCGGAGGATCGCCACCTATTCCGCTCCCACCGGCCTCGGTCCCTCGTTCGCCTGCTATTCTGCCGATGAAGGAGTCTTCACCTTCCTGCATTTGGGAGAAGGGAACACGCTTGAGGTCATCCGCGCCGAGGCGCGCTAGTGGATTTGGTAATTGGGTAATTTTGTTATTTGGTAACTTCAGCGAGTAGGCAGCTAAGCTTCGGGTCGGGGCAGCGTGAAGTAAGGGTTTCAAATTACAAAATTAGAGATTACAAAATTACCAAGTCCCAGATGGCCTCCGCCGAACAACTCCAGCGCATCTACCTCGCCGGCTTCGAACTTCAAACCTTCGACCGCTATCCCAAATGCATCGGCGTGATCCGTGACAACTGCATCGCCCTGCTCGCCCCGGGCGTGGACGGCCTGCAAATCCTCGGCAGCCCGGGTTGGCGCATGGGCGAAGTCATGGGCGTTCTCACCGAAAGGGAAGGACGGCAGGTCTTCCAGGCCAAGTCAGAAATTCTAGAGGCCACCCCCGAAAGACTCGCAGCGCTTCAGCAGTTCCGGGAGGACTTGAGGGAACTGCTCCGTTCGCCTGGATAGCACTCTCTCGAGTTGACCATGTATATTGACCATGATCGTAATATATGGTAATAAGGAGATATGGAAGAAGTCGCCATCTCCGAATTCAAGGCCAAGTGTCTGGCGCTGCTCGAGCGCGTCCGCAAGACTGGCAAGCCCCTACGGGTAACTCGCTTCGGCAAGGCAGTCGCAGAAGTCATTCCACCTTCGTCGGTCCAGGGCCGGGCTGCTTGGATCGGCTCGATGAAAGAGTCGATCGAAATCGTCGGAGACATCGTTTCTCCTGCCAACGACGAGAGCGACTGGGAGGCGCTGCGCGATTGAAATTGCTTCTCGATACCCATATCTGGCTGTGGGCTCTGCAGGATCCGAAGCGGCTGGGGAAACGAGCCGCGCACGAGCTCAGGAGCGAAACCAACGAACTCTGGCTCTCGCCGATCAGCACTTGGGAGGCGCTGACGCTCAACCTCAAAGGCAGAATCCATTTGCGCGGAGACCTGACGGAATGGCTGATGCGTGCAACCGCCGGCACCCGCGAGGCTCCCCTCACGCACGAGATCGCTCTGGCCGCCCGGCGATTAGACATGCACCAGGATCCGGCAGATCGCATCCTGGTAGCGACGGCCCAAGTCCTGGATCTGACGCTGGTCACCGCAGACGAGCGGTTGCTGGGTCTGGCAGAAATCAAGACGCTAGCCAACCGCTGATTTCCAGGCCCAATGCCGAGTGTCCCGCTGCCTACATCAGTAGACATGATCGCCATCATTGTGGTTGATCGTATGCAACGTTCTATTATTGACATCACTAAAGCTTGTGTCCTGCATCATCCTGCGCCCAGCCCTAGACCACTTCAGGGAAACTCCTGCAACTGGGATCAACGCGACAGACGGTTAGCAACTGAAGAAGGTTAGCGACGTGAAGTTTCCAAGCGGAGTCCAGCGTTCATCTTTTTCGAACTAGACATAATACGTCTTATCGGACACTGCATATAACAACCCTGCTTCGCCAGTTCACCGCCCGCTCTCCCGCTCCCGACCTGCCCCGCTCCCCTCCTCCGCTGCCACGAACACGATCCCCGGATGAAACAGCGTCCCCGCCACCCGCGTGGCGATCGCAATCAACTCTCGTTGCCCATAGAACACCTTCACCAGCCGTTCCCGCGACAGTTCGGGCAGATTCACGGCCCGTCCACTGCGGATCAGCGCCGCGCTCTCGTCGCCAGCGGTCACGCAAGGGAACTGCGGTAACAGTTTTCGCGGATGAACTGCCAACTCCTCAGCACTTCCCTGCTGAACCGCCTTTTCCAGGTCTTCCAGCGTGTGTGCCTCCGCGACCCCAAACTCAGCGACGGCAGTCCGCCGCAGCGACCGCAGATGGGCGCCGCAGCCCATCTTCTTGCCCAGGTCGTGCGCCACCGACCGCATGTAGGTACCGGAAGCCACCCGCGCGCCAAAACGCGCGCAGTTTCCTTCGACCGCGAGAATCGAGAATTCCTTGATCTCGACCTCAACCGGCTTCAAGGTCACCTCCTGCTTTTTTCGTGCCAGTTTATAGGCGGGAACCCCGGCAATCTTTTTTGCCGAAAAGGGAGGCGGCATCTGCTGAATCCGACCTTGAAATTCCTGCGCCCTTCCCCGGAGCTCTTCCAGATCCAGCGTGACTTCCACCGCCGGAGTAGTGGCCTCCCCGTCCGCGTCGTAGGTATCGGTAGCGAAGCCGAAGTAGATCACGCCCTCGTAGCTCTTCTCCGACTTCGTGTAGAACTGCGCCAGCCGCGTCAGGTTGCCCACGACCACCGGAAGAACTCCCGTTGCCGAAGGGTCCAGCGTGCCCAGGTGGCCGACCGACTTCTGCCCCAGAATCCGCCGCACGCGGTTCACCACGTCATGCGACGTCATCCCCGCGGGTTTGTCGATCACCAGAACGCCATTCATAAAAGTTCGTAATTTGGTAATTTTGTAGTCTGGCAATTTGCGGGCGATCCCTCGGGCTCACGTTCTTCCCGGCTCTCTCTCAAATTACCAAATTAAAGATTACAAAATTACCAATTCTCCATGATTCCCCTGCGCGACGACCAGCCCAGCTTCTCCACGCCGTTCATCAACTATTTTCTGATCGTGCTGAACGTGCTGGTCTTCCTGGGGGAACTCTCCGTCGGAATGCAGAGCCGCGGTGCCCTGAACGCTTTTCTCGTCGAATTTGGCGTAGTGCCCCGGCACACCGTTGCCGTACTCACCGGACAGTCCTACGACAGCGCAGCCACCGCCATTCTGCCGCTATTCACCTCCATGTTCCTGCACGCCTCGTTTCTTCACGTCGCCGGGAACATGCTGTTCCTCTGGATTTTCGGCGACAACGTCGAGGACTACCTCGGCCACTTCCGCTACCTCGTTTTTTACCTCGGCAGCGGGTTGGCCGCTGACCTCAGTCACATCCTCCTGAATTCAAGTTCTCGCGTTCCCAGCGTCGGGGCCAGCGGCGCCATCGCCGGCGTCATGGGCGCCTATTTCATCCTCTACCCGCGCGCCCGTGTGCTCACCTGGTTTCCGCCCATATTCCTGTTCCACGTGCCCGCCTGGCTGATGCTCGGATTTTGGTTTGTTGGCAACTTCCTCAGTGGCACCGCGACCTCAATCGCAGAAACCACCCAAACCAGCGGCGGTGGGGTCGCGTTCTGGGCACATGTCGGAGGGTTCGTCGCGGGCGTGCTGATGATTAAAGTGTTCCGCGAACGTCCCCAACGATACCGGTATGGGGCGTGGTAGTCAGCTGTCAGCCGTTAGCTTTCAGCCCTAAGGCCACCGACGACTGAATACTGAGGGCTGAGTGCCAGCCTCACCTCCGCCGTTCCGGCGCCGGCCCAGGTGGCAGGATTTCCGGTTCCTCCGGATGCATCCGCCCTCGCGTCACGTACCACACCGCCGCCGTCCACGTGGGAAACAGATCCATTCCCGGAATCAGCTCCGCCGCCAGCGAAGGCAAGAACGCCCAATGCCATCCCAGCAGACGAATCAGGGTCAACGCAACCACCAGGTCCAGCAACGAATCCGCCGGCGACAGCCCGCCTTCCACAAAAATCGGAAACCCTACAATCTGGATGGCATCGGCTGCCATCGCCACCAACCACGCCAGCCGATGCTCCGGCGATTTCAGCGACTTGAAGGAATCCATCCACGACATAACCAGCGCCCGAGTCTTCAAATTACACAATTACAGATTACAAAATCACAAAATCACAGCGTTCCGGTCGTTGGCATCACCACGACATTCTCCACCGCGCTGTTCTCTGGCACCAGCAAAGCGTTCACCACCACATTCGCCACCGTCTCCGCCGGCATCATCTTCCGCCGCGGCGCCTTCGGCCACAAGGTCTCCCAAATTGCCGTGTCGGTCGCCCCCGGCATGAGCGCAATCACCCGAATCCCCTTCGGACGCAGCTCTTCCCGCAGCGTGTTCGTGAACCCAAGCGCTCCGTGCTTCGACGCGTTGTAAGCAGCCGATCCCGGAAACACACGCTCCGCTGCGATCGACAGATTGTTCACGATCGTACTTCCCCGTTTCATCACCGCCAGCGCCGCCTGCGTCACCAGGAACATGCCATTCAGGTTGGTATCAATCACCTCGGCCCACATCGGATACGGCAGCTCACTCACCCGGCGATTCGGATGCCCAACGCCGGCATTGTTGATCAGGAAATCAAGCGGCTTGCGCAAACTTCGAACCAGGGTAAACAGACAATCGACCGAGTGCAGATCGCGCACATCGCAGACCTGCACCAGCACCGAGACGCCGAACTTCTCCAATTCCCTGCCCGCCTTGCTCAAAGCTCGCGTGTCGCGGCCTGTGATGACCAGGTTGCAACCTTCCCGTCCCAGCGCTCGCGCGATGGCCAGCCCGATGCCACGATTTGCACCCGTGATCAGGGCTAGACGGCCGGAGAGGAGTTGGCGGGGCTTGGGCATGGCGCGTGACTTTAGCTTAGTTCACAAGGGGCCATCTGACGAGCAACGGGTCACCGAGATAACAACAGAAGCAAAGCCGGGCGAGGGCGCCCGGCTCTCCATGTTCAGCGCCGAAGCGCTACGCCCCGTTCGCCCGCTGCCGGATCAGTGACAGGAACTCCGTCCGCGTCTCCTGCTCATCGCGGAAGCAGCCCAGCATCGAAGACGTCACCGCCGCGGAATGCTGCTTTTCCACCCCGCGCATCATCATGCACAGGTGCCGCGCCTCGATCACCACCCCCACTCCCTGCGGCTCAACCGCCTTCTGGATCGTCTCCGCAATCTGTGTCGTCAGACGCTCCTGGATTTGCAGGCGTCGCGAGAAAATCTCAATCAGCCGCGGAATCTTGCTCAGGCCGATGACCTTGCCATTGGGAATATAGGCCACATGCACCTTCCCGAAAAACGGCAGCATGTGGTGCTCGCACAGACTGAACATTTCAATGTCTTTCACGATCACCATCTCGTCATACGTTACGGTAAACAGAGCCGCCCGCAGCAGGGCTTCCGGGTCTTCCTTGTAGCCCTTGGTGAGGAACTCATACGCCTTCTTCACCCGCTCCGGCGTACGGTTCAGCCCCTCGCGATCCGGGTCCTCGCCGAGGCGGACAAGCATCTCACGCACCAGGTCTTCGTAGCTGGCACTGGTCAGGGTGGTCGGCTGCGTAGTGGATTTCATATGTTTTCCGTGTCGTCGTTGGTCGATGGTCGTTAGTCGTTGGCGAAAACCAAACCGCGAACGACTAACGACTCTTTTCCCCCGCATACTCGAACGAATTCATCATCGTCTCTTCAATCCGTATCTTCTCTAGATGCGCCAGCCGGAAGCCTTGCTTCACAATTTCGTAGATGGCAATACATAGATTCTCGGTCGTAGGGACGTTCCTGGCAAACTCGGGACGAAGATTCAAGTTTTGATGATCGTACCGCTCCACCACCTGCTGATGCACAAATCCATCCAGATCCACCAGGTTGCAGACCATCCCCGTCCTCTCGTCGACTGGCCCGCTCACAGTGACCTCAATCATGTAGTTGTGCCCATGCCCATGCGGGTTGTTGCATTTCCCGTAGACTGCCCGATTCTGCTCCTCCGACATTTCGTCGCTGTGCAGCCGGTGCGAGGCCGAAAACATATACCGCCGGGTCAGGTGCGCCTTCATGCCTCTCCATAAAAATCCACGAACAGGTCGGGCGTTTCGTACACCCGCACCCGATGCAGGTGCGCCGTTTGGAGCTTCGGCGCCAGCCGCTGCCAGATCGCAATCGCCAGGTTCTCGGTCGTCGGAATCTGCGTGAAGAACTCTGGCACTTCCTTGTTCAGGAAGCGATGGTCGAGCGCATCCAGCACTTCCCGGTTCATGATGTCCTTCAACTGTTTCAGGTCCACCACGAACCCCGACTTCGGATCAACCGCTCCCTTCACGGTGACTTCCAGCGTGTAATTGTGCCCGTGCCCGTTGGGGTTGTTGCACTTGCCAAAAATGCGCACGTTCTCATCCGGCGTGAACTCCGGATTGTGATAGTAGTGCGATGCGGAAAACTCGGCCTTGCGCGTTAGATAGACCATAATTCAGTAGCCGGTCGTCAGTAGCAGGTAGTCAGTTGCTCCCCGCCAGTCGCCCTAAGATTCGTATCAGGGCATCGCTTCAGCGATGCTCACAGTCGTTCTTCACCATCGGCCCCTTCAGGGGCTGCCGTCCAGCTTCACCCGCGCACATTGAATCTCTGGCTCAGCCCACTCGTAGTTCAGTCCCGGAGGGACGACCGCCAATAGCCCGCCACTTCAGTGGCGGGACTCCAGCATCGATACTCGTCCAGTCCCGGAGGGACGGCTGATCCCCGTCGAGGAGGCTGCGGACCGTGATACGCCCTCGCAATACGTCCGCCCCTTCCACGATACTTCACCTCGAGCGTGAGCCCTGCTCGAGCGTAACAGCAGATAAGCAAACACTGGCGGCCCTAAAACCACCGCTAGAAGATTCGTACCGAACGAGAAATTCGCCCGCCGCACCCTCCCATACAGCGCGAGGGCTGCGATCAACAACGGCAGCGTCAACCACGCCACCACCCACCACGCCAACATCCCCATCGCACGGCCCACCGGATGCGGGAACAACAGCGCGAGGTTCTTCGTCCAGCCTTCGCGCAACTCGTTCCAACTGCGATACATTCGCGTGCGCACGGCATCTGCGCCGTAGCGGAAATACACCTTGTACCCCGCTGCCCGAAAGGCCCG
>JACQDD010000004.1 GCA_016201265.1 Terriglobales bacterium | reverse complement strand
CTTCCGTAGCGTGTTCAGTACCGGGGCTGCAGACGAAACCGCTCAATGGCGATCATGGCGCTCCAAGTCTTGCGCGGCGAGTGCAGCACGAAGCGAACGACGATCTCGTCAAAGCTCGCGATCGCACGGCTCTGCGGAACCTGAAAGGTGAGCGTTTCCTTCACTGGCGGCCGTTGGTCCCCCGGATACCAGCGCTGGGTCTTCGGCGCTAGGGAAAAGCGACCCACTTGCGCTTGAATAGATTGACCCAGGCGATTAGCCAAGCCTCCGCGCCCAGAATCGCCGCTTTCCTCTTGGAAGGAGAACTCGGTGCGAGCGCCCGGAGCAGTCAAGGGCGCGCGAGAATCGCGCGGCGAAGCGAACCCTTGACGGCGAGAACGCTCGCGCAAAATCGGCATACAGGAAAGCGGCACGCACTGGGTCAGTCTTGCCTAGCAAGCCTGGGTCAATTCTCGATAGTGCCGAAGACCGCGACCCGCAAGGTTTTCAGCGATGAGTTCGTGGGTGATTACGACGAGGCCGACATTGCCGTGGCCTCCTAGCCTAGCTAGCTAGTATTACTCTGTTAAGTAACCCTGACGCCTAACCTAACTCAAATGTCGTTCCGCAGCAGTTGCAGTAGCCGCTCGCCCTCACCAACCAGGGCTGGATCGCTCGCAGAGTCCGTTCCCACGTCGCACGAAAAGTTTTTTTTGGTGCGGTTGTACTGAACGAGGATAAACAGGTAAGCGACGGCCGACAGGACCAAGTGATGGTGAAAGCCGCGCCAGCTTCGCCCTTCAAAGTGATCCAGGCCCAAGTCATCTTTGGCGCGCTGGAAGTATTGCTCAATATGCCAGCGCGAGCGGCTCAGCTTCAGGCAACGCGCTTTGGCCGGCCGACGATGTAGGTGTGCGAGATAGAAGTGGTATGGCGCGGACGCGCCCTCCGGCCAATCGATCACTAGCCACGCTGTTTCCGGCTCCTTCCCGTGTTGGCTCAGGCGATGCTCCAGGTAGACTTCGCACCAAGCCATGCGCGTGTGCTGCTTTTCCCCGCTGGCTGTCTTCCACGAACACGGCTTCCACTGTGGCGGCGAGAAACCGGCGACGATCTCCGCCAATGCGCGGGAGGGGGGCGCGCCGCTGGCAAGACTGTAGCGGGTGCGCTTGCGCTCCAGAGCCACGGGTTCAGTCCAGGCCTTATGCGTCGACTCGACCTGAAGAAAGAACTCCATCCCCAACTGGCGTAACCCCTGGCGGAAATCCGAGCTATCTCCATACGCCGAGTCGGCGAGCACTGGCGCCGGGCACACCCCGTCTGCGAGAGCCTGCTCGATCAGCGCCAGCGCCAATTCCGACTTGGTGCGAAACGCCACCTCGGCCGGCACTCCCGCCTCGCCTCTCCGCGCGGGGTTGTCGCTCCAACTCCGCGGCAGGTATAACTGCGCCGCGATCGGCGCCGCAACCCAACCATCGCTGACCGCCAGTTCCACGCTGACTTGGCAGTTGGCGGACTTTCCAACCGCACCGCAGTATTGATGGCTGACCCCCACCGAATGCGT
>JACQDD010000220.1 GCA_016201265.1 Terriglobales bacterium | reverse complement strand
GTTATGAAAAGGCCGCGGAACTGATCGAGTCACTCCCCACGCCAATCGCCGAGATTGCCAAGGACAACGAGCGGCTGACGAGCTATCCGGGCATCGGCGAGCGGCTGGCCGAACACATCCAGGAAATTCTGAAGACCGGCGACTACGCGCTGCGCAAGAAGCTCCTCAAAAAGTATCCGCACACGCTGCTCGATTTGCTGACGCTGCAATCGCTGGGGCCGAAGAAAGTCGCGTTGCTGTGGAAGACATTTAAGGCAGGCACGGTGGAGGCGGTGGAAAAGCTCGCGCGCGAAGGGAAGCTGCGCGACATCGCAGGATTTGGCGAGAAGAGCGAACAAAACATTTTGAAAGCCGTCGAAGTGTTCAAGAAATCGGCGGGACGGTTCCACATTCACGTGGCGGACGCGGCGGCGGCGCAAATCAGCGGTTATGTTCAGGAATTCGGAAAAGCAGTTGAGAGGGTGTCACCGGCGGGGTCGCTGCGGCGCGGCAAGGAAACCATCGGGGATTTGGATTTGCTGGTGACGCTGGCGAGCGGGCACACGTCGCTGAAAACCGTGGACGCAATTGCGGAACACGTCTTGAACTTTCCGGGCATCGAGCAGGTGCTGGCGAAAGGCGAGAACAAGGTGAGCTTTCGTCTGGCGAGCGGGATGCAGGTGGACGTGCGCATCCTGGAAAAAGAGAACTTCGGCGCGGCGCTGATGTATTTCACGGGGTCGAAGGAGCACAACGTGGCGCTGCGCGGGCGCGCCAACAAGATGGGTTACACGCTGAACGAGTACATGCTGTCGTCGCTGAAAAACGAGCGGCGCGTGGCGGGAAAAACGGAAGAAGAAATTTACAGCAAGCTGAAGCTGGCGTACATCGAGCCGGAACTGCGCGAGAACACAGGGGAGATTGATGCGGCGGAGGCGGGGACGCTGCCCGCGCTGATCACTCTTGCGGATATGCGCGGGGATTTGCAGATGCACACAACCGCGTCGGACGGAAAGAATTCCATCGAAGAGATGGGCGCGGCGGCGAAGGCCCTGGGGTACGAGTACATCGCGCTGACGGACCACTCGAAGGCGGTGACCGTCGCGAACGGAATGGACGAAAAGCGAACGCTGGAACAAATCAAAAAGATTCACGCGGCGGACGAAAAGATGGACGGAATCCGGCTGCTGGCGGGGATCGAAGTGGACATCCTGAAGGACGGTCGGCTCGACCTAGACGACGAGGTGCTGGCGCAGCTCGACGTGGTGGTGGCGTCGGTGCACTCGTACATGAACCTGGAGCGCGAAGCGATGACTGAGCGGCTGCTGGCGGCCATCGAAAGTCCCTACACGCAGATCATCGCGCACCCTACGGGGCGGCTGCTGCTGCGTCGCGATGCGTTCGCGTACGACATGGAAAAGATTCTGGACGCGGCGCGCGCGCACGGCGTAGCCATGGAGTGCAACGCGTATCCCGACCGGCTGGATTTGAACGACACCTACCTGCGCATGGCGAAAAACCGCGGGGTGAAGGTGGTGATCTCGACGGATTCGCATACGACGGCTAACCTGAAGTTCATGCAGTACGGCGTGCGGATGGCGAGAAGAGGATGGCTGGAGAAGAAAGATGTGATCAATACCTTGCCGGCGGCCAAGTTGATGGAGGCGTTGCGGGGGAAGCCGAAGAAAAAAGGTAAAGAGTTAAAGGGTTAAAGAGTTGCAGGGACGGAGCAAGACAAAACATTAACACAGAGATCGCTGAGGATTCACAGAGGGCGCAGATCAAACAAAGCGGCGTCATCCCTCGGCTTCGCTCGGGACAGGCGCCGCCGCACTCCAAAACGAGAATGCCGGGC
>JACQDD010000218.1 GCA_016201265.1 Terriglobales bacterium | reverse complement strand
GCCGCTTTCCATAGATATCAATGGCGTTGCGCGGATCAAAATACACCCGAAAAGCGATGCGTTCGGACTCCCATCCCAGGCCTTCGATCTTGGGGCTGAACAGCGCGCTGGTGCGATGGGGATAGTCGTTGCGCAGGCGCAAGATACGGTCGGCATCGCCGTAGGAGATGGTTACAATGCGCGTCTGGTGGGGCGCCAGGTCAATCTGAAAAGCGAGTTCATCGCCCCCGCCGTCTCCATCCAGATCGTCCACTTGCGAAGGAATTTCTGTGGCTTCCATTGTCGCCGCGTCCTGGGCGAGGGTGGCCGCGCCGGTGGCCGTAACCATCAAAGAACCGAGCGTCAGGTCCGGCGCAATTTTGAGCAAAACCGGGATCGAGACGACGACATCGGCCGCGGGCCGGGCCGCGCCCGTGGGATTTTCAATGGCAACCTTGATCCCCTGAATTCTCTGGCCGCACCAGACAGGACAAGCGATCAACAAGAGAAATGTAAGATAACCGAGTCTGCGCACCGCTTTCGCTCCTTGCATGAATGATTTCTTCCGGCGTTCCGGCCTGCTTGCGCGCGTTCCTCACAACGTCAACGTGCTTCCGGGCCAGCTCTTCGATTACCCCGTGCTTCGGCGCCCGATCTTCGCTTCCCCTCACCTGGCGAGCCAGCCGCCGTCCACGGCAAGGACGTGGCCATGGACATAATCGCTGGCAGCCGAACAGAGAAAAACCGCGGCGCCAGCCAAATCCACGGACTCGCCCCAGCGGCCCGCGGGTATGCGCTCAAGAATCTGCCGGCTGCGGTCGGGATCCTGCCGCAGCGCGGAGGTATTGTCCGTGGCCATGTAGCCGGGAGCGATTGCGTTAACGTTGATGCCTTCGGAGGCCCATTCATTTGCCAGAGCCTTGGTCAATTGCGCGACTCCCCCCTTCGCCGCCGCGTAAGCGGGGACGAGGATTCCCCCCTGAAAGGAAAGCAGCGAGGCGATGTTCACAATTTTCCCGCCCCGTTTCCTCTGGATCATCTGGCGCGCCGCGAGCTGCGAGAGGCGAAAGACTGAAGTGAGGTTGACGGCGATAATCTCGTTCCAATCCTCGACGGAGAATTCCACGGCGGGGGCCCGGCGAATCATGCCCGCATTGTTGACCAGAATGTCCAGCGCGCCGAACTCGGCAGCCGCAGTTTCGATGAGGCGGGCGCAAACCGCGGGATCCGTGACGTCACCGGAAACATAGAACGATTTTCGCCCGCAGGAACGCACTGCATCGCAGATGCTGCCTGGGTCCGCGCTCCGGCCGTGACACCCGACATTGGCTCCTGCCTGAGCCAGGGCGAGAGCGATGCCGGCTCCCAAGCCCTTCCGTGACCCGGTCACGAGGGCGCTCTTTCCTGTCAATCGAAAAGCTTCCAGAATCATGTTTCAACACCCCGTCAAATGTAACTACGCAATCTTGGCCGCTGAAAACGTGGCGTGAGCGGATGGATCTTACGCGCAGCGTTCACGCTGAGACCATTCGCGATCAACCGCGACGAGAGCCAGCCCCCGGCCACGCTGCCAACATCTTCCAGTGCTGCAGAACATCCAGTGCCGGGAACTGCCGCGGCGGGATGCAGGCCGCATGCCCTTCCATCGAATCAAGCGGTGCCAGCCTCTTCACGCTCCGCCTAACTGGCCAGGGAGCGAAGAGACTTTTCCTCCTCCGGGACGTAGCCCAGCTCTTGCGACAGCGCGGCCGCCGCGCGAACAACCACTTTGGCAATCAGGCCCATTTTTTCCTTGTTGAGCCGGAACGCGGGACCGGAAACGCTGATCGCCGCCAGAGGCCGACTGGTGTGATCCCGCACTGCCGCGCCGATACAGCGCACACCCTCTTCGTTCTCCTCGTCATCGATGGCGCAGCCTCGCGCGCGAACGTTTTTCAGCTCCGCCTTCAGCGCCGCCCGGGTAGTGATCGTATTCCTTGTGAGGCGCTTGAGCCCTGACCGGCGGATAATCCGGTTCACTTCCGCTTCCGGCAGGTGCGCCAGAATGGCCTTCCCCACGGACGTGCAGTAGGCCGGAGCACGGCGGCCCACGCGAGAGGCCAGGCGAACGCTGCGCTGCGGTTCGAGCTTTTCGACGTAGACGACTTCGCCCTGATCGAACATGCAGAAGTGCACCGTCTCCTGCGTCGCTTCAAGAATCTGGTTCAGAAAGGGGTGAGAGTGTTCCCGAAGATCGAGCACGGCAATGGCCTTGGAACCGAGTTCGAAGAGCCGCAAGCCGAGGCGGTAGCGCCCCGTGTCCGGATTTTTCTCCACAAGTCCATGGCCCTCCAGGACCATGATGAGCCGGTGAATCGTGCTCTTGTGCAGGCTGAGTTCCGCGCACAGCTCCGCCAGGCCGCAGTCTCCTTGCCGGTCGCCAAGAACGCCAAGAATCTCCAGCGCCCGGTCCAGCACCTGCACCCGATAGGGCGACCGACTTGTCTTATGTTGTGACACTCGTGCCATATTATGAGATGCCCGAGCGATGTCAAGAAAAAAACGAGCCGCCTGGCGTCCCGATTACGACCCCCTCTTCTATCGCCAGCTTTCGTGCCGCGCTCGCCGGATCTTCCTGTTTCGCGACGAATACATCTTCGATGTCGAAAAGGCAGTGGTCGTCGAAACCCCCGCCGTTGGGCCACGCCACTTACGTATTCGCAAAGCCAAGGAGCATGGAGGGCTTCCTGGCGCTGTACACCAAGATGACGAAGGATGATATTAGGCGCAACCGCAGCAACATCGCTGAAGGGCTACGATTCCTGCCCTTGTCAGCGCCGACAAAGGCTTCTCGCCACCCGATGCTGTCAGCTCTTGAGGCAAGGGGACGCAAAAGTCTTCAAGAAATACTCGCCAATGAAACTGCAGATGAAGCGCGAGGTTTTGGTCAAGCTGAATCGGCAGGCAAACGAGGAGAACATCAGTTCTGACGCAGCGAGGGTGAACTGATGGGGTTTTGGCACAGTTTTGACACAGTTTTGGCACAGTTTGCACCAAAAACGGGCGGTCTGACACAACGCAAAAAAACGAAGTGGTTTAGAATCATTCGAGCAATACAGTCGGGGCGTAGCGCAGCCTGGTAGCGCACCTGCCTTGGGCGCAGGGGGTCGTAGGTTCAAATCCTATCGCCCCGACCAACAACTTCGGCCTGATTCTTCAGAGGCATGCAAGCGAACCCTTCCCACGCTCTTGAACTTCATTGTCCTGCGAGACTCGTCCGCCCTTCCCGCGGATTACTTCCGGTTAGCCCGTAATCCGACCGGAACGGACACGATCGGTAAACACCAGCCGAATAGCCGGGACGTATCGACGGTAAGGCCGATATCGCAAGACTCCAAAGAGTAGGCCCCTTCGCTATAATCACAATCCTCACACCGCAACGGAAAAACATCGCCATCACGCCCGGGAGGGCCCAGATGTCAGATATGAATGACAAAGTAGCTCTGATCACCGGAGCGAGCAGTGGGATTGGCCGGGCGACAGCTGAGGCCTTCGCGGCGCGAGGCGCCAAGGTAGTTCTTGCTGCGCGGCGCGAACATGAGTTGGCGACACTCACGAGTGAGATAGAGGCGCGGGGAGGGAGAGCAAGCTTCGTGGTCACGGATGTCGCAATCGCCAAGGATGTCGAACGGATGGTGGCACATGCGATTGAGACATTTGGCCGGCTCGACTACGCGGTGAACAACGCCGGCATTGAGGGAAAGTTCGAAGGCATCACGGATCTACCCGAGCGGGAATGGGATCGAGTTCTCGGCACGAACCTGAAGGGCACCTTTCTGTGTTTGCAGTACGAGGCCCGAGCCATGCTTGCGGGCGGACATGGGGGTGCGATCGTCAACGTCGGTTCCGTAAACTCTTTTCTCGGCTTCCCCACCGGCTCAGCGTACGTCGCCTCGAAACACGGACAAATCGGGTTGACTACGAGCGTTTCCGCGGAGCTGGCGCCGCAGGGAATCCGGGTCAACCTCGTGTGTCCAGGATTCATCGATACGCCCATGCATCACCGGGCGCGCGGCATCGTCGGCGACGACTTGTACGACAAAGTTCTGATACCACGTGTTCATACGAGGCGCGCGGGCCGCCCGGATGAGATCGCCCAAACTATCGTCTTCCTGTGCTCGGACGAGGCTAGCTACATCTCGGGTACCACGCTGACACCCGATGGCGGGTTCACTCTGACGATCTGACTTGGATTATTTCGCAGCATCAATCCTGTTCGTTGGTCCTTGAAGGGGGAGCGCTTGATGAAAACGCCTGCATTATTTGACTTAACCGGCCGGGTGGCTGTCGTGACTGGTGGTAATGGCGGAATTGGCCGTGGCATTGCGCTCGGATTGGCCGAAGCCGGAGCTGCCGTCGCAGTGTTTGGACGAAACGACGAAAAGAACCAGCGAGTGCTTTCCGAATTGAAAGCAATCGGTGTTCCATCGGTTGCTGTGAGGGTTGATGTGACCGACCGCGCCGCGTTGGAGCCAGCGCTTGAAAGGGTTGAGGGCGAGCTCGGTGGCATAGGCATCCTGGTCAATAATGCCGGCAACGTGTCGCTGAGCGGCGGTGTGCTGCAGGAAAAACCTGAAGATTGGGACAACGTCATCGAGACGCAACTCAATGCAGTTTTTCTTCTTTCGAAGCTCGCTGCCAGATCGATGCTGAGTCGTAAAGGTGGAAAGATTATTAACATTGGCAGTATGTACTCGTTCTTTGGATCTGGGCTCGTCCCCTCTTACAGCGCAGCGAAAGGAGCGATCGTCCAACTGACCAAGTCAATGGCCATTGAGCTCGCGCCGCACAACATTCAAGTCAATGTGATCGCGCCGGGGTGGATTGAAACGGACATGACGGCGCCTGTACGTACCATGCCCATGAACGACGAGATTCTTGCGCGGACCCCCGCCGGTCGATGGGGTCAACCGGAGGAACTTGCCGGAACAGCTGTGTACTTGGCCTCGCGGGCTTCGGACTTCGTTAGCGGTACTACGATTCGTGTCGATGGCGGTTATGCGATCCGATGACATTCTGAACGTAACTCAGGCTGAAACCGACGCGGAAACTCGATCTAGAAAGCGACCGTGAAGTCTTCCAGATGGACGGGCGATTTGATTTAAGTCATCCTAAGGCACTGAAAACGCTGGTTCAAAGGTGTGGGTGCTCAAGAGAAAGGTTCGAAAATCGTCCTCTAGGGCCGACCAATCCTCTCTCGGGTCGTCAAGCCAAAAACGGCATTTGGGGCATGGGTTTACGGCTACCGTCCGGCACTGGTTGGCTTCAGAACCGCGGTATTCCGCTCGTCGCTGGCGATCCTTCTGTAAAGCGTTTTCAACTCCTCGACCTTGCTAGTCGGCACGCTCAGTTCCTTGATCTCAAAGGTCCGGGTGTAGCGCAGCGCGTTCCCGCTGGCTTCCGTCTTGCTGTGATAACTGGCGAAGCTGTAGTTAAGATCCGTCGCCGGCGGCAGTTCGTCCACTTCATATCCGGGCGGCAACGTGATTTCAAAGGTGTCGGTATCCAGCGCAGGGCCGTCGAATTCCACTGGCGACTGACGCGACTCCTTGGTTTCCAGGAGTCCGCTGGACTTGGTCCCAATCACCCGCGGACGCACCAGCACCAGGTTGCCCGCCGGCTTAGCGTAGTTCGGCGCAACGATAGAATAGCGATATTCGAATGGTTGCGACGTTTCCTGCAAATTGACCAAAGTGGCTTTCGTGATCTGGAATGTGGGCAGTGAGTGAGAAAGCAGCGATTCAATCGGCTTGATTCGGTCCGCGTCTTTGGTTACCGAGCGGAGCGCCTCCCGCTGCTCCGCGGCCCGATCCCCCACCCGTATTTCCTCGAAGTCTCCCGTAAGAGCTCCTTGCGGTGTCAGGGTCAGCTTCCCCGTCCGCCGGATACTGTTCATGCTCCCGGGTTGTTTCGGAAGCAGCAGCAGTTCTCCACCTTCCGGTCCAACCAGCAAACCGTAGTTCGCCTGGAGATAGCCGCCGATCTGCCCGAACGGCGTCACCTCGTTCGTCGCGTCAAAGAAGAGAATCTTACCCAGTTTCGGATGCTTGTAGGTCGCGTACAGTGACGGATCATCGAGGCCTTCCGGCAACCGGATCGCGCTTATCACGTGATCGAAAGCCAGATGCGGCATGGTATCGGCCGTGACCGACCCTCGTTCCGTGTTAATCGAAACGGGATACGATTCGATCCCGATCTGCTCGAGCATCGTTTTCATCAACGTGGCCTTGTCCTTGCAATCGCCGTAGCGATGTGCGAACACTTCCGCCGCTGGGTGAGGTTGCCATCCTCCAATGCCCAGTTCAATTGCCACATACCGAATATCTTTCTGCACGAAGCGCGCGATCGCGCGCATTTTCTCAAGTTGACTCGTCGTGCCCCCCGTCAACACCGTAACGCGCTGCTTGATCTCGGGCGAGGGATCCGTGCGGCCGCGCGCGAGTTCCGTATACCAGTTGCCCATCTGGCGCCAGTCGCTAAAAGTCTTACCCGGCACTGCCCCTCCGGCCGGATAGTACGAAACGACCATTTGTCCCACGATGCCCTTCCACGGCGGCATTTCGTCTTCTTTCTTGAGCGCCTTAACATCGCTGACCGACCACTGCCACTGATTGCCGGACTGTGCCGGCTTCACTTCCGGAGCGTTCAGGAACGTAGCCTTGTATTCCCATCCTGGCGGGAGCTGAAGCGTGTAATGCGCTTCACGGACCGGCACAGTCTGCTGGAAGGGCCAGATGTCCTGGAGAACATAGGGTTGCTCTTCCTTCTCGTATTGAAACCCTACAATGTTGCCGAGGTCTGCCGCCGGGATTTGCAGGAATTTGTCTTTCACGTCATTGATGAGTTCACTGTCTGCGATCTCGAAAAGTGAAGTCTCAATCGCGTCCTTTTCTTTGACTTCGTAGTCCTTTCCCTGAGCTGGAATGCACCAACCACGCAGGCTAGTGATCTTCTCGCGCGAGTTAAAGGGCACTCTCACCATCCCGAATCCACGCCCGTCCGGCCGGAGGATCTTGTACGCTTTCCGCACCACCGTCTTGACCTTGTTCTCCGACTCCACGGTGACAACCTCGTCCGAGTACAAGAGGACTGCGTCGGTCTTATCGTCATGCAGCGGCAGAGGAGCACTGACGAGAGCATGAATCCAGGCAGGGGCGTCTCCGGCGTGCGCGCGCAGGGAGAACGCGAGAATGCAGCCGCTCCACAGTGCCACAACGAACGTGGCACGCCTGAAACTAACTCGACGGTTGTAGCACCACCTGCTGTTCATCTCCGGTCCTCACCAGCTGAAAGAATTGGCGCAAAATGTCGTATTTGTCCTTGTCGAGGAATAACAAGTCAACCTGTAGACTTCTGCTGACGTGCAACGCCCCTTTGTTGTTTTCGGATTTCACGATGTAGACGGCAGCCTTCGCGTCTCGGTTAATAGGAGCCGGCAGGCTGCCGATTGTCCACCCTAACGGTAAGGTGACCGAGATGTCGTCGGACTTCAGGTACGGATGGTGGAAATAGAGGGCGTGGACCCGGTCGGCATGTTCGAACACGTGTTTTTCTGATGAGCCGAAGAGTCCCACCGGAAAAAGAGCGCGCCGTCCCGCCCCCGACACCCAGCCCGGAACCTTCAAGTGATACTCCGCCACTAAGGCAGAGCTGACGCTTGTCCAGTCTGGTTTGTTCGTAAGTTCGACCTCCATCCCGACCGGAATAGATTCCTTGACGATGTCTTCCAGTGTGGTCTTGCGGCCGGTGTCATCTTCGTTCCGTTGGTCGGTTCGCAATTCCACCGCTTCGAGGCCGCCAAAGGTTACCGTCAGCTTCCCTTCCAAAGTACCGTCTTCCGACAGAGTCAGCTCAGCCTTGCGCTCTGTCTTCGCGGAAGCGCTCTCGGGCAGCGACGTGCGCACCCACTGTCCGCCGTCCTTGTCCAGAAGCAGTCCCTGGACCTGGGTCTCGTACCAGGGCAACAGCCCGAAAGGCGTGAACTTGGCGCCGGGATCGACATAGAGATCCTTTCCTGGCAGCTTCACCAACACCACGTCCGTGTTGAGTTGGTTCGGGTTCATGCCCTTGGGATCAAAAAAATAAGTGCTACGCGATGAGATAAAGACACTGTGGGCGTCGATTCCTGCGGCTCGCGCCAGGGCGACGAAAAGCCAGTTTATGTGCCGGGCATTGCCGTAACCCCGTTTCCAGACGTCCTCCACATTGTTCACATCTTTTTGCTTGGCCCTTTTCTCTTCTTGCTCGGTCTTCTCCCGCTCAAAAGATGTATTCCGGACCTGCAGGACACGGTCGTAAATCTTCTGCAGCTTGGCTTCCGGCGCATCGCCGGGCGACACAATCGGCGCGACTGCTTGCTCCATGGCCTTTCGTTTATCGATAAAGTCGTTGAATGTGCCGTACCACTTCTTGCCCTGCTGCTTCCAAAACTTGGTCTGATCCGTTTCCACCGATCCTTCGGAATAGGCAAATTCCACACGGAACTTCAGCGTGTTTTCCGGAGGCATGAAGTCTTCCACCTGGAATGCCGGGATGTTCTGCGTCTCCAAACGAATGTAATCTCCTTCCTTGGCCGGAGGCTTTGTGCCTTCGGGCAGACCGATCGGCCAATTCCAGCGCAACGCGAAATCGGGATTTGGCTTCAACGAGAACTTGGCCTTCTTTGTGAAGAGTTCCTCGCTGAGGATCCACCGCGAGTCGTACACATACTGGTCATTCAGGTCGACCGTATAGGAATACTCGATAATCGTTCCCAAGCGAACGTCGGGAAGCGTAAAGGTCTTCGCGAGAAACTTGATCCCCTTCGCTTTCACGACAGTCTTTTCGTAAATCTTGCCGTTGAAATCCGCGGTCGTTCCGTCCGCTTGGATCGTCCGCGCTTTAATCCCGTGGACCTGTGCCTGTTCTTTGACAAAGGGTATTTCCACGTCGGCGTATTTCCTCCCTTCTTCCGTGAGGATCTTTATGCGCGCCAGATTGACCTCGTGACCGTTGCGCCCGTCGTCGCGATCCACTTGCCGGTACAAGTAGATGGCGGGAGCACCCGGTGCTTTGGGCTCGCCCGTCATCGTGAGCTCATCCGGAGAGACCGGGGGCCAGGACTCACCGGCTCGCGCGGAGGGAACAGCACACATCCACACCCCTGCCACAACCAATGCAATCATGAACTTATGGAAGGAAGACACACGCAATCTCCATTAGAAACGGGATGGGAGAGAATCCGCGAGGAAGAGGCTTTGCGGAACTCAAACAACGCTGAAGCGAGAGGGTGGGGCAGAAGCAGCTGCCAAGCCAGCATGTTGCCTCCTCCGAATCTCCGGGGCCCCTCAAGCCGGAATTCGGTAACTCAGGTTAGACGGTTGAGTATATTCGGAAGCCCCGCCTCGTCAAGGGCGAAGATCACAATGGTGTGGGGCTGCTTTATGCGGATCGTCCGGCGAGCAAACGCGGGTCCAGGCGCCGGTTCTACAGTTCGTACTTCTTCATCAGGTGGCGGAACGAGCGGTAGGAAATGCCCAGCAGGTCGGCGGCCTTGACCTGGACGCCGTGGGTTTGTCCGAGCGCGGATTGCAGCAGGGAGCGCTCGATCTGTACGACGTAGTTTTCCATGTTGACGCCTTCGGGCAGCACCGAGCCCGCCGGTATCGAGAAGGCAGTCTCGGCGCCGGCAGCCACGGCGCGCGCCTTGGGACGTTCGACGGGAAGCTCGACGTGCAACTCGCTGCCGAGTTCGAGAGCGACCGCGCGTTCGATAGTGTTTTCCAGCTGGCGGACGTTGCCCGGCCAGTCGTAGCCGCACAGGCCTTCGAGCGACGCCTTTTCCACGCTGTGAATGCTCTTCCCAGCCGCCGGAGCGTATTTCTTCATGAAATGGTTGGCCAGCAGCGGGATGTCTTCGCGGCGCTCGCGCAACGCGGGCACGCGGATGGGAATCACGCTCAGGCGGTAGTAGAGGGCTTCGCGGAAAGTGCCGTCGGCCACCTGCTTGTCGAGGTCGCGATTGGTCGCGGCGATGACGCGGACGTCCACCGCAATCTCGCTGGTCCCGCCCACCGGGCGCACGCTACGTTCCTGCAGCACGCGCAGCAGCTTGACCTGCATGGGCATGGTCATCTCGCCAATCTCGTCGAGGAAGATGGTGCCCTGATCGGCGACTTCGAAGAGTCCGCGCTTGTTCTGGTTCGCTCCGGTGAACGCGCCTTTGACGTAGCCGAAGAGCTCGCTTTCGAGCAGCGTCTCGGGAAACGCGCCGCAGTTGACCGATACGAAACCTTCGGTGGCGCGCGGCGAGCAAGTGTGCACGGCACGGGCAACCAGTTCCTTTCCCGTGCCGCTCTCGCCATAGACCAGAATAGTGCTCTGGGTCGAAGCCACGGTCCGGATGGTCTGTTTCAGTTTTTCCAGAGCCGGGCTGACGCCGATGATGTTGTCGAGCGAGTTGCGCGCCGCGGCATCGCGGCGCAGGGCAAAGTTCTGACGGCTGAGCGAGACTTTCTCGAGCGCGCGCGCAATGCCCAACTTCACCTCGTCCACCAGGCCCGGACTCTTGCGGATGTAGTCGGTAGCGCCGCCCGCCTTGACGGCCTGCACGGCAGACTCGTAGTCATCCACGGCGGTCATGAGGATGACGGCCGTTTCCGGCGAAACCTGGTGGGCGTAGCGCAAGACCTCGACGCCGTCCACGTGCGGCATCTTGATATCGGTAACGATTACGTCGAAGAGCGCGCTTTCGATCTTGCGCCGGGCCGCTTCGCCGCTGGTGACGGTTTCCACTTTGTGGCCGTCGCGGCGCAGGGCAATGTCGAGCAACTCGCAGATGGAACGCTCGTCGTCGCAGACCAGAATGTTACCCACGCGTCCCTCCTCCCGCGGCGGCGCCCGCAGCCGCAGCGCCCGATTGCGACGCATCGGGAACGGCAGGGGCGCCCTGCTCCATCCGCCGCAACCGCACCACAAAACTGGTGCCCTTGCCTACTTCCGAGCGCGCCCAGACCTTGCCCTCGTGGGCCTGCACGATCTGGTACACGATGGCCAGGCCGAGTCCAGTTCCGCCTTCAAAGTTCGACTGAAACGGCTCGAAGATCTTTTCTGTTTGTTGCGGACTGATGCCGGGACCGGTGTCGGTGAAGCTCATCTCCCAGTCCGGCCCGCGCTCCACCAGGGCGGCGGTCAAACTGCCGCCGGTTTTTTTCATGGCGCGCACTGCGTTCTCGCTGAAGTTCCAGAACACCTGCTTGAGCTTGTCGCCGTCAGCCAGCACCCAGGCTTCGGCAACCGCGAAGTGTCGCGTCAAATGGATGCCGGAGTTCTCCGATGCCAGACGGTGTTCAAGCAGGGTCAGCGTGTCCTGGAGCAGCGGGAGCAGATTCACCCGTTCGAAGCGGTACTGCTTGCCGCGGGAGTAGGCCAGGAAATCGGTAATGATGTTGTTCAGGCGGTCGGACTCACGGGTTACGATTTGTAGGAGCTTGCGCTGCTCGTCACTCAAGGCAGGCGCGTCTGACAGCATGCTCACCGATCCGGCGATCGAGGTCAGGGGATTACGGATCTCGTGCGCGATGGCAGCGGCCAGCCGGCCCACCGCAGCCAACCGGTCCTGCAGGCGCACCTCACGCTCCAGGCGGCGGATCTCGGTGAGATCGTCAAAGGTGTAGACAAAGCCGAGGTCGCCGCGCACGGTCACGTTCAGCGCAGAAACCGTCACCCGAAAAGTCTTGCGGAATCCGTTGCCGCCGGCGTATCGGACTTCGGCATCGCCGCGACCGGAGCCGACATGGGGCAGGGGATCCTGAAAGAGATCGGTCACCGAGCGGCCGCGCAATTCCGTCTCGACGATCTCGAGCAGTTGCTGGGCGGCGCGGTTGGCGAGCGTGACGCGGCCGTCCAGCCCCGTCGTGATCACGCCTCCGCTCATGGACTGCACAATGTTTTCGTGCAACGCCTGCAGGTTTTCCAGCGCCCCGCTCGCGTCTTGCAGCCGCACATCGGCCTGGCGCAGCTTGGTTACCAGCAATCCGGCCAGATAGGCGATCGCGAAATAGGCAAACAGGTTGACGAACACCACCACCTGCAGCGCCTTCAGCTTGGGATGCGAGGTCGAGAACGACGGAATGGCGCCGTAGTAGTCCAACTCCAGGATGGCTCCATACAGAATGAAGGCCAGAGCTGCGCTCAGAAAACCCCAGGACCGGGGCAACAGCATGCAGGCGACGATGATGACCAGCGGATAGAGAAAGTTCAGCGAGCTGTCGATGCCGCCCGTCAGGTGCACGATCAGCGTCACCATAGCCAGGTCGCTCAGCACCTGCAGCATGGCCTGCAGCCGGCTTTCGCTCCACACCGAAACCAGGAAAAGGAAAAACAGCGAGAGCACGAACCAGAGCACCATCGCCGTCAGGAAGGGCACGATGGGCAATGGGCTGGGCGTCAGGCGGATGACCGCCAGTTCGATGGCCAGCAGCACGGTCAGGATCAGGATGCGAACCTTCACCAGCCAGGTCAGCCAGTTCCGCTCGTCAGAGATGGAATGCATGGGAAGTCGCTAGTCGCCGGTTACTAGTCGCTAGGAGCCAGTCGCTAGCGCCGGATGATTTGACCAGCGACTAGCGACCAGCGACCAGCGACTGTCTTATCCTGCCAGTTTCGAAATCATCGAGAACAACGGCAGGTACAGCGAAATCACGATGCCGCCGATGGTGAGGCCGAGCATGCCGATGATGATCGGTTCCAGCATGGCCAGCATGTCTTTGGTGGCCGCGTCCACTTCGTCCTCGTAAAAGTCGGCGATCTTCTGGAGCATGGCGTCCATGGCGCCGGTGGCTTCGCCGACGCCGATCATCTGCGTCACCATGTTGGGAAAAACCCCGCATTCGCGCAGCGGATCGACGATGGTGCGGCCTTCTTCGATCGCCTTGCGCACTTTCATCAGCGCTTCTTCCAGCACCGCGTTGCCGGAGGTCCGGGCAGTAATGGCCAAGCCCTCCAGAATGGGCACGCCCGAAGTAATCAGGGTGCCAAGGGTTCGGGTGAAGCGGGCGACCGCAATCTTGCGCAGCAGCAATCCGATCGCGGGCAGCTTCAGCAGCATGGCGTCGAAGTAGTAGCGTCCACGCGGATTCTTCAGGATCTGCTTGACGCCAAAAACACCGGCAATCACAGCGGCGAAGAAGAACCACCAGAAATGGCCCACGAAGCTGCTGAGGCCGATGACGATGCGCGTGGGCAGCGGCAGCGCCACTCCCAACCCGACGAACAGGTTGGCGAAGATGGGCACCACCCATTTCAGCAGCGCACCGACGATGAGCATCGCGATCGAGACCACGGCGACCGGGTAGATCAACGCCGACTTGACGGCCGACCGCAGCTTGACTGCCTTTTCGACGTACTGGGCCAAGCGCTGCAGAATGATGTCGAGAATACCGCCGGTCTCACCGGCCTCGATCATGTTGGTGGTCAGGTCATCGAACACCTTGGGGTACTGGCGCATGGCGTTGGCCAGCGTCGAGCCGCCCTCGACCGTCGTCCGTACGCCGGTCAGTGTCTTCTGGAAGCTTGGATTCTCCTGGTTGGCGGCGAGAATTTCCAAACACTGCACCAGCGGCAGGCCGGCATCAATCATGACGGAGAACTGCCGGAAGAACACTGCGATGTCCTTAACCTTGATTTTGCCACTCCCGAAAGTAGGCAGGGAGAATTCCTTGCCTTTCTCCCGGATGGAAGCCGGCGTGATGCGTTCTCGCCGGAGCTGGGAGGCCAGCATGTCCTTGGTGGCGGCCACCCGTTCTCCCTGCACTTTTTCGCCGTTAGAAGTCTTTCCCGAAAATGTGAAAACCGGCATGGTTTCCTTCTCCTTACTGCTGTCGCTCGAATTCGCTGGATTGCCAGCGCACTACCCCCACCGTCCTGGCGTTCGTCGTCATCTCTTCATTGGCGCGGCCGCCCGGGCCATCGTCCCCGCCGAAGATGGCCGGTTCAGAAGGCTGGCGCCGCGGGCAATCATTTCCTGCAGTTCGTCCTGGTTGCTGGAGCGCGCCAACGCCATTTCTATCGTGATCTGTTTCTGGAAGTAAGCCGTGGCCAGCGCCTGGTTGAACGTCTGCATCCCGAACTTCTCCTGGCCGGACTGCATGGCCGAGTAAATCTGGTGAATCTTGTCCTCGCGGATCAGGTTGCGCACGGCCGCGTTCGGCACCAGGATTTCCATGCACATGGCGCGTCCTTTGTTGTCGCCGCGCGGCAGCAGGCTTTGACACATGATGCCTTCCAGCACCAGCGAAAGCTGCGCCCGGATCTGCGACTGCTGGTGCGCCGGGAAAACGTCAATGATGCGGTTGATGGTGGAAGACGCCGAATTGGTGTGGAGGGTGCCAAAAGTCAGGTGGCCGGTTTCGGCGATACGGAGCGCCGATTCGATCGTCTCCAAGTCGCGCATTTCGCCAATCAGCACTACGTCCGGGTCTTCACGCAGGGCAGCGCGCAGAGCATCGGTAAACGTCTTGGTGTCCGAATGCAGCTCGCGCTGGTTCACCACGCAGTTTTTGTTCATGTGCACAAATTCGATCGGGTCCTCGATGGTGAGGATGTGCTCGTGCCGTTCGGTATTGATCTTGTCGATCATGGCCGCCAGCGTGGTGGATTTGCCCGAACCGGTCGGCCCGGTGACCAGCACCAAACCGCGCGGCTTGTCGCAGAGCTTGCTCACCACCGGAGGCAGCCCCAACTGGTGGAAGGACTTGATCTCGAACGGAATCAGACGGAAGACGGCCGCCGAGGCGCCGCGCTGGTTGAACACGTTGGCGCGGAAGCGGGCCAGGCCTTTCAGGCCGAACGAGAAGTCGAGCTCGAGATTTTCTTCGAAGCGATGCTTCTGCGAATCGGTCATGACGCTGTAGGCCAGTTGCTTGGTCTCCGCCGGCGTCAATTGCGGCAGATCGAGCGGCACCAGATGTCCGTGCACCCGGATTTGCGGCGGAGAGTTGGTGGTGATGTGGAGGTCGCTGCCCGCCATCTCCAGCATGCGTCGGAGCAGATCGCTTAATGAGAGCGCCATGGTTTCCGTTCCTTCTGCCGTTTCAGTGGATCGTTTCCCGAGCCACTTCTTCGAGCGTGGTAAAGCCTCCCGCAACCTTGATCAATCCGCTACGGCGCAGAGTGATCATGCCGCGTTCAATCGCCTTTTTCTTCAGTTCGACCGCCGAGGCCCCCACTAGAACCAGTTCCTTGATTTCGTCGTCCACTTCCATCACTTCGTACAAGCCGGTACGGCCCTTGTAGCCGGTCTTGTTGCAGGTGCCGCAACCTTTGCCCTTCATGATCTGCACCGTCTTCGATTCTTCCGGCGAATAGCCTTCTTCGATGAGCGTCTGCTGCGGCACCTCAACCGGCTCGGCACAGTCTTTGCAGATCCGCCGCACCAGGCGCTGGGCGCAGATCAAGTGCACGGAGGTCGCCACCAGGAAAGGTTCAATACCCATGTTCATCAGGCGCGTGATGGTCTCAGGAGCGCCGTTGGTGTGCAACGTTGACAAGACGAGGTGGCCGGTCAGCGCCGCCTTGATGGCGATTTCCGCCGTCTCAAAATCTCGAATCTCGCCCACCAGGATGATGTTGGGGTCTTGCCGCAAAAAAGCGCGCAGCGCCGCGGCAAAATTCAACCCGATCTGCTCCTTCATCTGCACCTGGTTCACGCCGCCCAACTGGAACTCGACCGGGTCTTCGGCGGTCATGATGTTGGTATCCGGGGTATTCAGGCGCGAGATGGAGGAGTACAGCGTGTTGGTCTTGCCCGATCCCGTCGGCCCGGTCACCAGCACCATGCCGTAGGGTTTCAAGATCGCTTTTTCGAACTTCACCAGCGACTCGGCCTCAAAGCCCAGCTTGGTCATGTCGAGACGCAGGTTTTCCTTATCGAGCAGCCGGAGCACGATCTTCTCGCCCCAAAGCGTCGGCAAAGTGGAGACGCGGAAGTCGAGCTGCTTCTTCTTGCCCCCGATCTGCATCTTCAGCATGATGCGGCCGTCCTGCGGCAGCCGCTTCTCGCTGATGTCGAGCTTCGCCATGATCTTGAGACGCGAGGTAATGGCGTCCTTGAGCTTGAGGGGCGGATTCATGATGGACTGCAGCACACCGTCAATACGGAAGCGGACGCGGAACTCCTTCTCGTACGGTTCCATGTGGATGTCGCTCGCCCCGCGTTTCACGGCGTCGGTGAGCACCAGGTTCACGAGCTTGACGATGGGAGCTTCGTCGGCCGCTCTTTCCAGTTCGGCCAGCTCCATCTCCTGCTCTTCCGCCTGCACTTCGATGTCGGTTCCGTCGCCGATCTCGTTCATCGACTGCATGACCTGTTCGAGCTCTTCTTCTTTCGAAGTGCCGTAAGCCTTGTCGATGCCCTCGATGATGGAGCTTTCCGACGCCACCACCGGTTCAATGTTGAAGCCGGTCATGAACTTGATGTCGTCCATGGCGAAGACGTTGGTCGGATCCACCATGGCGATGGTGAGCGATGCGCCCACCCGGCTGAGCGGTAGAATCTGGTAGCGCTTCGCGGTCTCGTACGGGATCAGCTTGACGACGGCGGGATCAATTTCGAAATAGGAAAGATTAATGGCGGGCACACCGTACTGGCGGGAGAGAAAATTGGTGACGTCCTCGTCCGAGAGGAATCCCAACTTCACCAGAGCAGAGGCAAGGCGGAGATGGGCCTCCTTCTGGAGCTTGGTCGCCTGTTCCAACTGCTCTGGGGTGATGACCTTTTCTTTCACCAGCAGGTCGCCCAGCCGTTGAGACATATCTCTCCTGTTTCCCGCGAACTCGGGGGTATGCGAAGCCGCTGATTTCCGGGGGGATCAGCGGGAGTGCTTTCGCACTGACACAAATTGTCAACGCAATGGGTATTCCGAAAAAGTAACTTAGGTACCTGTACTTAGTGACAAAATGCGGCGGCCGCCGCGGCTGGTAGCTTTTCTGGCCAGAAATTGACGATCTGCGAGGAAATTGCAGTGCCGCAGTACATGTTCTTCGGTGTGTGGCGCGGACACTCTTGTCCGCGCGGCGACCTCCTGAGCTGCGAGCTTCGGGCTACGAGCTACGAACCGCGCAGTTGGAAACTGGTTGCTCCTGGATCGCGGCGCGAAGCTCGTAGCTGAGTACCCACCATCATGACCAATCCAAACTCCGATCCGATCCGCGCTTACTACCACACCCTGCTTTCAACCTGGGGCCGCCAGCACTGGTGGCCCGCGCAGTCCCGCTTCGAGGTGATCGTCGGCGCCTACCTAACCCAGAACACCTCCTGGACGAACGTTGAGAAGGCGCTCAGCAACCTGCGCCAGGCAAGACGGCTGAGCCTGAGCGGCATCCGGCGGACACCTCAGGCGACGCTGGAAAAGCTGATTCGTTCCGCCGGCTACTTCCGGCAAAAAGCGCAACGGCTGAAAACCTTTGTGCGCTTTCTGGATCGACGCTATGACGGCTCATTGTCGCGGATGTTTGCGCAGCCAACGGCACAGCTTAGAGAGGAACTGCTCGCACTCAACGGCGTCGGGCCCGAGACGGCCGACTCGATTCTCCTCTATGCCGGGAACCATCCAGTTTTTGTCGTGGACGCCTACACCCGCCGCATCCTGGAAAGGCATGAACTGATCAGCCCCCGCGCGGCCTATGATGAAATCCGTGAACAATTCGAGCGCGCACTGCCGTTAGTTGCTGCCAAAGCTGCCGGCTCCCAGACCGAACGCGCAACGGGAACTCCGGCGACGAGACCGCGTGGCTCCAGCCATCCGCCTTCGCGAATGAGCACCGCCCCGCGCAGTCCGATCGCGCAGGTGTTCAACGAAATGCACGGCCTCATCGTCGGCGTAGGCAAGAATTACTGCCTGAATTCGCGCCCTCAATGCGACACCTGCCCCTTGCGAGATTTTCTGCCGAACGATAAGATGCGCCGCGTAACATCGGCCTGACTCTCCCCTGTGGCTTGTACGATGGAGGTTCCGTGAAAATCCAGGGCGTTGAGGGAATGACAGTCGAGCAGGTTCACTTCGAGGTTCAGCGGGGCGCGCGCTTCGTCTTCTTTCAGTATTGCATCTCAGCTTTGGTCATGACGTTCCGTCGCCCATCAGATGTATATCTCATCCGCGCAGAAGAAAACGCCGTCGTCAAAGGACTTCCCTTTACGTTCCTGACATTGCTTTTGGGTTGGTGGGGAATTCCGTGGGGCCCAATCTACAGTGTGCAATCTCTGATCACAAATCTGGGCGGAGGCAAGAACGTCACTGCCGAGATCATGGCTAGTTTCTCTTCCCCTGCATCTTCGGCGCCGCCGATCAATCCTGTCTAGAAACATGCTTGCAGGTTATTGGAAATACGTTGTTCTTTCGATCGCTCTTGCCGCCGCCTCGCCGATTTCACCATCTTTGAGGGCGAGCGCAGATCGAGGGGGGATCCTGGTCGGCACGGCGGTGCGGCCGGAACAACTCTCTGAACCCGCCTACGCAGCTACCCTCGCCCACGAATTCAACCTGCTGGAACCGGAGGATGCGATGAAGTGGGAGGTTCTGCATCCCGCTCCAGAGACTTTCGATTTCACTCAGGCCGACCGCATCGTCCCTTTCGCCGCGCAACACAACATGAAGGTCCGCGGCCACACCCTGGTCTGGCATCAGCAGAACCCAAAGTGGTTGACGGAAGGGCGCTACACTCCCGATCAGCTTGCTCAGATACTCGAAAAGCACGTCAAGACCGTGGTTGGCCATTACCGTGGCAAAGTGTTCGCCTGGGATGTTGTCAACGAGGCCTTCGACGAGCGCGTCGTGGGTAAGTTTCGCAGGACAATCTGGTACGACCAGCCCGGCATCAGACGCGCCCGAAAAGGCAGCTCCTACATTGAAGACTGTTTCCGGTGGGCGCATGAAGCCGATCCTGCCGCTCTACTCTTCTACAACGACGCTGAGGCCGAGGCGATGAATCCGAAGTCGGACGAAATTTATGCCATGGTGCGCGACTTCCGGCGGCGCGGAGTGCCCATCGACGGTGTGGGACTCCAGATGCACATCAGTAACCTGCACCCGGATATCCCCTCTATTTCCGAGAACATCGACCGCTTCACCGCCTTGGGAGTCCAGGTGCACATTACCGAAATGGATGTGGCGCTGCCCGTGGATGCCGACGGCAACGCCGAGGCGGAGGATCTGCAACTGCAAGCCGAGATTTACCGCAACATTGCCGCCGCCTGCCTGTCGCATCCCGGCTGCACAGCCATCCAGACCTGGGGCTTCACGGACAAGTATTCCTGGATCGGATCGCATTCGAAGCGCACGCAAGGCGCCGCGTTGCTCTTCGACCGGAATTACCGCCCGAAGCCGGCGTACGACGCGTTGCGAAGTGTGCTGGAGCGGTCAAGGCATCGTTAGTCGTCGTTCGCTGTTCGTCGTTCGCTGCTTCGGCGAATAGCGAAACGCGACCAGCGAATAGCCAACAGCGAACGACGCTCTATAATTGACCATCGCGAGCGCCCTTGCCCGAACCCGGTCCAATTCGCACCGAAACCAAAACCTCCGGCCGCCGGAAGGCCGTGATCGGGCTGGCGGTCGCCGCTTTTCTGCTCCTGGCCATCCTGGTCTCGCAGGCCTCGTTCAACCTGAAATTCATCAGCCCCGACAGCAACCAGCAGCTTCTCTTCTTTGCCGGACTGTCGGCTCTCATCTTTCTGCTCTTCGTCGCGCTGACGTTCGTTCTCGGGCGGAACCTGCTGAAGCTCTACGCCGAGCGGCGGCTGGGCATCGCTGGCTCCAAGTTCCGCACGCGTCTCGTCGTAGTCAACCTGCTGCTTTCGTTCCTGCCGGTCATCGCGCTGTTCTGGTTCTCCTACGGATTGATGAACCGCTCCATCGACAAGTGGTTCTCGCAGCCCGTAGAGGAGGTGCGCGCGGATACCGCCGCGATCGCCTCGCTCATCTCCGACTACGCCGGCCAGAACGCGACCTCGGAGGCGCAGGCCATCGCACAATCCGAGGAGGTCCGAAGAGCCTTCGCCAACCGGAGTTTCTCCTCCGCCCTCGAAGAGTTCCGCGATCACCAATCCACTTTGCAAGGTGGATTTGTTCTCGCCCTGGCCGATGGCAATGCCGAAGCCAGCCTGTCGGCGCCCGCACCCTGGACCGCGATGAAGGATCAATTCCCCGTGCAACAGGCATTGCGGGGAGACCATCCGCACTTCCGGTGGAACCAGACGGACTACATGGTGGGAGCGGCTCCAGTAGAAAAGGGCGCCATTGTCGTGGCCATGCCGCTGCCCGCGAAATTCGCCGAGACCGAAAAGCAGATCCAGGAAAGCCAGCAGCGCTATATCGAACTCGCCCGGCAGCGCAAGTTGGTCCGCCGGACCTACATCGGGTTCCTGCTGCTGCTGACCGTGCTGGTGCTGTTCGCCTCGACCTGGCTGGCGCTGTTTCTCTCCAAGCTCGTCAACCGGCCGGTGGCGGCGCTCGCGGCCGGCACGGAAGCAATTTCCAAGGGACAACTCGATTACCGCGTCGACATCCGCGCCACCGACGAACTCGCCGAGTTGGTGCAGTCGTTCAACAGCATGGCGGAGCAGTTGGAATCCAGCCGCCGTCAGATTGACGCTTCCAGCCGCCAATTGGGCGCGGCCAACGAAGCCCTGGAACGCCGCCGCCGCTACATCGAAACCATCCTCGAGAGCATTCCCACCGGGGTTATCTCGATTGACGCCGCCCGCCGTGTCACGCTGGTCAATGCCGCTCTCTTGCGGATGTTCTTCCTGGACCGGCCGGAGTACGCGAGCCCGGCGGCGCTGGCGAATCTTCCGCTCGGCGATGTTCTGCCGAGCGACGTGCTCGCGGACCTGGAGTCGCTGTTGCGCCGGGCCGACCGTATGGGCATGACCGCTGCCAACCTGGAGCTGACCCTTCCCCGCGCCAAACTGAACGTGGCCGTCACCGTCGCCGCGCTGGAGCACGGAGCCGAGCGCCTGGGATATGTGCTGGTGTTTGAGGATCTGTCGGACATGCTGCGGGCGCAGAAGCAGGCGGCGTGGCGCGAGGTGGCGCGGCGCGTGGCGCATGAAATCAAGAATCCGCTGACCCCCATCGCACTTTCCGCGGAGCGCATTCACCGTCACCTGGCGCGGGGCGCGGCCCCCGATGAAGCTTCACAGAAAGTGATCCGCGCCTGCGCCGAGACCATCGGCAATGCCGTCGAGACGGTGCGCGCGCTGGTGGACGAATTTTCGGTGCTGGCGCGTTTTCCGGCTTCGCACCCGCAACCCGCCAGCCTGAACAGCCTGGTGGAAAGCGCGCTCACCATGTTCAACGGCCGCATGGAAGGCGTTCGCGTGCACACCGAACTGGCCGCCGACTTGCCCAACGTGATGGCTGACCCCGAAGCCATCAGGCGGGCCATCGCCAACCTCGTGGACAACGCCGCGGAAGCCATGCAGGACACAGTCGTACGCGAGATCACCATCTCGACCTCCCTGGTCGCCAGCCGCGACGCCGTCGAACTGGTCGTCGCCGACACCGGCCACGGCGTCTCCCGCGACGTAAAGGAGCGGCTCTTTTTACCCTATTTCTCGACCAAGCAGCGCGGCACCGGGCTGGGTCTCGCGATCGTCAGCCGGATCGTCGAAGACCATCACGGATCGATCCGCGTGGAAGAGAACAAACCGGTGGGCAGCCGTTTCGTCGTGGAACTGCCGGTGGCAGCCGAGGCCGTAAACACTCCGGCGGCGAGCTAGCATGGCGCAAATCCTTATCGTTGACGACGAATCCGGCATCCGCGAGTCCCTCACGGGCATTCTCGAGGACGAAGACTACAAGACTGCCGCCAGTCCGAGCGGAGAAGACTGCCTCGAACTTCTGCGCAAATCCAGTTTCGACGTAATTCTCCTCGACGTCTGGCTGCCGGGCATCGACGGCCTGGAAGTGCTCGAGAAAATCCGCGCGCTCCAGGATCCCCCGGAAGTGATCATGATCTCCGGCCACGGCACGATCGAGACCGCCGTGCGCGCCACCAAGCTGGGGGCCTACGATTTCGTGGAGAAGCCGCTGTCGCTCGAGCGGACGCTGATCCTGGTGAAGAATGCGATCGAGGCCCGGCGGCTGCGGCATGACAATCTTGACCTGCGGAAACAGCTCCAGGCCAAGAGTGTGATCGTCGGCGACAGCGTGCCCATGAAAGCCCTGCGCCAGCAGATTGGACTGATGGCGCCCACCAACGGCCGCGTTCTGATTTACGGCGAGTCCGGTACCGGCAAAGAACTGGTTGCCCACGCCATCCACACGCAAAGCCTGCGCAAAGACGAAACCTTCGTGGAGCTAAATTGTGCCGCCATCCCCGAGGATCTGATCGAGAGCGAACTGTTCGGGCATCGCAAACTTTCCTTCCCCGGAGCAACCGAGGACAAGGACGGCAAATTTCAGAAAGCCGACCGCGGGACCCTGTTCCTGGACGAAGTCGGCGACATGAGCCTGAAAACACAGTCCAAAGTGCTGCGCACCCTGGAGCAGCAGAGATTCACGCCGGTGGGCAGCGACGATCTTATTACCGTGGACGCGCGCGTCATCGCCTCCACCAACAAGGATCTGGAGGAGGAGATCTCGCGCGGGAACTTCCGCGAAGACTTGTTCTACCGGCTCAACGTGATCCCGTTCGTGGTGCCATCGCTGCGCGAACGAAAAGAAGACATTCCTCTGCTCGGCCGCCACTTCCTCAAGGAATTCGCGTCCGCCTATGGCCGGCGTCCGCGCGAGATTACTGACGATGCCATCGCGGCCCTCATGCGCTATTCCTGGCCGGGCAACGTACGCGAGTTGCGCAATGTGATCGAGCGCATCGTGATCATGAACCCCACCACTTCGCGCTTCGAGCGCAAGCATCTGCCTCCGCTGGTGTACCGCGACGGCAGCCGCAGGGCCGCCGGCACTGAGGGATCGACGCTGCACCAGGCCCGCGCGGCCTATGAACGCGATTACATCTTGAAGAAGCTGGACGAGAATCACGGCAACGTCAGCCGCACTGCCGAAGTGCTCGGCCTGGAGCGAAGCCATCTTTATCGCAAGATGAAGAGTTTGGGAATCGCGGCGAAAGACTCGTAGGTCGGAGTTCGTAGCCCGGAGTTCGCTGCCAGTTCCGCCCGAGACCCGAACTACGAACTAGCGCTTGATCATATGAATCTCAGTCCCGTTCTTGTGGAACTGGACCTCATCCATCAACTGATTGATCAGGTAAATGCCACGGCCGTGGCTGGAAAAGATGTTCTCGCCGACGCAGGGATCGGGGATCTTACCCACGTCAAAACCGGAGCCGGGATCGCGCACCACGATCAGCATGCCGTGCGCTTCATCGCAGGCCACGTCGCATTCGATGATCTTGGTCGGATCCGAGCTCGCTCCATGCACAATGGCGTTGGCCAGGGCTTCGGTCAAGGCCAACTCGATGTCGTCTTCCTGTCCCGCGGCACACTTCATTTCCCTGACCACCTCCAAAACGCTCTGGACGACAGGGTCCACCGCCTTGCGGTCGGCGCACAGCGTCACGCTGAGTTTGAGAATGAGCTTCTGCGCGTCGAAATTGCAGGCTCCTCGCTGCTCAGATGATGGGGAAGAATCGGACATGATTCGTTCGGCTATGAGGAAGGCCATCGGCGTCATCTCTCCACCGTTTTAGACCCCAAAAATGGAGATCTGGAACGCCGTGCACAGATTTTAGGCATTGTCAGGTCGGGATGCAAATCGTGTTCGTCGCCAAGGTAACCGAATGCGGTTACAGCAGTCAGTTGCCACAGCCTGAAGCCCAAAGCCTAAAGCCGGTCTCCCCCAATTTGCCGCCGCCAGTCCAACTCTTCCACAAACTGGCGAGATTCGCGCCAGCCGGGCTGAACTTTGACGAAAAGCTCGAGAAACACCCTGGTTCCGACCATTTTTTCGATATCCAGCCGGGCGGACGTCCCGATCTTCTTCAGCATCTGGCCGCCTTTTCCCACCAGGATGGACTTCTGGCTGTTGCGGTCGCAATAGATGGTCGCGGCGATGCGCGTCAGCTTCTCGCCTTCCTCGTACTGGTCCACCATCACCGAGACCGCGTGCGGCACCTCTTCCCGCGTCTGCATCAGAATCTGCTCGCGGATTAACTCAGCCGCCATGAAGCGCAGCGGTTGATCGGTGATCTGGTCCTCCGGAAAGTGCGCCGGACCTTTGGGCAGCGCTTTGAGAACGCATTGCAATAAGTCGTCGAGGCCAGTTTTCTTCAAAGCCGAAATCGGGATGATCTCCTGAAAATCACGCAACTGCTGAAACTGCGAGATGAGCGGGAGCAGATCGCGCTTGTCGGCCAGCAGGTCAATCTTATTGAGGAGCAGGAACACTGGGGTCGCGGATTTCTTGACCAGATCGAAGATGAACGTATCGGCTACATCCCACTTCTTCTTGGCATCCACGATCAGCAGGATGAGATCGCATCCTCCCATCGCCTCACGCACATCGGCCATCATCTTGCGGCCGAGCGAACTGTCGGGACGATGGACGCCGGGAGTATCAATCAGAACGATCTGCCCGGCATCGCGGCCCTTCCGCTGAGGGACGTTGATGATGCCCAGGATCCGGCTGCGCGTCGTCTGCGGCTTGGGCGAAATGATCGCCAGCTTCTCGCCGACCAGCGCGTTCAGCAGCGTGCTCTTGCCCGCGTTGGGCCGCCCGAGAATGCAAACGAATCCGGAATGGAAGGACATGGAGATAGGCTACTAGCTTCTGGCTACTGGCTGCTAGCGATCAGAGGTGCGGTTAGCGGATCACATGTATCCGAACGCCCAGTTTAAGGGTTTTCCACGATCTGTCGGCCGTGTAAATGGGAGCGTTCAGCACGATTCCCAGAGCTAAACAGGCGCGGTCTCCCATGGACAGACCCAAGAGGCGGGTGTGGGCAACCAGACTGCCCGCAATTTTCGCCTGCTCTTCAGTAAAAGGCATCGCCTCCCGAATAGGGCTCAGTGTGTCTTCCCATGCTTCATCGGGACTGCCGCCTCCGCTTACGAGTTTGGTTTGTACTTCGGCGAGGTTGACCGTACTGCTGGCGGCATTGCTCAACAGTTCCGGAGTTAGCTTCTCTGCGCCCGGCTCGTGGTTGAGCAACGCAAGCAACACGGAAGAGTCCAGTACGATCCTACTCACGCTTGGCGGCCTCGCGGCGTTCTGCAATCAGTTCGTCAACCAGTGACCTGCCGGGTTCTATATATCGCCGGATGCGTTGCTGGGCTCGCTCGAGACGGCGTTTCAGGGTCATGATCCGCAATTCGTCGTCCTCTATCCGCAACACGATTTCATCGCCGGCGTTGATGCCCAGCGCCTTGCGAAAAGAAGCGGGGATCACGACGCGGCCGTTTTCATTCACGCGCATTCGGGTCTCAGTATCCATGGCCACCCTCTCCTAAACATGACACCATTATACGATACTGTCATTATATTAACATAGTGACATTTTTCGTAGTGCTGTCAATATGTTGGGAGCGTACACCCTCATGAACGGCCCAGCGCGCGCCGCGCCTTGGAGTAGTCACCCGTGCGGCTGGTCCAGTTGCTGGCCACCGTTGCCACCGCCCAGATCACGGCAAATAGCAGAAACAATTTGCTTCCGGGGACACCCGCGTGCCGCGCCCACAGCACACCCAAGGTCGGAACCGCAGCGGACGACGTCACTCCTGCCGACCACATGATCGCCTTCGCCGTCGGACTGGCAGTCTGCATGGAGGCCTTGTCAGTTTGCACACCGAAGAATGGGAGGTGCTCGAACACCCACCGCAGACCGGCGGGATAGCCTTCCGGATTCCCCGTTCCGCCGACGGTGTAGAAAGCGAAGCGAATGCCAAGCATCCGTCCGGCCGCCCAGTGCGCGATGCCGTGGCAGAAGAAGTAGAGGAGGGCCCAGGCGGCGACCATGGCGGCAAGGGCGGCGGACTTTGAGTGCGCAGATCGCGCCGCGGCGAGGGCAAGGCAGGCGGCGGCGATCCCGGCAATCTGAAGGATATTTCCGGCAATGATCGAAAGCCGGCCAAAGAGTTTTCGTTGCGGAAGCGAATTTGAGGCGTTCATATTTGCCGATGAGTATCGGGCCAATACTTCTAGGACCGTGACCAGGTAACTATTGCTGTTATCCACCCAAGCTTGCCGATGGAGAGCCGGGCGTCCCGCCCGACTGGACGGGCGAGGCGCCCGTTGCTCCATCGTAGAAATCATCACGCGGCCACAGCATTAGTAAATCAGTGTCTCACGTTGCGGTTCTCGCCGGCGCCTGGGGGACAGGATGCTAACGAAGTCGGCAGTCGAGTAGCGCGGTATATAAACTGGGCGACCCGCCCTGTAAAACTGCTATGATTTGATCGTCGGCACAGGAGTTTTTGCGGATGAATATCAATCTGACTCCCGAGCAGGAACGGATCGTCAACGACGAACTGAAGTCAGGTCACTTTCGATCTGCCGAGGAAGTGATTGCCAAGGCCCTCGCAGTTCTTCAGGAGAAGGAACGCTTGTCACCTGCCACAGACAGCAATGGACACCAATATGACGCCGTGCGGGAAATGCTCGACTTTGTCCAGGAAAACCGCACTCCCCTGCAGGGCATCTCTATTAAGGAACTGATCCGCGAAGGTCACCGTCTGTGAGTGATCTGGTGCTGGACGCGTCGTTGGCGCTCCAGTGGTTTCTGGAAGACGAGGCCGGCCGGCAGTATGGCCTCAGCGTCCTCGCAAGCCTTTCCGCCAAGCGTGCAGTGGTTCCGATCTTGTGGTTCTATGAAGTGGGCAACGGCCTTCTCATGGCCCACCGGCGGAAGCGGATCACATTCGATCAAATCGACGGTTTTCTGACCCGACTCAAGGCCCTTCCCATTGACGCTGCCCAGCAAGTTCCGACCGACATTCTCGAACTGCCAGCCCTCGCACAAAAGCACAGTCTGACCAACTACGACGCGGCATACCTTGCGCTTGCGATGCGATTCCGTTTGCCTTTGGCCACCACCGACGCCGATCTCCGGCGGGCCGGTGCCGCAGCGGGCGTCGGGATAGTGTCTGGGTAGCGGATGGGAAGTCTGTGGTCGAGTCGGTGACCGTTGCCCCCCGTCCAAGCGGAGCTTGTACGGGACACCCTGAAGAGTAGGGTGTACATAAGCTGGGCCAGCCGCCGCGCGCGTTTCCTTTCGGAATGTCTGCTCAGTCGGGAAGGTCCACCCACGCAGTTTTTGCCCACTCGATAATCTTCTTTTCTCGCTTCTCTATTTCTTGCTGCCTCCAATCTTTTTCGCTCATGATTTCCTTCACCATTCGCAGACCCTCGGATTTCGCGTAGATGTTCTTCTTCTCGGCGAAGCCCTGCCTGCGCGCCTCCTCGTTTAACGGCTGCGGCAGCAAAATGAGATTCCCGATGCGGTGTACGTGGCTTTCAATTCGTTGGTGCTTCCTCAGTTTTCCGTCCCATGCACCACCTGGTTCTGGTGACTGCGGGAATATGTGCTCTATAGTGTCGGACGCACTTCTCTCTTGCCAAATTGCTTCCCTGATCTCCTTGTTGATTTGGACGTGTGCCGTTTTGGCAAGGTGTTCTTCGTAATGCCATAGGATGTAGCGGGTCTCTTCGGCGTCGTCGTAACAGTTCGTTTTTTCAAGACCCTCCTTCACCGAGCTGTCAATGGGGTACTTCGCTCCGAGTTGCCGAAGAGATGTCATAATTTCGCTATAGCGTGCCGCGCCCTCCGCCCCGTTCATCACATTCTTGGCGAGGCGAACATAGTCCCCAACGTTTGACCGTGAGTCTTTGCCAGAAAGCCCATAGATTCGGAAGGTAACACGTTGCCATTGGTCGAGAGCCCTCTCCCGCTCAGAATCGGTGAGTGTGCCAGTTAACATTAGTGCTACTGCCAAGACTCTGGCTTGCAGAATTCCTACAACAGGTTCCCAATAGCGATTGCTTTGTAGGTTCACCAGTTCGTCGGCGGTGTCGTAGAGCCATGTTGACACAGTGACGGTCTTCTCCGGGTCATCGCAATATTCGCGGAACTTGCTGAGTGCTTTTTCCGCTTTAAGGGGCTTGCCTGCCTCGTCACCTAAGCGGATTGTTGCAGCAACCCTTAATACCTCTTGCCCCGGCACCGGCTCCATGGCCAGCCGCTCATAGGTTTTTCCCACAATTTGTGAAGTTCATCAATCTTCGCGGCACCTGCGTCGGCACTCTTTGCAAGTTCAAAAGCTCTTCCCATGAGGGCGCTCTTGGACTTATCCAGCCAATCGACATCCAACCCACGGCTATTCAGCACCTCAAAGACCGAATAGACAATCTTGTTGTCGTCGGTATCGTAAACAACGAACCCCAATCTGTTCCGAAGCAATCGCAGCAGTCCCATTAAGTTTCCTGCATCGGCAAGCCAGTCGGTTACAAATCGCTCGCAATCGTGAATGGCGCTTCTCAGGTTTCGGTCCGCGTATGTTTTGATCTGGTCTTTTGCGGGGTGCTTACCATGCTTCAGATAGTCGTCGAGCAAACGCCGATTGCTGTTGTTCGTTTGTAAGAGCAACAGATTCGCGTCACCCTTAACAAGAATCTTGCTGATGTCTGTCTTTTCGTCGCCCGCTTCGAGTTGCTTTTGAATGGCCTTCATTATCAGAATTAAAGTTGTTAGTCGTTGTTGGCCATCGACGACGTCGTACGTCCTGTATTCGAGAGAGCCAACGGGCTTCACATCCTGCGTCCGAAAACACACAATCGTCGCCATGAAGTGGTGCCGGTCCTCGCCTTTTTTCGCGAGTTCGCGGATGTCTCCGAAAAGGTCCTCCCGTTGCTTGGGCAGCCAGCTATAGAACCGTTGGTACTCGGGAATCCGAAACACACGGTCAGAGAACAGCCCGTTCAGAGTCTGATATTTTGGTTCAATCATTGCTCCTCCGTTGGATGTCAGGATTGTACACACGGAGAGTCCGGGCTGGTGCGTGTGAGATTTCAGGAGTGGGCGCTGGAGATGAAGGGCCGTCCGGTCGAGACGTTTGGTGATAGGAAGGGTACAAGCCGCCCACTCATTTACAAAGAACGCTTTCTGCGAATGAGTGGGGTTGTCACAAGCTGACTGAGATCGCTCAGGGGCTGAAGCCCGCATCTTTATTGGCTCTGGGCGGCATGGCTGAAGCCATGCCCTCCCAAGACCGTTTCAAATCAACTTCATCTGCTTCGGCTCGATCGTCGTGATCCGCACGCGCTCGACTTTCCGATCGGTCGAATCCAGCACTTCGAACTTCAGGCTCTCGTCTTCGATGACCTCGCCTCTTTTCGGAATACGTCCCGCCAGTTCGCTGACCAGCCCAGCGATGGTCGCCGATTCGCGTCCTTCCGGCCGCACGCCGAAAAGTTCGTCGAGAAGGTCCACATCCATGTTGCCCGGAACGACATAGGAGCGTTCGTTCTCGCGCACGACCTGTGCTTTCTCGTGCTCGTCGCCGATTTCGCCGACGATCTCCTCCACCAGGTCTTCGATGGTGACCAGCCCGGCGACGCCGCCGTACTCATCCACCACGATGGCCATGCGGACGTTGCTGCGCTGCATCTCACGCAGCAGGTCGCTGACCAGCTTGCTCTCGGGAACGAAGTAAACGTCGCGGCGCATCAGAGTGTCCACGGTGCGGGTATGGGCCTCGGAGTCGGGGACCTGAAGAACGTCCTGGGCGTACAAGATTCCCTTGATGTTGTGGATGGAACCTTCGTACACCGGAATCCGCGAGAAGGGCTTCGCCTTCAGCAACTCGACGACCTGCTCGACCGTGCAGTTGACGGGTACCGCGACCATTTCCGGCCTGGGCTTCATGGCGTCGCGCACGGTCTTGCCGCTGAATTCGACCACCGACTGAATCAGGTCGCGGTCGCCCTCCTGGAGTATGCCTTCTTCCTGGCCGGCTTCGATGAGAGCATCCACGGCCTCGGCGGGCGTTTCCGGCGCCTGGTCCGCGTGCTCGCGGGTCAGGGCGGCGACCGACTGGCAGAATCCCAAAACCAGCGTAACCGGCAACACAAGGTAGATCAGCAGACGGAGCGGCAAAGCAAAGTGTGCCAGCCATCTGCCGCTGGTGCGCGAAAAGAAGACAAACGGCAGCAGGCGGTGGAAGACGATGATGATGAGCACGAGGCTGAGGATGGCTTCGAGCACCTCGTAGATGCTCCAGGCGCGGTCGCGAAAAACCGTGAAACCGACGATCATGGCGATGGCGGCCGTGATCAGCTGCGCAAGGATGGCCATGGAGAGCGAGGCGCG
>JACQDD010000217.1 GCA_016201265.1 Terriglobales bacterium | reverse complement strand
GATCCGCCGTTCTTCGTGCTGGCCACGCAGAACCCGATCGAGCTGGAGGGCACCTACCCGCTGCCCGAAGCGCAGCTCGACCGCTTTCTGTTCAACGTCATCCTGGATTACCTCAACATCCCGGACGAGATGGAGGTGGTGGGCAAGAACACTTCCGGCGAGCTGCCCACCGTCGACGCCTGCACCAGCGCTGCGGAGATCGTGGCCTTTCAGAAGCTGGTGAAGATGGTGCCGATTTCCGATAACGTGACGCGCTACTCCGTGGAGCTGTTTCGAGCCACGCGGCCTAAGGAGGCCTCGGCCCCCGAAGTCATCAAGAAGTACGTCAACTACGGAGCGAGCGTGCGGGCCACGCAGTTTCTGGTGCTGGCGGCCAAGGCGCGGGCGCTCTCGCGGGGCAACTATCACGTGGGCTACGACGACTTGCGCGCGCTGGTGCTGCCCGTGCTGCGGCACCGCATCCTCACCAACTTCCACGCCGAGTCGGATGGCGTAACGGTGGATCAGATCTTACTCAAGCTGCTCGAGGCCTTCCCCGCCCCGCGGGAGTAATCATGCCGGAGCTGCGGCTTCTCGATCCCCGGGTGCTCTCCCGCATCTCGACCATCGAGCTGGTGGCCAAGACGGTGGTGGAGGGCTTCGTGGCCGGGCTGCACCGGTCGCCCTATTTCGGCTTCAGCCAGGAATTCGCCGAGTATCGGCCCTACGTGCCCGGCGACGACCCGCGCTTCGTGGACTGGAACGTGTTCGCTCGCACCGAGCGCACCTACCTGAAGCGGTACCTGGGCGAGACCAATACCCAACTAGTGTTGGTGTTTGACGCCAGCGCCTCCATGGGCTATCGCTCGCGGGGGGTAAGCAAGATCGAGTACGCGCGCTTCCTGGCTGCGTCGCTCGCCTACCTGGCGCTCCACCAGCACGACGCGGTGAGCATAATCGTGTTCGACGAGAAAGTGCGCCGGTACATTCCGCCCTCCACGCGTCCCGGCCAGCTCCACGGGGTGTTGCACGCCATCGAGCAAGCCGAGCCGGCCACGCGCACTAACATCGAGCAGCCCTTCGAGCACTTCCAGCAGTTCCTTAACAAACGCGGGCTGGTGGCGGTAATCTCGGACTTTTACGAGAAGCCGGAGCGGATCCTGAAGGCCGTCCGGCCCTTGTGCTATCACGGCAACGACATCATCCTGTTCCACGTCCTCGACCCCGGCGAGCTCGCCCCGCAGTTCGGCGACGCAACCCTGCTCGAGGACATGGAAACCGGCGAGCGGATGGAGGTCGCCCCGGAATACGCTCGGAACCAGTACCGCCGCCTCATCCAGGCCCACATCGAGGAGATCCGCCAGGCCGCCTTAGGCAACAGGGCCGATTATCAATTGCTCGACACCTCCAAGCCCCTCGACGCGGCGCTCAAGGAATACCTCCTGTTCCGGCAGAAGCGCATGTAACCTAGCCGCAATACACTATTGATTCCTCGCGCGCTCCACTTTATTCTTGAAGTCAAAGTGGAGGTTAGTCCCATGTGTCACGTGCGACGGGCTTCGCTGCATTCCTTCTTACTGCTGTCGTCCATTGCAATACTTCCCGCCCAAACCATCGACACCGGGATCCTGGGGACCGTGACCGATGCGACAGGCGCCGTTGTGGCCAACGCAGCGGTGACCATCACCCAGCCGGCCACCGGGTTCGCCCGCACCGTCGCCACCAACGCCGAAGGCTTCTACGAAGTACGGTACCTGGTGCCGGGTGAGTATACGGTGGAGGTCCGCGCCAGCGGCTTCCGCTCCGAACACCGGACCGGGATCGTCATTCAAATCGGGCAACAGGCGCGCATCAACTTCGCCGTTCAGGTGGGGGCGGTCGAGGAGCGGATCGACGTGACCGCCGAAGCGCCTCTGATGTCAACGGAGAATGCCGCCCTGGGCCAGGTGGTGTCGCGCGAGCGGATCGTCAACCTGCCCCTGAACGGACGCCGGTTTCTCGACCTGGCCGCCCTCACGCCCGGCGTCACCGTGACGACCTCGGCGCAGTACAGCATCCTCAAGACCAACGGCACCCGCAACACGACCATGGCGCTCAACTTCGACGGCGTCACGGCGACCACCAACCGCTGGGCTTTTGTCGCCGTCTTCCCTACCCTGGACGCGATTCAGGAATTCAAGGTCCAGACCGGCAACGCTACCGCCGAGTACGGCGGCAACGCCGGGGCCAACGTCAACGTGCAGTTCAAGTCGGGCGCCAACGACTTTCACGGCAGCGCGTACGAGTTCCTGCGAAACGACAAGCTGGATGCCCGCGCCTACTTCCGCCCGGCGCCGCTCGCCAAGGACATCCTGCGCCGGAACCAGTTTGGAGCGGTCGTTTCCGGCCGCATCATCAAGGACAAGACCTTCTTCATGGCGGGCTGGGAGAGCCAGCGCAACATCCAGGACACCGCCGGCACCAACATCGTGCTGACGCCGGCGCAGCGGCAGGGCGATTTTTCGGCGCTTTCCACCAGGATCCTCGATCCGCTCAACGGCACGCAGTTCCCGGGCAATATCATTCCCGCCAGCCGGTTAAATCCCGTCTCGGTCAACCTCACCAACACTTACTTGCCTCTGCCCAATCAGTCCGGGTCGGTCAATTACGCCTTCGTCACCAAGCCCACCACGAATTGGAACCAGTTCCTGACGCGAATCGATCACCGCTTCAGCGATAGAGACCAGTTCTCCGGGCACTACATTATCCAGAACTATGCGCGGCCCATCGTGGGGGCGATCCCAGTATTCAAATCGGAGTCGGATTACCTGAACCAAAACTTCGCCGTGCAGGAAGTGCACACCTTCAGCCCCACGCGGCTCAACGAGCTTCGCTTCGGCTACCACCGGGGATACCGCACGGCGACCAATCCTCGCAAAGGCACGGACTTCAAGGCCTCCGACATCGGCATCAACGGCCTGTTGCAGGGCGGGCCCGATGGCCGGGAACTGACCAAGAACGAGGCGGGCTTCCCCACCATTTCGATCTCCGGCTTTCTGGGAATGGGGGAGTCCGGAGGCTCGGACTATGATTTCACCCGCACCTTTCAGGTCGTCGACAACTTCAGCCTCTTTCGCGGCAACCACTCGCTGAAAATGGGTGTGGACATCCGCAAGGCGATGGCCGACGCCAACACCATCAACTGGCCCTACGGCCAGATTGAATTCACCAACGACATCAGCGGCAATGCGGCGGCGGCCTGGATGCTGGGCTTCCCCCGCGATACGCTGACCCCGGAGGGCCAGCCCGTCTCGGCCAACCGGCAATGGAGGGACTTCTTCTATTTCCAGGATGACTGGAAGGTGCGGCCGAACCTGACCCTGAACCTGGGCATTCGCTATGACCTGCTGACCCTTCCCCATGACATCAACGGCAACACCCGGACGCTGCGGTTTGACCTCCCCGGGGGCCCGGTCTTGTGGCCCCCCGATAGCCGGAAATCGGCAGCGACCAATGGCACCGTGGCGGACATGTGGGAAAACGAGCACTGGCATTTCGCCCCGCGCTTCGGCTTCGCCTATCGGTACAACGACAAGACCACCGTCCGCGGCGGCTACGGGATCTTTACGATGACCAACCAGATGGACAACTTGAACGTCCTCCAGTTGAATCCGCCCGCAGCGGGAAGCCTTACGGTCATCAATTCGGCCATTCCGGTGGCCACCATCCAAAACCCCGTACCGCGAAACCTGTACCTGCAGCAGGCTGTTTTCAATGTCGTTTCCATCGGGCCGGAGCGGAAGCACATCAATGCCTACTTCCAGAACTGGAACCTGCAAGTGTCGCGGCAATTGAGCCGCAACGATGCTCTGGAGGTGGGCTACATGGGAAACAAGGGGACCTTCCTGGACACCAGCCAACTGAACTTCAACAGCCCCGATCCCGGCCCGGGGGACATTCAATCGCGGCGGCCCTATCAGGGGTTTGGAAGGATCCGACTGCTGACCACCGACGGCAACAGCATCTATCACTCCCTGCAGTCGCGATTCGAGCACCGCCTGGCGAAAGGCCTCAGCCTCACCACCGCTTACAACTGGGCCCACATGATCGACGATCAGGAGGACGAGACCAACGGCTCCCGTTGCCAGTGCCAGGATCCCCGGCATCGGGGCAAGAACGAAAGGGCCAGCAGCATTCAGGACATCCGCCACCGGTTGGTGATCGGCTACGTGTGGGAATTTCCTTTCACCAGCCGCCTGACCGGCGCCCCCAAGGTTGTCCTTGACGGATGGCAGTTGGGCGGCATCGTCACGTTGCAAAGCGGCGTGCCGTTCCGCATCACGCAATCCGCCGACACGCAGAACAACGATTCGGTCGGCGCCGCGAGGCCCGATCTGGTTCCCGGCCAGACGATCCGCATATCCAACCGCGACCCGAGCCGCTGGTTCAACACCGCCGCTTTCACGGCGAGCGTTTTCCATTATGGAAACACACCTCGCAACCCGGTGACGGGGCCGGGCTTGCATATGTTTGACCTCTCGGTGGGGAAGCAGTTCAAAATGCCCTACAAAGAAGGACACTCTTTGCAGTTCCGCACTGAGATGTTCAACGCTTTTAACACCCCGCAGTTTTCGAACCCCGGCGCCTCGTTGGGTACCGGCTCGTTTGGCAGGATAACGGGAACAAGCGCGAGCAATCGCCAGATTCAATTTGGATTGCGATACGCGTTTTGACCGAGCGCGAATTAGCGTACCTGCTTGAAGCGAGACCCGGCAGCAAGGAGCCTTCTCCTCAACTGCTATCACATGCAACTCCCAGCAAGCGCCAAATCTGCCTCAGGCCGCCCGGCGGGGATCGATGCGCTCCAAATCCCGGGCGAGCTTGACTCCGGCCTTGCGCACCTCATAGAAGGCCTGGGCGTTCATCCAGAATTCGGGCGAAGTGCCAAAGAACCGCGCCAGCCGCAGCGCCGTGTCCGCCGTGACGCCGCGCCTCTCGAGAACGATATCGTTGATGCGAGGCGCCGGGACGTGGAGACGCTTGGCCAACTCATACGGGGTCATCTTCAGGGGCTTCAGAAATTCCTCACGCAGAACCTCGCCCGGGTGAATGTTCCAGGCCACCGACTCCTTTCTGTTATTCATCGCCATGCTCTAGCCTTTGTGATAGCCTACGATTTCCACTTCGCAAGCGTTCCCGCCCCGCCACACAAAGCAGACACGGAACTGATCGTTGATGCGAATGCTGTGCTGTCCCAACCGGTCGCCTCGCAGAGCCTCCAGGCGGTTGCCCGGCGGCGCCCGAAGGTCGTCCAGGATCTTGGCAAAATGGAGTTGCGCCAACTTTCGAATCGCCACCCGGCGCAAGCCGGCCGGCAGACGCCGGCTCTTGCCAGCCTGCCAGAGTTCTTCTCTAGGCGCCGGTCTTTGAAGGATAGGATCATGCCCGATCATAACGACCACCGTTAATAATAGCACCCGTTAAGCCGCAACGCAACGCCTGCTTACGCGCACGCGGAGATTCTAATATTTAACTCGCTCAATCGCGTGATCTGGGGCAGCCCAGCCACTAACGGGAGCGCCGCCAACTTCGGCAAAATCTCGGGGCAGGGCAACTCGCCGAGAATCATGCAG
>JACQDD010000212.1 GCA_016201265.1 Terriglobales bacterium | reverse complement strand
CTGAGCACCGGACAGTGGATCATGGAAACCGGGCAGATCCCGCACTCGGACCCCTTCTCCTTCACTCGTGCCGGGGGTGCCTGGGTGTCGCATGAGTGGCTGTCGGAAGTGGCGTTTTACGAGATATGGAAACACGGCGGTGCGACCGGGCTGATCATATTTTCGGCGATGATCACGACCGCCGGCTTTATGCTGCTCTATTTGCGTTGTCCCGGAAAGCCTCAGGGCGCCGCCGTGGCGATCATCCTCGGCGCTCTCGCTGCCGCGCCCGCCTGGGGTGTGCGTCCCCAGATGTTCACCTTCGCGCTCGCCAGCCTGATGTTATGGCTGCTCGAACGCGGCCAGGACCGACCGCACCTTCTGCTCTGGATACCTCCCCTGTTCCTTCTCTGGCTCAACCTTCATGCCGGTTTTGCCCTCGGCCCTGCGCTCTTGCTCGCTTACGGCGCTGGTCTCGTGTGGGAAGTGGCTGCCGGGGACACTTCGTGGCGGGAGGCTCGACCCTATTTGGCGCGCCTGCTGCTGGTCGTAGGAACGTGCATGGCGCTGGTGCCGCTGAATCCCAGCGGCGTGCAGCTTTATCGGTACCCGCTGGACGTTCTGCGCTCGGCAGGCATGCGCTCGTTCATCATCGAGTGGCTCCCTCCCGATTTTCATCAACTCCGGTACGCACCGCTGTTGCTGATCTGGCTGGCTCTCCTGTTCGCGCTCGCCGGTACCCGCTCCCGGCCAAAGGCGCGGGTGCTGGCGCCCCTCTTCCTGACGTTTCTTGCCGCTCTCGATGCCGTGCGTCACATTCCCATTCTTGTCTTGCTGGCGACCCCAGTGATTGCCGCCATGTTCCCCTTATCTTCGCCCATGGAGCAATCTTCTCTCGTGCGCCCGGCGCGAGTAACGCCGGCGTCCCGGCTCGCCTTCCGCATTGCCGTCTTATTGTTGATGGCGGGGTTTGCCATTGCCCGCTGGCAAAGTCTGGTCCGCACTCAGGCCCGTGCCGAGGCCGAACTTTTCCCTCTCCGGGCAACAGAATTTCTGCGCTCCCACCCCATGCCAGCCCATCTCTTCGCATACTACGACTGGGGTGGTTACGCGATCTGGAAACTCTATCCCGACTATCGCGTGTTTGTGGACGGCCGGGCCGACCTCTACGGCGACGACCTGCTCCACCAATTCCAGAAGGCCGCTCAACTGCGGGCTGGCTGGGAGCAGGTTCTCGACTCATGGGGGGTACAGGCCGTCCTCGTGCCCCCGTCCTGCCCCCTGGCCCAGGCCCTCCTTCTGGACACCGGTTGGCACGCCGAATACCGCGATTCCCAGGCCGTACTCCTGCTCCGGACCCACCCGGCCAGCGAAAGCGCTGCTGTTTTCAGGGATCTACCACGACTGAGGGCAAACTGAAAAAATGTGTACCAGAGGTCTCCCGAATCTGCGAAACTAAACCCAGGTGAACCCGTTTTCCACCCCCATGCAGGGGTAGAAAGCAGCGGTTCTCTCGCAAGCGGCACGCGACGCAGGGCCGAGGTCGGTTCTTTTACCTGCCATTACCCGGCTCGTCCCGTCCGGGTGGAGGAAAAGGCCTATGCGGTCCGGGATTTTCGATGCAAACTTTGGAGGACGCCAATGATGACTGATCTGGCCAAATTGTTGTGGCGCAACGAAGATGGGCAGGACATCGCCGAGTACGCCGTGATGCTGGCCGTGATCCTGGTGATTGTGATTGGCACCATCCGCCTCATCGGTGGCAACGCCAATAACGTCTTTTCTTCTGTCGCCAGCAGCATCTCGCAGTAAGTCGAACCGCGGTAGAGCCGGTGTGCGTCACAAGCACCGCAGGTAGCTTCGCCCCCGCGCGGCGGCGAATCAGTCCGGGGTCGGCCCGGAAGGAGAGGAATGAACCGAAGCCGTTTGTTGATGATCGGAGGCTTGGCTCTCGCTCTGGGCCTTCTTGTCAGCTACACCGTCTATAACCGGCTGCGGACTTCGTCCGGCTCGAACAACGAGCCCGGGATCGAGGTCGTGGTCGCGGTCAACGATATCCAGGTGGGAGCCAAGCTGGAAGATCGCGACATCCGCTTGGCGAGGTTCCCGCAATCCAACCTCCCGCCCGGTGCCTTCACCAAGAAATCTCAAGTCACGGGTCGCGGAGTTGTTCTGCCGGTCAGCAAAGGCGAATTCATCTTGCCCAGCAAACTGGCAGGGGTAAATGCCGGTGCCGGCTTGCCCTCTCTTATCCCGCCGGGAATGCGCGCGGTTTCCGTGCGCGTCAACGACGTGGTTTCGGTCGCGGGTTTCGTGCAACCGGGCTCGCGGGTGGACGTTCTCGCCACCGGCAATCCTGGAGCCGGCAACGATCGCCAAACTACCACCGTTCTGGAAAATGTGGCTGTGATTGCCGTGGGCAAGAGCTTGGAGCGTAGCTCGGCGGGAGAGTCGCAGGTCGCCCCGGTTATCACTCTGCTGGTTGCGCCCGATGATGCGCAGAGACTGACATTGGCGTCCCAGGAGGGACGAATTCAGTTGTCGCTGCGCAACCCGCTGGACACTCGAAAGGAAGGGATCGGCGCCACGCGAGCCAGTTCGTTGTATCCGGGCGCGGCCCCGGCGACGACGACACAGACCAAGCCTAGAGCTCACAAGACGGTGACTCCGGTTGTGGCACCCTCCGTCTACGCGGTCGAAACGATTCGTGGCAGCAAACGGGACGAAACCAAGTTCTAAACTGGCCATGCCGCAAACACTCGCAGCTGCATCTTCTTTCGAGAAAGTCACGCTTGCTCCGTCGAAGAGGTTCGAATTCATGAAAGTTCTCACGCTGATCGCCGCGGCCTTGCTCCTGTCGGTCGCACCGGCGTTCGCTCGGCCCGCGGCTCCTGATGCCGATCCGCAGAACCCGCCCGCTGCAGCTTCCACGCAAGGGAGTGCTTCCGTTCCCCAGTCCTCTGCCCCCACGGCAGCCTCCACGCAAGAGGCTCCGGGCGCCGCCCCCTTGCGCGTCATGGTGGGCAAGTCTCTTCTCATTAACACCACCGAAAGACTGAAGCGCGTTTCCGTCACCGATCCCACCGTAGCCGACGCGCTCGTCGTCACTCCCACGCAGGTGCTGGTCAATGGACTCGCCCCCGGCGAGATCTCGCTGCTGATCTGGGACGAAGTAGAGCGTTCCCGCAGCTTCGATCTGCGCGTGGACGTGGACATCACCGCCGCTGCCGAAGAGATTCACCGTATCTTTCCGGAAGAACAGATCAGCGTTACCCCCTCGCGTTCCGCGATCGTCCTGTCCGGCCACGTCACCACCGAGGATGTGTCCAAACACGCCGGCGCGATTGCCTCCGCCTATTCCAAGAACGTGGTCAACGTCCTGACCTTCGGCCCGGTGGGAGCGCAGGAAGTCCTTTTGGAAGTCAAGTTCGCCGAAGTCGACCGCACCGCCCTGGCGCAGCTCGGCATCAATCTGTTTACCACCGGCGCCGGCAATACCATCGGCTCCGTCACCACCGGGCAGTTTGGCGGGATCAGACAGGGAAATATCACCGATGCGATTGGCGGCTCTGCGGCCGCCGGGAAATCGAATGTCACCGTCGGAGACCTGATGAACGTGTTCTTCTTCCGTCCCGATATCCACCTCGGGGGCGTAATCAAAGCCCTGCAGGCCAAAAACGTGTTGCAGATCCTGGCCGAGCCCAACCTGATCGCCGTCAACGGCAAGGAAGCCAGCTTCCT
>JACQDD010000211.1 GCA_016201265.1 Terriglobales bacterium | reverse complement strand
TTGTGATGCCACTTGGCTAATCCGAGGACAATCATGGCAATCACGGGGATGAAGATAAAGACTTCGAAGGCGGTGGCGGCTTTGCCGACCATCTGAATGCCGCGAATGTTGACCCAGGTGATGAGGGCAATCAGTACGAACGAAACCAGCCAGTGTTTCCAACCGGTGATTTGCGGAAAATAGAACGTCAGGTAGTCGGCGAAGAGCACGGCGTAGGAGCCGCCGAGAAGGAATGAGGCGGACCAGTTCCACCATCCGGCGAGGAATCCCCAGAAATCTCCGAAGGCGGCGCGCGTCCAGCGGTAGAAGCCGCCTTCGACGGGCATGGCGGTGGTGAGTTCGGCGGAGACCAGCGACACCGGGATGCACCAGAAAAAAGGGATGAGCAGGTGGAAGAGCAGAGTCATGCCGGGGCCGCTGGTGGTGACCTGCGATTCCAGGCCGAAGGGGCCTCCGGTGGTATAGGAAAACATCACGAAGACGAAGTAGAAGAGGCTGGCTTTGCGGACGGTGGATTTCGCCGAGGTGGAGGTACTCACCATAGAAGAGTCAGTGTTTCAGAGATTGTCCCAGCAGCCAGGGGACGAGGTCCGGCTCGGCGTAGGCGCGGTCCCAGGAATTGTGATCCACACCGGGATACTCGGTGTACTTGAAGTTGGCGTTGGCGGCTTTGAGGACTTCCGCCATGTGGCGGGACTCGGCGACGGGAACTGCCTGATCGGCGTCGCCGTGGAAGATCCAGACGGGCGTGCCGGCGATGCGGCGAGCGACTTCGGCGTAGGGATCGGTGATTTGGGGATCGTTCACTAGAGTGACGCCCAACTGCGGCCAGTCTTTCAGAGGGCGGATGCCGCTGCAAATAGGCACGAGCGCGGCGAAGCGTCCGGGATTGCGAGCGGCGAGTTCCCAGGTGCCGAATCCTCCCATGGAAAGGCCGGTGAGGTAGATGTGGTTGCGGTCGCCGTGAAATTCCTTAATGGAAGCTTCGAGAGCAGCCATGGCTTGGGCTTGCATATCGGGCTCGCCCCAGATTTTGCCTTCGCCGCACTGGGGCATCACGACAACGAATGGGACCTTGGAACTGTGCAGGCGAATGGCGTGAGCGATGCCTACATCGGTCTGGAGCAGGCCGTCGGAGCCGCGTTCGCCTGCGCCGTGAAGGAAGAGGACTACGGGCCAGGATTTCTTCGAAGAAAAATCGGCTGGAACATAAACCTGGTAGCGATAGCTGCTGCCGGAGACGTTGACGGTGCGATCGAGGAAGCCGGTCTGAACGCGGGCAAAACCGGAGAGAGCGGTTGCCAGAATAAGGAATGACAGTGCGAAGAAGTTTTGGCGTCGCATGGCAGGTTAGTGTACAGGAGTCTTCGCCGGTGATCGCCTTTGAGGGCTATGCCATTGCACACAGGAATCCTTCACCGCAAAGAGCGCGAAGGTTCGCCAAGGACGCTAAGAAAGGCTTGAACCACAGGGGGCACAGGGAATCACAGGGCGGAATCCCCGCCGCGGTACAACAGTTCTGAAGCGGTTCCAGCCGGCAGCCTGACCCCACCCCAAAAGTGGGCGGACTACGCGCCGATTTCGAGGGGAAGACAAGGCCGCAGATTGGCCTGTTCCAGATCGAGCAACTTGCGCTTGATGTCGAGCCCACCGCCGTAGCCGCAGAGTGAGCCGTCGGAGGCGATGACGCGATGACAGGGGACGACGATCGCGATGGGATTACGGTTGTTCGACATGCCAACGGCGCGGAAGGCGTGGGGATGAGCAATGGCCTGGGCGATGTCGCGGTAGGTGCGGGTCTCGCCGTAGGGGATCTCGAGCAGGGCGCGCCAGCACTGGAGCTGAAAGTCGGTGCCGCGGAGATCGAGCGGCAAGGAGAATTCGCGGCGTTGGCCGGAAAAGTAGCCGTTGAGTTCACGCAGCCAGGGTTGGAGAGTGCCGGCGGATTCGATCCAGGTCTGGTTGTCACCTTCCGCGGGCTGGCCGCGGTCAAACTCGATCTTCAGCAGGCCGCGGGAGGAGAGGGCCAGGAGCAAGGGTCCGACCGGCGAACTGGTGCGAGTGAAGTAGATGGATTCCATGACGTGGGGGAAGGATAGCACTTGGCTGGGAGCAGGGGGAGCGGGCGGGGCGTCCGCTCGACAGCCGGCGAGGCGCCGGCGCTACAAGTAAAAAAGCCTCCCGTTTTCACGGGAGGCTGTTGATTGCATTGGGGGAGGGTGCTCTTATTTCGGTGGTTGCTGTTGGTCCGGAGTGGTCTTAGGGGCAGTTGCCGACGAAGCCAGCTGTTCCAGGTTGTTCTTCAGGAGGCTGATTTCGACGCGTCCGCCGGAGATCCGCTTGGGTTTGGTTTCGCCCGCGGTAGCCTGCACCGGCGCGTTGCCCATGCCGACCAGGTAGATCCGGTAGACCGGAATCTCATGGTTGAGAACGAGGTAGCGGACGACCGACTCGGCCATCTTCTGCGAGTTGGAGATCGCGGCCTGTCCGTGACCGGAGGAGAAGCCCTGCACTTCGATGATGTAGCCGCGCTGGGTCTTCAGCGGAGCGGCCATCTCATCGAGAGCTTCCTTGGCGTTCTTGCTGAGCAGGGTCTGGCCCGGCTTGAAGCGGATTTCGGTTTGGGTTGCGGCCTGATACTGGTCGATGTTGGTGACGACCTGCTCAACCGTATTCAGACGGGTGTGGGCCTGCTGCGCGGTCTGCTGGGCAGCGGTCGCTTTGTTGCCGGCGTCGATGGCGTGCTGATCGGCTTCGTTGGCCTTGGCCGAAGCAAGTTGGATTCCCTGCTGCGCGCGGCTGTCCACGTCCTTGATCATCTTGCTGTTGGCAGAGGTGAGCTCATCCAGTTCGTTGATGCGGTCGCGGATGGGCGCGGTCTGCCGCTGCACATACTTCTTGCGGGCGAACGGGTTCAGTTTGCCCCAGAAGCCTTCGTTGGTCTGCGGCTGCAAGGGGTCTTTGCCGGTCGCGGTGTCCGCTTTGGGCGTGGTTGCCTGGGCAGCGGGCTGAGTCTGGGAGTTGCTGGAACTCTGCTGCGCGAATGCCGGGAGAATCAGGATTCCAGCCAGCAGCAGCGCGATGATGGTGCGGTTCTTCATTTTGAACTTCCTCCAAGTGGGAGTGGGGGCTCCACTCCGGGCGCCTTGCGGCGCGTTTTGATTGCGTCTTGCTACGAACCTACCGAAAATCAGAAGGCATGGGTTGACGCGACGGATGCCTCAGAAAGCGGCCCTACCACCGGCCTGCCTTCCTACTAACAGGTCACGTGCCAAATGGCGAGGTCCGCGATGGGAATACAAATGCTTTGTTTTCAGACATATTGTACCTTGCCGGAGCTTTTCCGTGGAGGTTGCTGCCCGGCTTGGCGGTAATTTTGGCGGGAACTGATATAAAAACTGCTGTGGGGCCTCGGCGAAGGAGCACCCTGTGGCGGACGGCGGTCATCCAGTGAACATGCGTTGCATCATTCCCGTTTTGCTCCCTCTGGTGCTGGCGGCCTGCACCCAGGCCGAGAAGGGCGGTTCTGACCTCAACCGGCTGAAGATGCCGGATGGATTTCACATCGCCGTGTTCGCTGAGGCGGACTCTCCCCGCATGATGGTCTTCAGCCCGGGCGGCGCGCTGCTGGTGAGCGAGTCCGACGACGGCAAAGTGGTAGCACTCCCCGATCCGAAGCACACCGGCAAGGCCGAGCGCTCCGTCGTCGTGCTGAGCGATCTGAACGAGCCACACGGACTTGGGTTCTACCGGGGCCGGCTCTACGTCGCCGAGAACGACAAAGTGCGCAGCTACGACTGGGACGAAGCGAACCTGCGAACGTCCAATCCCAAGTTGCTGACCGATCTGCCGGGACGCGGCGGACACTCCTCGCGCACGCTGCTGTTTCATAAGGACAAGATGTATGTCTCGGCGGGATCGAGCTGCAACGTGTGCATTGAGAAAGATCCGCGGCGGGCGGCCGTGATGGAGTTCAATCCTGATGGCAGCGGAATGCGAATCTTCGCGAAAGGTTTGCGCAACGCGGTGGGCATGGCGGTGAATCCGAAGACGGACACGGTTTGGGTGACGGTCAATGGCCGGGATCATCTGGGGGATGACCTGCCGCCGGAAGTGATCAACGACCTGGGCCAGAACGGCGGCGACTTTGGCTGGCCGTATTGCTATGGCGATCGCATCCCGGACCGCGATTTCACCAAGCCAGGGGACGACCGCTGCAAGAGCATGGTTCCGCCCAAGGTCCAGATGCAGGCGCACTCGGCTCCGCTGGGACTCACGTTCTACGAAGGGACGGCGTTCCCGCCCGAGTATCGCAACAACATTTTTGTCGCGTTTCACGGGTCGTGGAATCGCAGCGTGCCAACCGGCGCCAAGGTGGTGCGGGTCAAGCTCGATGACAAAGGGCAACCGGTGAGGGGCGCTGAGGACTTCATTACGGGGTGGCAGGACGCGAGCGGGCGTCGGAGTGGGCGTCCGGTGGCGGTTGTGTTCGGGGCGGATGGAGCGATGTATGTGAGCGATGATCAGGCGGGAGTGATTTACCGGGTGACATACGCACGGTGATTTCAACAGGAGCTTGATTCATGACGCTCTATAATTCTGGTCACCATGAACAAGATACAATCGGCGGGAAAGTGTCATCTCTGCGGGGAGGCGGTCGGCCGAGCGTCCGTGACACGGCACCTAACCGCATGCAATCAACCACAAGCTTCTGGAGCGGTGTCGGCTGGAGAACAGCAGCCTCGCCCGAGCTTCCATATAGTTGTCGAAGGGCGTGACGCCAAGGTGTACTGGATGCACTTGGCGGTTCCGGTGACGGCCCGGCTGAGCGATCTCGACCGTTTTCTCCGCGATGTTTGGCTGGAGTGCTGCGGTCACATGAGCGCCTTTGAAATTAACGGCAATCGGTATGCCTCCGCGCGCATGGAGGGAGAAATGAGCACGAAAACGCCGTTGCGCGGGGTGCTTGATCTGGGGACGAAGTTTTTCTATGAGTATGACTTCGGCTCCACGACCGAGCTTGTGCTCAAGGTCGTTGCCCTTCGGCAACAAGGCACTCCGAAATGTGCCGTGCAATTGTTGGCCAGAAACGAGGCGCCCCAGGTAAGTTGTCAGCAGTGCGGCGCCCATCCCGCCACTCAAGTCTGCACCGAATGCGCTTGTAACGGGGAAGGCTGGCTTTGTGAAGAGTGCGTCGCCGAACATGAGTGCGGCGATGACATGTGCCTTCCGGTCGTCAACTCTCCTCGCGTTGGAGTGTGCGGGTATAGCGGATAGCCGCTCCTCTGCCCTAGCCGTTCTGGATTTCGCCAGGACAGCGGAAGCGCCTCGTGGAGAACTGCCAGCCGAACTAACGTGTCCAGGCTTTCCTATGCCACCGCTTGGCGGCTGGACCGATTGCTTGTTCCAAGTTCTCCCGCCGCTCGAGGTTGCGACACGGATGCGCCCGACGCTCCACCAGCAAGCTTGCGGCGACAGCAGTTCGAATGCCGCAGGCGCTGCCTACTCCCCGCAATACTTCTCATACTGCTGGTAGATAAACGGGTCAGTCATGCCGGCGATGTAGTCGCAAATGACGCGAGCCAGGGGCTCGTGGGCGGATTTCTCGCGGTAGTTGCGGGGGAGGTCGTCGGGTTCTTCCATCCAGTGGGCAAATAGTTCTCCGACGATGCGCTCGGCGTCCTCTTTCTCTCCCTCCAGGGCCGGGCTGAAATAAAGATTTTCGTAGAGGAAGTGTTTGATCTGGCGGCGCTCCTGTGCGACCGGCGGGCTGAAGGCGGCGAGGCGTCCGGGATGGCGGCGGATGGCGGCCAGGGACCTCACGCCGGCCTGCTCGAGGCGCTGCCTGGTGCTGGTGATCAGGTCGCCTACCAGGCCGTCGAAGACACGCTTCAGGGCCTCGTTGAACAACAGCTTCTCGGCAGCCTTGGGGTACAGGGCTTGCACTTCCCGGTAGCAGCGGTCGAACAAATTCACGCTGCTCGCGATTTGCTCGACCGTGAGCAGGCGGGCCTCGTAGCCATCGTCGAGGTCGGCTGTGCTGTAGGCAATCTCGTCGGTGAGGTCGATTAACTGCGCTTCGAGCGGCGGCCGCAAATCCAAAAGATACTCGGCGAGTTCGGGATGGTCTTCGGCGTGGTAGTCGCGCGCGTGTTTGATGATGCCTTCGCGCACTTCGAAAGTCAGATTCAACCCGCGAAACGAGGCGTAGCGGAGTTCAAAGTCCTCGACGATGCGGAGCGCATGCAGATTGTGATCGAAGG
>JACQDD010000003.1 GCA_016201265.1 Terriglobales bacterium | reverse complement strand
GAGCGACGAAGAACTCTACGAAGCGGGATACAACCGCGTCTATGACACGCTCGAGCCGGAGCAAAATCTGGACGACGTGGAACGGGTGATGGGTGCGGTATTTGCGGGATGGGACGCGAAAGAGACCATGTGCTCTTACAAGCTGAATCGCGCGATCGGCGCGCATCTCGCCAGGCACGCGAAGGGGCAGCGGGGGATTCTGAAGTCGGCTTATGAGAAGGATGTTCCCGTGTTCGTTCCGGCGTTCTCGGATTCCGAGCTCGGTCTGGATTACGCCCTGACCAATCGCGAGCGGGACAAAGAAGGCAAGCCTCGCTTCCGCTTCGACCCCTTCGAGGATCTGGAATATTTCGCGGCGACGCTGCTCAAACAAAAGCGGCTGGGAATTTTCACCATCGGCGGGGGCGTGCCGCGCAACTGGTCGCAGCAGTTCGGGCCGTTCATCGAGTTGCGCCATCGGCGGGGCGGGGAAGACTTGCCACTGAAGCGCTATCACTATGGTCTGCGCATTTGTCCGGAGCCGGTGTACTGGGGAGGGCTGTCGGGCAGTCCTTACAGCGAAGCGGTTTCCTGGGGGAAGTTTGTGCCTCCAGCGGAGGGCGGAAAGTTTGGGGAAGTGTTCGTGGATGCGACGGTCGGCCTGCCGCTGATCGTGACGGCGGTGCTGGAACGGTTGGGCAAGGATCGCAAGGCCGGTGGTGAAACAAGGAAGGCTGCCCTTCAAAAATGAGGGCCGCGCGAGAAGACTGCACAAGAAAGGGGAGCCGCCCAGCTGTCTAGATAAATCTGCAGATGACATAACAGCGTGGATTGTCGAGAGGTGGAGGGCGCGCGATACAGAATGACCTTCGCGGTATGGTATGAAGGTGGTTATCCCGGCGAGGGCGAGGGCAAGAAAACGCGCACCGAATGGTGCGCGCCAGAATCAACGGGAGACGCGGCAAGCCGCGTCTCTACGCAGGCTTCAAACTAGTCGAAGATCAGCACTGCCGACGCAATCACTGTGGTCCAGAGACCGCGCTTGTCGCCCACTGCCGACTGGGTCACGTTGGCCGTGCGCACGATTTTGTTGGAGATGCGGTAGATCTCTTTTTTCTCGTCCCAGGAACGGTCGGAATCGAACTCGACGTTCAGAGTGGTGGCGAGCATTTCGGCGGCGAGTTCTTCCGCGTAGTCTCCGGCCGAGTCTTCGGTCTCGCCGAACGAGTGGTGCTCACTCAGGTAGCCGTAGGTGTTGCGGTCAGCGGGAATGGCCACGCCGATCGAAGAAGCGAGCAGGCGATGTGGTTCGTGGGTGGAATTTTCGGCGACCACCGCGAAGACTACTTCTCCCGGGTGCAGATACTTCAATCCCTGGGATCGCGGGACCAGTTTGCAGTTTGGCGGAAAGATCGAAGAGACACGCACCAGGTTTTGCGCGGCAATGCCGGCGTCGCGCAGGGCGAGCTCAAAAGAAGTCAGCCGCTCCCGGTGCTTTCCCACCCCCTTAGTGAAAAAGATCCGCTTGGGGACCATGTCCTTGCCCAATTCATTTTCCTCCAGGAAGTTGATTTGACTTGAGAAGGGCAAATCTAACACAGCGATTTGTGAAGTTTGTATGAAAAAAGAAGGTGCGCCTGCGCTTAAGCGGGGCAGTTCTCCGCCGGCGGCTCGCTGGAGCTCCCCTAGACGACTTTAATGCCAAAGGAGACGCCCCAGCAGCGGGTCTGGGGCCCGCGCTAGCGGTTCCAAACGGGGCGTCCCTGTTGGTCCCGCAGGATCATGACATCGTTGCCCCGCGTGATCTCGCGTACCAGGAAAGCATCCTGGCCCTGGTAGTTCACGCGGTTGCCGATGACACTCACCTGGTCGTGTGGGTTGATCCTGATCTCCTGGGAACGCAGGAAGCGTGCGGGTCCAACGTGGACGAGCACGTTTCCCTGGCTGGTACGGAGCACCAGATGCATCCCCTGCTCATCGCTCAGCGGGCAGAAGAACTCACGGGTCTCCTGCACTTCTCCCGTGAGGGTTACTTCCGCGGCCGCGTTATAGGCAGGCGGCCCCTTCTCCCGGCGGGACTCAACGGAGGTGAGTACTATGACCAGGAGAATGGCCAAGCCAGCGACAATAAGGCCAATCTTTCTCATAACTGTTCCCTCCCGTCCTCGGGCGGACCACTCTTGCCGGAAAGGACTCAAGCCGCGTAGGCGCCGGTTTTGCCCGATACCAGCGGGATTAGGGCCGGTTTCACCATCTCACGAAAATCAGTGAAGGTCATGCGCACCAGTTCCCGGTGGGAGCCGGCATTGAAGGCGATCTCCTTGTCGTTCGCCAGGCTCTCATCGGCGAACACGTCCATCCCGTAGAGGTTCCCGAAAGGCGGCATGGCGCCGGTTTCGCAATCGGGGAAACGGTCACGGAATTCGATTTCACTGGCCAGTTCCACCGTGTCGGCTCCCAGATATTTTTTCAGCTTGAACAGATCAACCCGGTAGGAAGCAGGCACCACCGCCATGGCCAGGCGTCCATCCACCATGACCATGACCGTCTTGGCCAGTTCTTTTCCCGGGGTGTGAGTAAGGGCGGCAATCCCCTGCGCGGTGTAGGCCACGGAGTGAGAAATCACCAGGTACTTGATGTTGTTCTGATCGAGGAAATCGCGGAGCTTGGAAAGAGGCATAGATACCTCCTGGCCGAGCCGAGTTCAGGGCCTTCGAAGGGACTGCTGAAGGACGATCCGCGGTTCGGCATCAACCCTATTATCCGCCCGCGCGCCGGGGAAAGAGGGGTGAAATTTTCGCGGGGTCGAGCCTTGCCCTCCCAAAAGGGGAAAGGACAAGAAAAGCCGCGAAGAACTCGCGGCTGCAGTCCAGGAGAAAGCTAGCGTCAGGCCGCTTGTTTGGTGACCAGGGAGCGGGCTGATTGGCGCGGCTGCCCGTCGACTACGCGCATTTCGTGCCAGTCATAGGCCAATTCCTTGCCGCAGTCGAGGCAGACCACGTAGGTTCCGGTGCGCATAGCCGCCTTGGTACGGCGCGAGCCCGCGCGAATCGTAATTGGAAAGCTGTAATGAGAATGCCAGCAGCCAAACATTGCATCCATCAACCTGGAAAACATTACCTACCCTCCTACCACGAGCCGCACAGCGCAGCTCTCCCTCAATCGCGGTACGCGTCTATTCACTGATTTAGATTCAAAATGGGAGCAAAGGGTTCGTCCGGAGGCATTGTGGGAGCTGGTTCTCAGGTAGGTGTTGCGGAATCAAGAACTTGCGGAACCCGGGTGGCAAACGCGGGATCAGACGCTCTGCGGACCGGACTTCTTGCTCTGCGAACACTTGGTCATGATGGCCGAACGCAGGCGCCCACGCAAATCCTCAGGCAGTTCGTAGAGCTCCGAGTCGCGGTAGATTTCAATCGTTTTGCGGGTCGTGTCGCATACGACGTAGCAGTTATGGCACCACGCCAGGTGATCCTCGAGGTCACTCTTGGTGCGCTCATCGAGAGCGCCGTCGAGGTAGTTGGTCAGTTCCTTGAGGAATTCAGTGCACTTCACTTGTTGCCATCTCCACTCGCACGCTTCTGGAAGAATCGGCTGAGACGCTCGCGCAATTGCAGGCGTGCGCGCAGCAGACGCGATTTTATTGCCGGGATGCTCAGTTCTAAAGCCTGTGCCGTTTCCTCGGTCGAAAGGCCTTCTACGTCCCGGAGCACGAAAACCGTCCGGAAACCCGCCGGCAATCCCTGGATGGTGCGAGTCAGGATGTCTCGCAATTCCGCCTGGTTATACATTTGTTCCGGATTGGGGCTCCAATCGGCAACCTCGCGCGGAAGCGAGTCATCCTCAGTTTTCACTTCTTCGTCCAGAGAGACCATGCGTTCCGGCCGTCTCCGGCGCAACTTCATCAGCGCTTCGTTGACCGCAATCCGCACCAGCCAGGTATAGAACTTGGATTGTTCCTGGAACTGAGCCAGGTTGCCATACGCCTTGAGGAACGCATCCTGAACTACGTCTTCGGCGTCCTCGCGATTCTGCGTGATGTGTTGTGCGATCCGAAAAACGTTACGGTCGTAGCGTCGTACCAGTTCTTCAAACGCGCTATCGTCGCCGCGCTTGGCTGCCCGTACCAGTGCCAGTTCGTCACTGATGGGCTCACTTACGTTGGGTTGGATGGCACTCATTCGTAACTCGATGCAGATTTTTGCGGCTGCACAGCCGAACCACAGGGTGCTATTGTACCGGTTAAAGGCACCTTGCGGGGCGGCGGCGCGACGCAGGTGCGCAAGCAACGTTGGCGGACTTTGTTCCGGTTCCTCGCGGGCCGCGAGAACAGGTTACCAAGGTGTACCGGTAGCACCCGCAAGTGGCCTATAATCATAAGTTAGAAGGCAAAGGCGTTCGGCCCTCATAAATCTTCATCCCGGAGTACGAATGACGGACCGCGGTTGGATGGAACCGATAGTGCAGCGGGTGGTCACGCAGGTTCTGGAGGACCATGCTACCCAAGGGCGCAGCGAAATTGTCCGCCGGGTGATGGAAGAGGTTGCCGCTCAACCGGCACCCGAGGCAGCACCCGCAGGGACGAGTTCGGCCGATCTGGCGCGCGCCGTCGCTGAGATCCAGCTGGGAATCTCGCAAAAAGAAATCTTGAAGGCACTGCTTGATAGCTGTGCCCGCTACGCCGCGAGAGTCGCGTTGTTTGTGGTCAGGGGTGGCAACGCCACGGGGTGGCAGGGACGCGGCTTCAGCAGTAACGACGCGGTGAAGGATTTCACGCTCGAGGTGAACGCGCCGGCGGTGGTCCGCGCCATCGCTGATCGCGTGATCGTGAGCGCGCCCGCGGCGGATCTAGATGCCCGCTTCGTGCAGGATTTTGGTGCGCCCGCGGGGGAAGGCCGTTTTCTGCCCCTGGTCCTGAAAGACAAGGTCGCTGCCTTGGTCTATGCCGACGGCGGGACAGACGGGGCGGGCCAACTGGATACGGGCTCGCTTGAACTGCTCGTTCTTTCGACCAGCGCCTGGCTGGAAGTCAGCTCGCTGCGTAAGCAGGTACACAAGGAGCCGGGGGCCGGACCGAGTGAGATCCGACCCGCGGCGACGGCTGAGGCAGCGCCTTCCCACAGCGACCCGTTCGCGGCGCACTCTCCCGGCTATGCCATGGCAGCCGCGGCGTCGGCGGAGGTCTCCGCTCCTGCCCCAGTCATGACGGGGGTGACCGAATCCGAGCCCGCGGTGGTCGAGGAACTGGTACCGGCGGTGCAAACGGCCGTGGTGGAGCCCGAGTCCCCTCCGCCTCCAGCGGTTTCGCCCGAAGAGCAGGAAACTCACCGCAAGGCCCAGCGTTTTGCCCGCCTGCTGGTGGACGAGGTCAAGCTCTACAACCAGGCGAAGGTGTCCGAAGGCCGGAAGAACAGAGATCTCTACGACCGGTTGAAGGAAGCCATCGAGAAAAGCCGCAGCACGTACCAGAAACGTTACGGGAACACAGTTGCGGCTTCCGGCAATTACTTTCAACATGAACTGGTGCGAAGTCTCGCAGAAGACGACGTCTCCATCATGGGAGCCAATTTCCGGCACTAGGTAGGGTTCATTGCGCAGTTTGTTCGTCAGGGTTGTAGTTGGATTTCTGGTCGCCCTCTTTCTGGTTCTTCCCGATCGCGGCATGGCACAGGCCACGCAGCCTGCACGGAAAACACCACCTGCGAGTACGCAGAAACCTGCGGTTGTCAAAAAGACCAAAAAGAGTGCGAAACGCCGTCGGCTGGTTTCACCGCGCGTGCGGCGGGTGAAGCGGGCGTTTGTGGCGTCGGCCAGCCTGCGTCCCATGGCGCAACAGTTGCTGCAGGACCGGACGCCGGCTGCCTACGCGGGCGTCGAGGGCTATGCGCGCCGTCATGCCAAAGAAGACGCGGGCGCGCTCGCCTGGCTGGTGCTGGGCTATGCCCATTCTCTTGATCACGACTATGCGAAGGCCATCGATCCGCTAAGTCGGGCCAAGGCCGGCGCCAGCGAACTGGGCGACTACGTCGCGTATTACCTCGGCGACGCGTACCTCGAGACTGGGCACAGCGCGGAAGCGTTGGCCACGCTGGCCGAGTTCGACAAGAGCTTCCCGGACTCCCTTTTGACCCGTGATGTTCACCTGGTCTATGCCAGCGCTCTCCTGAAGGAGGGCCGCGCCAGGGAGGCGGCAGCGCTGCTGGAGAAAGACCGCGCGCCGGTCCGCAGTGACCTCGAACTCGCCGTCGGGCGCGCCTACCAGGCCTTGGGAGAAGATGACAAGGCTGGCGCCGCTTTCCGCAATCTCTATTACAACCTGCCCTTAAGTGCGGAGTCGGACGCCGCTGGGGCCGAGCTGCGCAAACTCAAAATTTCCGGCACGCTCGCCGAACGCCGCAGGCGGGCCGATCTCCTGTTCAAAGCCAAGCGGTGGAGCGATGCCGCCAGCGAGTACCGCGATCTGCTGGACGAGGTGGGCACGGCTGAGCGGCCCGCCGTACAGCTCACGCTCGCGACCGCGCTGCAGAAGAACGACCGCAGCCGCGATGCCCGACAGCTTCTGACCTCGATGGCTGCGCAGGCAGGCGAAGCCGAGGCGCAGCGGCTTTACCTGCTGAGTGAGAGCGCGCGCTCGACCAACGATGAGGAAGCGGTGCAACGGACGCTGGGCCAGTTGCGCGAGTTTGGTCCGGCCAGCCCGTGGCTGGAACAGGCCCTGTTTTCAGCGGGAAACATGTATCTGCTGAAGCGGGACTACGATCGCGCCATTGACCACTTTCGCGAACTCCAGCAGCGTTTCCCGAGCAGCGCGCGCGCCGGCTACGCGCATTGGAAAACGGCCTGGTTGAGCTTCCGGCAAGGCCGCACGGAAGAGGCTCGGAAGGCCTTTGAGGACCAGATCGCGCTGTATCCGGACTCGACCGAAGTCCCGGCGGCACTCTACTGGCGGGCACGGCTTGCCGAAGAAGAGGGCGCCCCCATGATGGCGCGTGCGTTCTATCAAAAGCTCTCTTCGCGCTTTCGCAACTACTATTACGCGGAGTTGGGACGTCAACGGCTGAAGAGCTTGCACGCCGATGGCGACGATGCGACGCACATCGCGCTGCTCGATCGCATTCCGCCGCTTTCGGCGAGCGGCCGGATCATCGAGAGCGAACCGCCAGAAGACAACCTGCGCTTGCAGAGAGCGCGCCTGCTCTCCAACGGAGCCTTGGCTGACCTCGCCGTGCGCGAGTTGCAGGCCGCAGCAACCGAGGAAGCCGGTTCCTGGGCGCCTCCCGAAATGGCGCGGGTTTACCAGGACGGAGGGCAGTACGACCGCGGCATCGAGGTCTTGAAGCGGGCGACGCCAAGTTACTTCGCGGTGGATCTCCCCGAGCTGCCGCGCCCCTATTGGGACGGGCTTTTCCCCAAGCCCTATTGGAGCGATCTCCGCAAGTATTCGGTGCTCAACGGGCTCGATCCGTACCTGGTGGCGTCGTTGATCCGGCAGGAATCGGAATTCAATCCCGTGGCGGTGTCGCGCGCGAATGCGGTCGGGCTGATGCAGCTTCTGCCCGCAACGGGGAAACGCGTCGCGAAAGAAATCAAGCTGAAGGGCTACAACCCGAGTCAGCTCTACACTCCGGCGGTCAACCTGCAGTTGGGCACGCGCTACTTCAAGTCCATGGTGGACAAGTACGGTGGGCAACTTGAGTACGCCCTCGCCGCCTACAACGCCGGCACGGATCGCGTGGGCGATTGGTTGGGACAGGGCCACTACCGCGACGCGCAGGAGTTCGTGGAATCTATCCCTTTCACCGAGACGCGCGAGTACGTGCAGGCGATCCTGCGGAATGAAGCGCTCTACCAGCGGTTGTACGGAACACCGTAGATTTTGCGCCAACTATGGCGGGTACATGCTGTCATTGAGGGGCTACGCAGGCTAGAACTTTAACAAGACGCTTGGCGTGGCGGACATTTAGGGCAGCGAAAGGCGTTGAAGCAGTAGACAAGAAGGGGAGCTTGGGCTTGAGGACGTTCCGGTGCTGCTTGTCGAAGCGCTCAATTGTTGCTACTACCCACTGACCCGCTGCCAAGTGATCTGATACCGACGCCGCTCTCCGTTCGGGGGTGTTTCTTCGTCTGAAAGAATCAGGCGGTCGGCTTCGAGGCGGAAATTGCGGTTCTGATCGGTTCCAATGTAGTGGGGCCAAGAGCCCATCTCCGGTCGATGAATTACTCGACCTTCTTTCTCAAGCACCTCGTAGCTGCCGCAGTAGGCGAAAAAAACGTCGTAGGAGCGGAGCTTCTCCGCGTCGGTCGGTTTTTCCGGGTTTGCCCAGTGCCGGTGATTCGGATTGGCGAGAGACACACACATGTGGCCCGTTGTGTCGTACATGAGATAGCCAATCGGATTAGGGCCGTACTCAGGATAGGGTTCGAATGTCCCATCTGACCGGAAGGTTCCGGCTGAAACCAGCTTCCAAGTCCCGATCAAGCGACCACTGGAACCCTTCTCCGAATTGGGAACCCTCGTCTTTTGACCGACTGCCTGCATGCCGAAGACCATCAACAAAACAACCCACAGAATTGACCACGTCGAAGCGCGCCGCACGATCGCGACCGGAGTGTGCTCTGCCATCGGAATATCCTCCTCAAGACGAATGGATTGCGTGAGCGTACTACCAAAAGCAGTTTGGTTGAAGTCCGAGCGTAAAAGGCACTGACACACCAAAGAAGTTGGCCGTCGATGCGAGTCTTTGATAACAGCTTGCAACGGCTTCAAGGCGCTGAGGTCAGAGTGCTCCTCCGCTGAGGTCAGAGTGTTCCTCCGGAAACGGATTTTCCGCGTAGCCTGCCAGGGGATTATTGAATTGTCAATTGGAGACATCGAGCCCCGCAGCCTTCAATCAACAACCCATCAATTTCCTCACGCTGTCTTCTGCGTGGGCGACTTCGTAAACAAAATCTCGAACACCAGCAGCCCGGCGCCGATCACAATTGCGCTGTCGGCCAGGTTGAAGGCCGGCCACTGATATTGGCCCACGTAGAAAAGCAGGAAGTCCACCACGTGTCCGCTGACCAGGCGGTCCCAGAGGTTACCTACCGCTCCGCCCAGAATCAGGGCCAGACCGATGCCAGTCGTAGTCAGACTGTGGCTGTTTTTCCAGAGCAGCGCGGAGACGATCAGCAGGGCAACCAGCGAGAACGAGATCAGCAGGCCGACCTTCCACTCCGAGGGTGAGTCGGCGAACATGCCGAACGCCGCTCCCCGGTTCTCGGTGCGGATGATCCGGAAAAAGCCGGGGATCACAGTGATGCTGTCATGCAAGGACAGCTTCTGCGCGATCGTCCACTTGGTGAGGCGATCCAGCGCGATCACGAGCAGCGCGATGAGGAAATGATACTTACGCATGAGCGGGAAAGTTCTTTCTATAGATTACCGCGTTTGGAAACCTGCGCAAAAACTCAGATTCACGAGAGCTACCAACACTCTCCCGATTTGTCATTCCGAACCGGCTTCAGCCGGTGAGGAATCTCTACTGCCAGGACGCATTGATTGAGTAGGGTAGGGGTCCCTCGACTCGCGCTTAGTCGCTCCGCTCCTGCGCACTCGCTCGGGATGACAAACGACAAGAGCGCTGCGCCACCCAAAACCCTAGTTAATCCACATCCTGTTCAGCGGTGCCGTACGTGCAGGAATGGCGGTCATGGCGCTGCAATTTCCTTGAGCACGGCACTGCAACGCTCACACACTGTGGGATAGTTCTTGTCCTCGCCGACGCGCGTCGAGTAGTTCCAGCAGCGCTCACACTTCTGCCCGTCGGCTTTCTTTACCTCGGCACGCACGCCGCCGGTGCCATTGCCCGCGCCTTGCACAAGGCTTACCGCCGAAACGATAAATAGGTAGCGCAATTGGGCAGCGTGGCGCGCCAGCAGCGAATACACCAGATCGGACGCGATGACGGTGACTTGAGCTTCCAGGCCGGTGCCGATCAACTTCTGATTGCGGGCTTCTTCGAGCGCCTTCAGGACTTCATCGCGGACCGAACGCAGCGTGGCCCAATCCTTGTCCTGCTTTTCGTCGCGTTCGGCGGCTTCGTGGCCTAGGATGTCGGCGTCAGTAGGGAAGCTAGACAGGTGCACGCTCTCTGCGCGGCCCTCGACTGTGGGCAGATACTGCCAAACCTCTTCGCAGGTGAAGCTCATGATGGGCGCGAGCAGGCGGACCAGGGCTTCGCCGATCTGCCAGATTGCCGTCTGCGCCGAGCGCCGGGGTTGCGACTTGGGCGTGGATATGTAGAGGCGGTCTTTGAGCACATCGAAGTAAAACGCGCTCAAGTCCACGATGCAGAAATGATTCACCCGGTGATAGATCTTGTGGAAGGCAAACTCGTCGTACCAGTTGCGGACATCGGCGGCGAACGAGCAAGTCTGGCGCAGCATGTACTGGTCGAGCGCTTCCATGTTGTCAAATGGAACCGCGTCCTTCTGCGGGTCGAAGCCTTCGAGGTTGCTGAGGATGTAGCGGAATGTGTTGCGGATTTTCTTGTAGTTCTCCCCGACCCGCTGCATGAGTGCTTCGGAGCCGACCACGTCTTCGCGGAAGTCCACGGAAGCCGTCCACAGGCGCACGATCTCTCCGCCCAGGCGGTTGGCGATGTCCACCGGATCCACGTCGTTGCCGCGCGACTTGGACATGGCTCGGCCCGTTTCGTCGAGCGTCCAACCAGGGGTGACGACTCCGCGATAGGGCGGGGTCGCGTGGGCGCCCATGGCGCAGAGCAGGGAAGACTGAAACCAGCCGCGGTACTGGTCCGGACCTTCGAGGTAGAGATCGGACGGCCACGGGTATTCGGGTTCGGTCGCAGCCAGCGCCAGATAGCTGGCGCCCGATTCCAGCCACACGTCGAAGATGTCGGTTTCCTTTTCGAACTTCGTGCCACCGCAGTGCGGGCACTTTGTTCCCGCCGGAAGAATCGTATCGGACTCGGACGTAAACCAGGCGTCGGCACCCGAGCGGGCAAAAAGCTCTACGACCTTGCGATTGACGGCGTGGTCATTGAGCGGCTTGCCACAGCTTTCGCACAGAAACACGGCGATCGGCACACCCCATACCCGCTGGCGCGAGATGCACCAGTCGGGGCGTGTTTGAACCATGTTGGACAGCCGTTCTTCGCCCCACGCCGGATCCCACTTGACGTTCTTGATCTCGCTGAGCGTGCGGGTGCGCAGCGTGTCGTCTTTCGACTTGGCGCCGGGCATGGGTGCTTCCATCGAGATGAACCACTGCTCGGTGGCGCGGAAGATCACGGGATTGTGGCAGCGCCAGCAGTGTGGGTACGAGTGCTCGGTCTTTTCCGTATGCAGGAGAGTATACTCGGGAAGTCCGTTGCGCAGAATGCCTTTTTCGTCGACGTTGCTGGTGGCGTCGAGCCCGTATTTGACGCCGGTGGCGAAATCCTCCGCGCCGTGCGAAGGCGCGGTGTGGACGACTCCAGTGCCGGTGTCCATGGTTACGTAGTCGGCTAACACGCCGAGAACCTTGCGATCGAGGAACGGGTGCTGGAAGTTGAAGCGCTCCAGTTTCCGGCCGGGGAAGTGCGCCAGCGCTCGCGGCGAGGCAAGGCCGCACTTCTCCGCTGCGTCTTGTGTCAGCTTCGCCGCGACGATGTAGACTTCGCCGCCGGATTCGAGCGCTACGTAGTCCTCGTCGGGATGGAAGGCGACGGCCATGGAGGCCGGGAGCGTCCACGGGGTAGTGGTCCAGATGATCGTCGAGGCTTTCTTTCCCGCGAGTGCTGCGTCTATCGTAGCGGGATCGTCGAGCAGTCCGTATTTCACCCACACTGTGCTGCTGGTGTGGTTTTCGTACTCGACTTCAGCTTCGGCGAGCGCGGTTTCGTCGTGCATGCACCAATAGACGGCACGCAGACCCTTGTAGACGAAGCTGTTCTCGTAGAAAGAGTAGAAGGTCTCTAGTACCACGGACTCGTATTGCGGAGTCATGGTGGCATAGGGTTGATCAAAGCGGCCGAATACACCGATCCGCTTGAACTGCTGGCGCTGCAGGTCGAGAAATTTCTGCGCATATTTGCGGCACTCGGCGCGCACGTCGGCGGGCCGCATTTGCAACTTCTTGCCACCGAGTTCTTTGTCCACCTTGATTTCGATCGGCAGGCCGTGGCAGTCCCATCCGGGAACGTAGGGGGCGTCAAAGCCGGACATGGTCTTGGATTTGACGATGAAATCCTTCAGGCACTTGTTCATGGCGGTTCCCAGGTGGATGGGGCCGCTGGTGTAGGGGGGGCCGTCATGCAGGACATAGAGCGGCGCGCCCTTGCGTACCTCCCGGATACGGTCGTAAAGCCGCTCCTGCTCCCAGCGAGCGAGCATTTTGGGCTCGTTTTGAGGCAGGTTCGCCTTCATGGGAAAGGTGGTTCTGGGCAGGTTGATGGTGGATTTGAGGTCCATCGGCACTAGCAGGGTTCTCCCAAATGATTGAATCTTTTCATTATAGGGAGCGCAGAAGGACACGTCTATTGGAGATGCCGCCGGGCGTGAGAATTGAAAAAGTACTGTATCGGTTTGAGAAAAAAAGAGTACAATTTTTGTCAGATCGAAGCGTTCGCGCATCTAAAGGGATAGAAGAGAGAGACTTCGCCATCGGAAGCGGTGGCGGAGACGTAGTTTATTGTCCCAGCGCAGTCTGGGTTTTGGTTTTCCTCGAACTGTGAAGTAGGGTTAATCCTCGGAGAACATGGCTACTATCGAATCGCCGCGGAATCCGCAAGAACAGGGTCTTCCTCCGGAGCCGGTGCTCAATCTGCTGCTCGATGAGATCCTTGACGACCCGCTTTACAAGCGCCTGTTCCGTGGTCTCGACGAGTTTTTCTTCCCTAAGAAGCTACCTCCGCTGGTGCTGACCTCGAAGCCGGTTCCTGTTCGCGACATCTGGGGCTTTTACAACTACAAGGGGCGCGGCGCGTTTGGCTCCACCGTAATTCACATTCTGGGCTTGGCTGTGATCATCGGGGGAACGCTATTCGCCCGCAAGGTCGTCAACAACATCGTCGCTCCAAAGCCGACGGTCGAACTGATTGCTCCCGATGGTATTCCGATTTTGAAGCCCTCGAAGACTCTGTCCGGGGGCGGCGGCGGTGGTGGCGATCGCGACAAGTTGCAGGCCTCGCAGGGCCGTTTGCCCAAGCAGTCCATGCAGCAGTTCACCCCGCCCGCAGTGGTAGTACGCAACGAGAAGCCGAAGCTTCCGATGGAAGCCACGCTGGTCATTCCGCCGGAAGTGCACCTTACCCAACCCAACCTGCCGAACCTGGGCGATCCGCTTTCGCACATTCCGGGTCCGCCATCGAACGGAGTCGGCTCTGGAGCGGGCATTGGGTCCGGTTCGGGTGGCGGTGTGGGAGTAGGCACCGGTCCCGGATTTGGTGAGGGCCGTGGCGGCGGCACCGGTGGCGGCGTGTTCCGAGTGGGCGGCGGCGTTTCCGCTCCACGCGTGATTTTCCAGCCGGATCCGGAATACTCCGAGGAAGCTCGCAAGGCGAAATATCAGGGCGTGTGCGTGCTCTGGCTGATTGTCGGTCCGGATGGCCGGCCGCGCGATCTCAAGGTGGCGCGGACGCTTGGCCTGGGTTTGGACGAGAAAGCCATTGAAGCCGTGAAGACCTGGCGCTTTGAGCCGGCCATGAAGGACGGCAAGCCAGTCTCGGTGCAGATCAACGTCGAGGTCAGTTTCCGGCTGTATTAAACCCCGCCTAAAGCCCAGAGCCTATTCTTTCAAATCCACATGCACCACATCCTCGACCGAACGTCCCAGAAACCGCGTTCCCATTTTCTTGAACTTTTCCACGGAATCGGTGGCAAAGAACTTCAGGCGGGGAAGGGCTCTTCTCTCAGACTCATCGCGTAAGTGCAGCGGTTCGATCCGCAGTTGCTCGGCTACGGCGTGCGCGGTGGACTCGGCCGAGTCCACGATGATCACGTGATCGGGAGCGACTCGCCGCAGTAGCGGCTTGATCAGCGGGTAGTGGGTGCAGCCCAGGACCAGCACGTCGGCGTCGCTTGCATCCTGGGAGAAAGCTTCCGACAAGTAGATGCGGGCGACTTGTTCGGTGACGCTATGTTCCACCCAGCCCTCTTCCACCAGCGGCACAAACAGAGGACAGGCCTTCTCGCGGACCGAGACCCCCTTGGCCTCGAGGGCGCGCTGGTAGGCGTGGCTGCTGATCGTCGCGTCGGTCCCGATGACGACCACTTTTCGCTTTCGGCTGGCGGAGGCGGCGGCCGCGGCTCCCGGCTCGACGACGCCAATTACGTCCACCCGCGAAGCTGCCCGGATCGGGTCGAAGGCGAGGGCAGTCGCGGTATTGCACGCGATTACCAACAGTTCCGCCCCGTGATCCTGCAGGTAGTGCACCGCGCCGGTGGCGTAATGGGCGACGGTAGCGGCGGATTTCGATCCGTAGGGCAGGCGTGCGGTGTCGCCAAAATAGAGATAGTCGGCAGCGGGAATGCGCTCGAGCAGCGCCCGTAGAACGGTCAACCCGCCCACGCCGGAATCAAATACCCCGATCGTCGGTCTTCTGGAAGCGGTCACGTGCGACCTGGATTACTCCGCTGTGGTCGGGCTGATCATGGAGCGCACCGCTGAAATGCGATTGGCGGGAAACCCTCCCTGGCTGGCGTGCTCGCGGATCGTCTCTTCGTTGGGAGCGATATACACGCAGTACACCTTGTCGTCGGTCACGTAGCTCTCGACCCATTGCACCTGCGGGCCGAGTTTTTGGAGCACGCCGCAGGATTTCTGCGATATCGCCTTTAGTTCCTGCTGGGACAGCTTGCCGGCATTTGGAATTTCGCGCTCGATCACGTACTTCGGCATGATGCGTCTCCCCATGGTGTGAATTGGCCGCCGTGCGGCGGCGGCGAACTCGGATTCTAGCAGGTTTTTGAATCCGCCCATGCTGCCGGCGGTCTGTCGATCGCGGTTGAGTTGCGGGACCCGGCGCAGCCCTTTATCCTTCTCGCGTATGCCAAGCACTCTTGTCGAATGCGTACCCAACTTCTCCGAAGGCCGCGACAAGGCAAAGGTTGACGCCATCGTCGAGGCCATGAAGATTCCGGGCGTCTACCTCCTCGACCGCGAGATGGATGCCGACCACAACCGATGCGTCATCACTTTGGTTGGCGAGCGTGACGCCATCCAGGAGGCGGCGATTCGCGGGGTAGGGAAGGCCTCGGAGTTGATTGATCTGACGAAGCATCAAGGGGCGCACCCCCGCATGGGAGCGGCCGATGTGCTCCCGTTCATCCCGATTGAAGGCGTCACCATTGAAGACTGCGTGGCGATGGCGCGGCATGTTGGAGCGGAGATCTGGAAGCGCTACCAGATTCCGGTGTATCTCTACGAAGCGGCCGCCACCACGCCTGAACGTCAGGGTCTGGAGAACATCCGTCGCGGGCAGTTCGAAGGCATCCGCGACGAGATCGCCACCAACCCGGCTCGCAAGCCCGATTTCGGCGAGCCGCGCGTGCATCCGACGGCCGGCGCAACCGTGGTGGGGGCGCGCAAGTTCCTCATTGCTTATAACGTCTTTCTGAATACGCCGGATGTCGAGATCGCCAAGAAAGTGGCCAAGGCCGTGCGCTTCTCGAGCGGGGGACTGCGCTTCGTCAAAGGCGCGGGCTTCCTGGTGCGCGGCATGGCACAGGTCTCGATGAACCTGACCGACTTCGAGCAGACTCCGATCCACCGTGTTTTTGAATACGTGAAACGGGAGGCGGCGCGGTACGGAGTGAGTCCGGTATCGAGCGAGATCGTCGGGCTCATTCCCAAAAAAGCTCTGGAGCAAGCCGCCGAATGGTTCCTGCAAGTTGAGAACTTTGATTCGTCGCTCATCCTGGAAAACCGCCTCGCCGCCGTGATGAGCGGTAAGATGGCCGTCGGCGGTTTGCGCGCCGGAGTGGAACCTTTCATTGAGCAATTGGCGGCGCCGACCGCGACTCCCGGAGGAGGGAGCGCTGCCGCCGCCAGCGGCGCGATGGCGGCGGGCCTCGCCAACATGGTCGCTTCCATGTCGCGCGGGAAGAAAGCCTACCTGCGGCACGAGGCTCCACTGAGTGAAGCGATTGCACGGCTGGCTCAGCTTCGCGAGGAACTGAAAGCCGCTATTGACGCCGACGCCGAGTCGTACAACCTGGTCATGAAGGCGTATAAGGCGGCGAAGGAGTCCTCCGATGGCGACGCCGCCATCAACGCCGCCCTCAAGCAGGCAACGAGTGTTCCGCTGGGCGTGGCGGAGCACGTGGTCGAGGTCGCCCGGATCGCCGAAAAGCTAAAGCCCATGACCAATCCCAACATGAAGTCGGACTTGACGACCGCAGTGGCGCTGGCGAAGGCTGCCTTAACCGGCGCGCTGGCCAACGTGGAGATCAACCTGGAGTCGTTGAAGGACGAAGCGTTCGTGACGGCCACGAAGAAAAAGGTGCTGGCGCTCAAGGGGTAATCTGGGGGTAGACTATCGTCATGACACGCGAGGTTTCAGCGTTACTGAAAAAAGCTCTTGAGCTTCCGGCCGAAGCGCGGGCTGCCCTGGCGGGATCGCTTCTGGAAAGCCTCGACGACACCGTCGACGAATCGGTGGAGGAAGAGTGGAGCAAGGAAATCGCCCGTCGGATCGATGAGCTGGACTCCGGCAAAGTGAAGCCAATTCCGTGGGCCGAGGCCCGCCGCCAGATCTCAGCCATCCTCCATGGCCGCTAAGCCGTTAGAGATTCACGCGGCAGCTCTCGCCGAACTGAAATCCGCAGTATCGTGGTACCTGGAGCGGAACCAGACCGCGGCCCTCAATTTCGTCTCCGAATTGGATCGAGCCTTGGATCGCGTGCTCAAGTCTCCTGGACGCTGGCCAGCGGGCGAGCGCGCAACACGTAAGTTCGTACTGCAGCGTTTTCCCTTTGCCGTAATCTATCGGGAGACGGAAGAAACCATCCAAGTGTTGGCCATCGCCCACGGGCACAGAAGGCCGGGATACTGGAAGGAACGACTATGATTACTACAATAGACTGCGCCCAGCGGCGCTGAAGGGCTAGGCTTGCTCAGGAGAGTCATACTCGCACTGATCGTGGTAGTCGGACTCGCTGCACTCGCAACTCTGTCTATCTACCGAGGGCGATACTTTCATCGAGAGCTCAAAACCTGCTTCAACGATGTTCAGGGTCTTCGGGCAGGAGCTACGGTCCGGATCGCCGGGGTTGACGTGGGGACCGTCAGTGGCGTCCGAGCCAATACCTAGAGCAAGGATTGTCCAGCTGAAGTGGAAGTGGAACTGGCCACAACCTACGAAATCGCCGTTCCCAGGGACGCGATCGCGAAAATAGCGAGGATGGGAATTCTGGGCGAAACCTTCGTTGACATAGACATCAGTCAAGCCACAGGCACGCCGATCGAGAACCACGGATATCTGAAGAGCAAACCGACGGCATCGCTTCAGGACCAGATCCGGGCAGCCCAGGCGCTTGTCGAGGCCGCGAAGGCGGCTGCGAACGAGACTCCTGGCGATGATAAGTCTCCTCCACATCCTCCCAAGCCGGCACGTTGAAGGAGCCTTCGTCCGGTCCGCCATTCACCGATTTGGCTCTAACGCGTGCCTTATTTCCCGCGCAAGCCCCGCAGCGTCCCTCGATCTTCAGATGTACCCCGATATGCACTTTGGTACCGGTTCCACCGGCCCGTTCCGCATTAAAATAGTGCTAGACCGCCAACGGACAATTTGCAGTTCGCATCCAACGATGCAGACCCTCACGAGGACGTTTATGAAGAATCGCTGTCTTGCTGTTTTACTTCTCTGTGCCACCGCTGCTTATGCCATGCCGATGGCGACTTCGGCCCGCTCGATGGTGCCGTCCGAAGTGCAGCAGATCATCAGCGTGGACTATCGCGCGTTGAAAGATTCGCCCACCGCCCAGGCGCTCAAGCAGCAGGTGCTGCCCGACAACCTGAAGGAGTTCGAAGCCGCCTTGAAAGGCATTGGCATCAGTGCCGACCGCGACCGCAGGGATTGCAGGTCATCAGCGTGGCACAGGGGTCGTTTTCGGCCAAGGCCGTCCTCAAGCGCATGAAGCTCAAGAAGATCATGGCCACCAAGTACGGGACGGCCGCGCTTTATCCGATGGCCGACGGCTTGGTGATGACCTTCCTCGACGAGTACACGCTGGCTTTCGGAACCCAGGCCTCGCTGCAAAGCGGGCTTGATGCCCGCGACGGCAAACGCGCCACGCTCGACTCGAACGCGCAGATGGCCGACCAGATGGCTTCTGTGGATGGATCGCCGGTGTGGAGCATCCTTGACCAGCAGGGAACGCAGGCCATGATGCGCTCCGCCCTGGGTGACGCTTCCAAGATCGCAGACTACGAAACCATCAAGAAGCGCATCCTCGCCTCGCGCTACACCATGAACTTCCAGAACGGCGTGAACTTCGACTTGAGCGTCCTGACCTCGGACTCCATGACGGCGGCTACGCTTTCGTCGCTGGTCAAGGCCGGGATGCTTTACAAGAAGCTGAATGCCTCGCCGATCGAGAAGACCGCCATCGACAGCATGACGGTGGATTCCGACAGCTCCAACTTGCAGGTCCACTTCAAGACCGACGACCAGAAGTTCCAGTCGCTGCTGCACTCGGAGTT
>JACQDD010000206.1 GCA_016201265.1 Terriglobales bacterium | reverse complement strand
TTATTCTTCAATGGAGTGCAAGTCGTCCACAGGCGGGTGATGCGAAAATTGTGCAGTCCATGCAAACGCAATCACGAATCGTCAATGTTCATACGGGAATTCGCGGTTTCGCATACCCTGAGTCTCGCCGTCGTCCGATACGCATGCAAAATTCCGTTGTGAAAATCTCTGCTTCATCCTCGTAAATCCTGATCATCCCGCGCCGGTCTCCGGTTCTCCTCCAGGTACTTACGTCCGCCTCGCCCTTTCCCTACAATTCCCCTGAAAGGAAGTGTGCGATGACCATCTTCGATCCTCCGCGGGGCAAAGTGATTGACGTGCAGGGTGGCGGTATCCTGCGACTTTTGGGGTTGGCATTCATCGGCTTCCTAGTCGTGATTTTTCTATTCGCAGCGGTCACGCGCGTGGACTCCGGCGCCGTGGGTGTCCTGACCCTCTTCGGCAGGGTCACCGGAGAAGCCCTGCCGGAAGGGATCCATCTCATCAACCCCTTCAAGACCAATCACGAGCTTTCAATCCGGACCCAGGAGCTCAAGGAGACTGCAAGCGTTCCGTCGGCCGAAGGCCTTGTGATCAGCCTCGACACCTCCCTGATCTACCATCTCAATCCCGAAAAGGCCGCCGAGGTGTACCAGAAAATCGGACCGCGTTATGTAGAAGTGCTGATCGAGCCCAACCTGCGGTCAGCGATTCGCGAAGCCACCGCCTCACACAGCGCCAATGCGCTCTACTCGGGGGAGCGCGAAATGGTGGCCAAGTAGATCGTGGGCCAGCTTACCGAACTGCTCGGCAAGCGCGGGTTCGTTGTCGAAAGCATTTTGCTCCGGGATATTCAGCTTCCGAACACGCTCAGGGCCTCTATCGAATTGAAGCAGCAGGCCGAGCAGGAGGCCCTGGCCATGAATTTCCGCCTGCAAAAAGAAAAGCAGGAAGCGGAACGCAAGCGCATCGAGGCAGCAGGTATCCGCGACTTCCAGCAAATCGTCGCCCAGGGCATCAGCTCGCAACTGCTGGAGTGGAAAGGCATCGAGGCCACCGAGAACCTGGCTAAGAGCCCAAACGCAAAGATAGTCGTGATCGGCAGTGGCAAGAATGGGCTGCCGTTGATTTTGGGACAGTAGAGATCAGTGGTTAGTGGATAGTGGTTGGTGGTTAGTTCTTGGGCGGATCGGTTTGCGGGCTTAGCCTTGAAGGGCCGCGGCTTTGCACCTCCCCCGCTGATACCATACTCGTCGTGCCCCCACTGCTGGATGTCCGCAACCTGAGCATTCAGTTCACGCAGACCCGTGTGGCACGGGCGCCCTCGCCCGCGAACGCCTGGGACACCCAACCCGTCTTCACCGCGGTCCGAGACCTCAGCTTCACCATCGCTCCGGGCGAAGTTTTGGGCTTGGTGGGCGAATCTGGTTCCGGAAAATCCATCACATCGCTGGCCATCATGGGCCTGCTTCCGCCCGCCGCCACCGTAACCGGCGATATCACTTTTCAAAATGGAGATAGAAGAGCCATCAGCCTTCTTGCGCTTCCGCCGGACGCTTTGCGCGGCCTCCGCGGCTCGCGCATCGCTATGATCTTTCAGGAACCGATGACCGCGCTCAACCCCGTGATGCGCGTCGGCGACCAGATTGCCGAGGCGGTATTGGCTCACGGTAAGCTGTCCACGTCAGATGCATGGCAGCGCGCTGTCGAAGGCATGCGCGACGTCGCCATTCCCGATCCCGAGCAGCGCGCCCGCAGCTATCCCCACCAGCTTTCCGGAGGCATGCGCCAGCGCGTGATGATCGCCATGGCGATCGTGAACCGGCCACAGTTGCTTATCGCGGACGAGCCCACCACCGCGCTCGACGTCACCATCCAGGCGCAGATCCTGGAACTGCTGAACGAACTCCGCCACAAGTTCGGACTGGCCATGCTTTTCATTTCGCATGACCTCGCGGTGGTTTCGCACGTTGCCGGCCGCGTGGCCGTGATGTATGCGGGCAGCCTGGTCGAACTCGGCTCGAAAGCCGAAATTTTCAACGCGCCCGCCCATCCCTACACGCAGGGCCTTCTTCGCGCCATTCCGAGCCTCGCGACCGATCGCGCTCAGCCACTCGCAACCATCGAGGGCACAGTTCCGTCAATCGCCACGCTTCCGCCCGGATGTCCTTTCGAACCCCGCTGCTCGCACCGGGTCGCAGCTTGCAGCGCGCAAATGCCCGCTCTAGTCGAAATCCGTCCCGGCCACTGGGCCCGCTGTCCGGTCTTGAACCCGTAGAAGGTCGCAGTTCGCAGGTGTAATCTCTCGGGGACCCAGACCGTGGGCTTTTCAGAGAACCGCCTTCAGCTCTGCATTCTGCAATCTGACCTCTGCAATCACGCTATAATCCTCGCTTTGCCGTGCGAATCCTTCTCTTCAGCGACATTCACAGCAACCTGGAGGCGCTGGAGGCCTGCCTCGCCGCCGCCCCTGCCTACGACATCGTCGTCAATCTTGGCGACACGGTTGGCTACGGCGGCAACCCGAACGAAGTCATCGTCCGCTGCCGCGCTCTCGGCAAGATTTTTGTTCGCGGCAACCACGACAAGGCCGTCAGCGGACTGATGGACCTGGGCGAATTCAATGCGGCCGCCGGACTCGCCACCCTCTGGACCCGCGACCAGCTCACCCCCGAGCATCTTGAGTGGCTCCGCTCGCTTCCCCACGGGCCCGTGCAGATCAACGAACTCCCCGGAGTGCAGTTCGTCCACGGTTCGGCGCTCGACGAAGACGAGTACCTGGTCAGCGTGCGCGATGCCATCGAGCCGCTGATGACCGATTCCATCCCGCTCACGTTTTTCGGCCACACCCACCTGCAGGGCGGATTCATGGCGCAGGGAGAAATCAGCGAAGCTTATCGTCCTGCCTACCGCACGGTGGGCCAGCCGGAATCGTCCGACTGGCCGTTGCGCCGCGACCGCCGTTTCCTCGTCAATCCCGGCTCCGTCGGCCAGCCTCGCGATGGCGACTGGCGCGCCGGTTTCGCCATGTTCGACAGCGATGCCTGGGTCGTCAGCTTCTATCGCGTCCCGTACAACCTGCGGGTGGCGCAGGAAAAAATCCTGGCCGCGAAGCTTCCGCAGCGTCTCGCCACTCGGCTGGCCACAGGTAGATAGAAGATGAGGACTTGTCTCTCCCTTAGACAATTGCATTTTGTCCTTCTCGGATTCGCGGTGCTCACGAGTGGAGCAACCAGCGTCCTCGCCTGGCAGGGAGCGCAAGAGCATCATCCGTCGCGGCGCGAACGCAGAAAAGGTGCCAATCCCGACGACCAGAAGCGCCAGATCAACGTTGCGGGTACTACCCGGAGCTACCTCCTCTATATCCCTCACTCCATTCCTAAGAACCATCCGCTTCCGCTGCTTCTGGTCTTCCACGGCGGAGGAGGCCACAGCTACAACATGCCCCGCTTTACCGGCTTCGACGAACTGGCAGAATCACGCGGTTTTCTAGTTGCCTATCCCGAGAGTACGAACGGCCACTGGAATGACACGCGCAACCTCTCTCCCGCCGATGATGTCGGTTTCGTGCGTGCACTGATCTCGGAACTCGAGCGCTCCTATCCCGTCGATCCCGGCCGGGTTTATGCAACGGGCATCTCGAACGGTGGATTCTTCTCCCAGCGTTTGGCCTGCGACCTTACAGATCGGATCACCGCCGTAGCTTCGGTCGCCGCCACTATGCCGGAAACGTTGTTGCCGGTTTGCCATCCCACGCGTCCTGTGTCGGTAATCTTCATGCAGGGCACGGACGATCCGCTGGTGCACATCGAGGGTGGCGCCGTCGCCCGAACTCACGGCCGCAACATCTCTCTCTCCGACGCTGTCCGCTTCTGGCTTGATCACGACCAGACCGCGAAGAAGCCCGCCGCGTCCGACCTTCCCCACCACGATTCCAACGGCACCAGCGTGCACCGTGACATCTACAGCGGCGGCAAACAAGACACCGAAGTTGTCGTGTACACCATCCGCGGAGGAGG
>JACQDD010000205.1 GCA_016201265.1 Terriglobales bacterium | reverse complement strand
GAACAACAGCAGAGCGTTGGGGTGCTCTTTCTTGATGGCGGCGTACTGCCGCATCAGCGGCGTGGACGGCTCAGGCATAAAGCAATTAGTAATTTTGTAATTTGTAATTTGGTAATTTGCAATCGCCATTGGCATCTGGCGACAGTCTCTACCGAAGATACATGACCAGCCCGTCGGAAGGAATTCCAACGTGCGGCGCGGGGTTTTCAAACTACCGGCTACAAATTGCCAAATTACCAATTTACGAAATTACCAATTCCAATTTGACTCCCCTCTCCCGTTTTGTTCTCCTTACCCCATGGAACTCCGCAAGGATCCCATCACGCGCTCCTGGGTGATCACCGGAGACGACGTCCCCGAGCCTACTCCCCGTGTCGGAGCCTGCTCCTTCTGCGGCGACTCGGCGCAGCAACTTCAGGTCATCTCAACCTTGCCCGGCCTTGATGGCAGCCCCTGGTCGGCACGCGCCGTCGTTCATCCCAACCCGCTCTACCGGATTGAAGGCGAGCCGGCCCGCCGCGGCGACGGTTTGTATGACCGCATGGGTTCGGTGGGCGCCCACGAAGTGCTGCTCGAAAACCCCCATCACGACCGCCATCTGTGGAACGCCAGCGACGCCGAAGTCGAACAGTTCCTGCGCCTGATGGCCCAGCGCATCCAGGATTTGAAGCGCGACAGCCGCTTCAAGTATGTCAGCATCTTCAAGAATCATGGCGTCACCGCCGGACAAGAGTTCGAGCACCCCACCTCGCAACTGACCGCAACCACCTTTGTTCCACGCCGTGTGCTGTATGAACTTCGCGCCGGACTCGATTATTTCGAGACCAAGGAGCGGTGCGTTTTCTGCGACATCCTGGCCCAGGAGGAGCGTCAAGGGCTGCGCATTCTCGAAATCCGCGGAGACTACGCCGCCTTCTGTCCCTATGCTCCCCGCGTTCCCTACGAAACCTGGATCCTGCCCCGCAGCCACGAGGCCTCCTTCGAACGCAGCGGGACCTCCCGCGTGGGAAACGTCACCGACCTCGCCGCTCTGCTGCGCCGCACCCTGCAACGGATTCGCACGATCACCGAGTCCTTCCACCTCGTGCTGCACACTTCTCCCAATAACCAACATCAGTCGGGAACCCTCGGCTATTGGAAGACGCTCGACGACGACTACCACTGGCACATCGAGATCCTCCCCGTTCTCGAAGCCAAGGCGAAGTCCTACACCTTCAAAGAGGTCTATTATTCTCCGGTTACCTCCGAGACCGCCGTCAAGCGCCTGCGGGAAGCGAAAATCTGAGCGATGCCACGTAAAACGAAAATCGCCGCTGTCTTCGCCTTGGTTTCTCTAGCCACCGCCGCCGCGACCGCCCAAACCACCCAGTCTCCTCAGGAAAAACAGCAAGTTCTTTGGCAGAAGCTGGAAACTTCCATCACCGAAGTGGACCGCAACCTCGACGGCGTCCTCGGCGTCGCCATTCTCGACCTCACCGACGGACACAAGTATCTCCTCCACGCCAACGACGTCTTCCCCCAGGCCAGCTCGATCAAGATCTGCGTTCTCGCCGAGCTCTACCGGGAAGCGCAGCAGGGCAAGCTGAAGCTCACGGACCTCTACACCGTCAACGCCGCCGACCTCGTCCCCGACAGCGACATCATGGGCGGCCTCACCCCCGGCGTCACCCGCATCACCTTGCGCGACCTCGCCACCATGATGGTCGCCGTCAGCGACAACTCCGCCACCAACGTCCTCATCGACCGTGTCGGCATGGAGAACGTGAACGCCTTCCTCGACTCGCTCAGCCTCACGCACACCCGCCTGCGCCGCAAGATGATGGACCTCAAAGCCGCCACCGAGGGCAGAGAAAACGTCTCCACCCCGGCCGAGATGATGGCGCTGCTCGAAGCGCTCTACCGCGGCCGCGTGCTGAACAAAGAAATGACCGACGATTTCTTCAAAGTGCTTAGCACGCACAAAGACAGTTGGATCCCGCGCGATCTCCCCGACGACCTGAAGATCGCCAACAAGCCTGGCGCCCTCGAAGGCGTGCGCAACGACTCCGGCGTGATCTTCGTGGAGAAGCGCCCCTACATTCTCTGCGTGATGACGACCTACCTGCGCCGCGAGCGCGACGGAGAAGAAGCCATCAGCAACATCTCGCTGGAAGCCTGGCGCATGTTCGATCGCATCGCCCGCGCCAGCGAATACGGCAGAGTGATCTCGCCGGGAAATTCGAGGCGTTAGTCGCTAGTCGTTCGTCGTTGGCGGCCCAACCGCTTTTGCGAATGACCAACGACCAACGACCAACGACTGCTATGACAGTGCGCCGATTGAAGACCTACACCGGCTCCCAAGGCTACGTATACCAGTACTACTTCGTAGGCAAGCGCCCGTCAGTGTCCACCGAGGCCACCGAATACGTCTTCGACGTCACCTCCGACCGCAAAACCACCTACGCCGTCAGCGTCTTCCTTTCACTGCAGGCCATAGCCGCCTGGAACCAGGCTCACGAACGCACGCTGACCGACTCCGAACAGTACGCCGCCGTCAAACTGCGCCTCGTCCGCGCCTTCGACGAAGTGGAAGATATGCGCGCCCAAGGTCGTCGTTTGCAGATCGACTCGCCGTTTCTGGAAGAATCCCTGGCGGGGTTGGGCGTTGAATAGACGATGACTGGGAGTTCATTCTCCTGCCCGATTGCGACGAAGGTTCTGCCCCGTGATCCCCCGTGCCCCCCGTGGTTCAAGCCTTTCTTCGCGTCCTTGGCGAACCTTGGCGGCCTTTGCGGTTAAAGACTTCTCTGGGCCCCACCCATTTTCATGGTTCCGGGTGGGATGAACATCCCCCGTGCCTCCTGTGGTTCGCGCCTTTCTTCGCGTCCTCGGCGAGCCTTCCCGCTCAAGCGAAAGCCTGCAATAATCTCTGGCAAGCCAATGGGGGACGATGATGGGGAAGCGTGTTTGCCTGCTAGCGACGTGTTTGATGCTGGTGTTGGGTTGTGGCGGGGGCAATGTTCTCGACCCGAAATTCCAGCCGCAAGTTGCCAACAACCCGGACAACTTCCAGTTTCAGGCGACGGGTGTGACGAACGTTACACAGACGCTGACCTATAATTGGCAGAACAGCGGTGCTGCGGCCAGTATTAATCAGGCCTGCAGTGTGAGCGGGGGCAGTGCCGCTATCCACCTGCGCGACGCGACTAACGCCATCGTCTACTCGAAGGACCTGAAGGCCAACGGTACCTTTACCAACAACCCAGGGACCGCGGGCACATGGAAGATCGAGGTAGTACTCTCTGGCGTCAGTGGCACGCTCAATTTCCGGGCGCAGAAAAATTAGAGTGCGGACAGCGGGCTAACCGACAAGTCTGTTTTCCGGTCGGTCCTCACTTGTGGGTATGTCGGAAAGTTTGTAGCCCCTATCGTTCGGCGAAAATACCCCCTTTCGCCACCTACTCCTGTTGTCCTCCGCGCCTCCGGGGCAGGTTCTCCGCCGCAAACTCCCGGCTCCCTCTTGTGACTACCGTCACATGCACTTGTGATACCTCCCGTTTCCCCGCGCCTCCCTCGCCGCGCACACTATAATCACTTCATCCGGGTGAGGATGCATCCATAAGCCCGGGGGAGCACGTAACAGACACATGGCCCTGATCTGGTTGCGAGTCGCGCTGATCTTTTATGGGGCGGGACTACTCTACGCCCTGGTCGCGCTCACCCGCACTTCGGAAATCCTGAGCAAGGTGGCGCTCCATGCGGCGTACCTGGGCATGGTGCTGCATTTTGTGTCGCTGACCGAAGCCGTCGTCGAAACCGGTCAATTCACCCTGGCATCGGTTCACAATTCCGAATCGCTGCTGGCCTTCCTGATCATGGTCGTCTTCATGCTCGCCTACGCGGTGTACAAGACGACCTCTCCCGGTATTGTGGTCTTTCCCCTGGTTTTCCTGCTCACGTTCGTCGCGGCCACGGGTCAGCAGCCGCTCGTCTTCACTTCACTGGCCATGAAGAAGGGATGGCTGGCGGCGCACATCCTCATGATCTTCACCGGATACGCCGCGCTGTTCCTGAGCTTTGGCGCTAGCCTGCTCTATCTTCTGCAGGAGCGCGCCCTGAAATCGAAAGGTTCGAGTGGAATGTTCTCGCGGCTGCCGGCGCTCCAGGTCATCGACGATATCGGCTACCGCTCTCTCCTGCTCGGTTTCCCGTTCATGACTCTGGGGCTGATCGCGGGTTCGGTGGTGGCCCAATCCATTTACGGGCGCGTCGACCTTTTCGATCCCAAGATCCTGCTTTCGGTCCTGATGTGGGCCGTGTACCTCGTAATGGTGTACACGCGGCTGAGTGCGGGATGGCGGGGACGCCGGGCGGCGATGCTGGCGAGCGTGGCCTTCGTCGCGGCTATCGTTGCCTGGGCAGCCAACTACTTTAGCGGAATGCACAGGTTTATTGCCTCATGAGTTTCCAGCTCATCGGCGTCAATCACAAGACCGCGCCGGTCGAGGTCCGCGAGCGCCTGGCCATCGCCGAATCGCGACTGCCCGAGGCCTGCAAGAAGCTGGCCGAGCATCCCGCTGTTGCGGAGGGCATGATCGTCTCCACCTGTAACCGCGTCGAATTCTTGGCCAATATGAAGAACGGCGCCGGCGACCTGCGCGAATTCCTGCGCGAGTATTTCCAGGTCGATCCCAGCCAGTTTGAAAACCATCTCTACGAGTTTCGTGAGAGCGAGGCGGTTCGTCACGTCTTCCGCGTCGCCGCCAGCCTCGACTCCATGATCGTTGGCGAGCCCCAGATTCTGGGCCAGGTAAAGGAAGCCTACGCCACCGCCCGCGCCGTCGGCGCTGTGCGCGCGCAACTGGATCAATTGCTCACCCGCGCCTTCGCCGTCGCCAAACGTGTGCGCACTGAAACCGCCGTCGGATCGTCGTCCGTGTCCGTTGCCTCCGTGGCCGTCGAACTGGCCAAGAAGATTTTCGGCAATCTGAATGGAAAAAGTGTGTACCTGGTCGGCGCCGGCAAAATGAGCGAACTGGCCGCCCGTCATCTGCTCGCTCACGGCGCTTCCTCGATCTTTGTCGCCAACCGCACCTACGACCGCGCCATCCGCCTGGCGCAAAAATTCGACGGGCAGGCCATCGAGTTCAGCCGCCTCTATGACACCTGCGAGCGCGCCGATATCGTCATCACCTCGACCGGCGCACCTCACTTCATCTTTAAGCGCGAACACGGCGAAAGATTCATGGCCCGCCGCCGCAACCGGCCCATGTTTTTTATCGACATCGCCGTCCCGCGCGACGTTGACCCTGAGCTCAACAAGCTCGACGGCCTTTTCGTCTACGACATCGACGACTTGCAGCAGGCCGTCGCCACCCACGTCGCCGATCGCAAGAAAGAAGCCGAAAAAGCCGAAGCCATCATCAATGGCGAAGTCGAAAAGTTTCAGGCCCGCCTCCAGACCCTCGACGTCGTCCCTACCATCGTTTCCTTGCAGGACCACCTCGAGACCATCCGCCAGGCGGAGATTGACCGGGTGCGCGGACGCCTGGGCGAGATGAGCCCCGAGCAGGAACTCGCCGTTGAAGCCCTCACCCGCGGCATCATCAACAAGATCATGCACACGCCGATCAGCACTCTGAAAACGGCCGCCCGCGATCCGGAATCCACCACTGTCGTCGAACTCGTCCGCCGCCTCTTCAACCTCCAGGACAAGGACAAGCAAGCCGCAGCTTCCAAGTCGAGCGGGGACTCGGGAGCGCAAGACTGATGGCTCGCCTGCGCATCGGCTCCCGCGGTTCCCAACTCGCCCTCTGGCAAGCCAACCACATTTCCGATCTGCTCCGCGCCCAGGGCCACACCGTCGAACTCGAGATCATCAAGACCACCGGCGACAAAATCACCGACGTCGCGCTCGCCAAGGTCGGCACCAAAGGCATGTTCACCAAGGAAATTGAAGAGGCCCTGGTCGAAAATCGTGTGGACCTCGCCGTCCACAGCCTCAAAGATCTGCCAACCGAACTGGCCGCCGATTTCGAGATCGCCGCTATCACCACGCGCGAGAATCCACGCGACGTGTTCTGTTCGGGGAAGTTCGCAAGCATCGAAGCGCTGCCGCAGCGGGCCAACGTCGGTACCAGCAGCCTGCGCCGCCAAGCCCAACTGAAGGCGATTCGTCCCGATCTTCAAATCCATCCCCTGCGCGGTAACGTGGACACGCGTTTGCGGAAGCTCGAAGCCGGCGAGTACGACGCCATCATTCTGGCGGCGGCCGGCCTGAATCGCTTGGGCAAAACGCAACTCGTCCGCCAGGTGATCTCTGCCGAAGTAATGACTCCCGCAGCCGGACAGGGCGCGCTCGGAATTGAGATTCGCCGAGGCGATACCGCCATGCGCGCGCACCTGGCCTTTCTCGACGATGCCGTCGCGCGGGCCACGACCACCTGCGAGCGCGCCCTGCTCAATAAGCTGGGAGGCGGTTGCCAGGTCCCCATCGGCGCCTTTGCGGAAGTCCAGGACGGCCGTATTCACCTGAATGCGCTGGTAGCGCATCCGGACGGAACCAGGGTTCTGCGCGAATCCCGCGACGGCGACGATCCCGTGCGGCTCGGCGACGAAGTCGGCGAAATCCTCCTCCGCCGCGGCGGAGACGCGATCCTGGAAGAGGTCTACGGAGCCGGCTTCGCCCTGCCGCAACAGCCATGATCATGACAGCGTTTGCCGATTTCATCTTTAGGATTGTCATCCTGTCTCTAACGACGGTGTGCGTTGTCAAGACATTTTAGGCAACACTTCACCGTCGGCGCTTGAGGGGTTTGCTCTTGCGCCACTTTGTCTAGCAGAAAGGTGTTGACGTTGCCGACCAAGGCTCATGTTCT
>JACQDD010000227.1 GCA_016201265.1 Terriglobales bacterium | reverse complement strand
CGAGCATCACCCAGCATCCGCGCATCGGGCTGCGGCGCGTGGTGCTGGGCGCGCACGCGGAGCAAATACGCAGCAGCGCGCGGCTCGTTCCCGCGGACGTGGTGGTGAACACCGAGTGGGCCACCGGCCAGCTCTCGTCCATCCAGGCGGCCATCCGCAGCCTGCCGCCGGGTGGTTCGGCTTCGCTCACCACTGGCGGCACGGACGGAGTCATGCTGTTCCTTGTGGATCAGCCGCTCATCACGGCGGCGCTGGTGGGCACGCTCGTCGAGGAATTCTATGCGACCAAAAAACGTATTGTGATTCCGACGTACAACGGGAAACGCGGCCACCCGGTAATTTTTGCCAGCAGCCTGTACGACGAATTGCTGGCGGCGCCCCCCACGCAGGGCGCGCGCGCGGTAGTCTGGGCGCACGCGAAGGAAGTGTTGGAAATTCCCACGGACGAAGAAGGCGTGGTGCTGAACCTGAACGATCCGGAAACAATGAAACGAGTTTTTCCAGCCTGAAGAATTCCCTCACTTGAGCACTCTGCCCACCTGCCAGAATCGGGCAGGTGGGCGCTACATGAGTTTTGCCAGCAATGCCTCCAGCCCATCGACGGCGAGCTGCGCGCCGTGGAAAGTGGCCGGCGGCAGGCCGCCGAGGACGTCGGAAATGTGAGTGGGCGTCAGAAGGCGCGCTTCGGGCAAGGTTTTGCCGCAGAGCATTTCGGTCAACTGCGAGCCACAGGCAATGGACGTGACGCAGCCGCGCGTCTTGAAGCGCACGTCTGCGAAGCGGCCGTTCTCCACGCGCGCGGAAAGCTGCAGGATGTCGCCGCAGGCGGGGTTGGAGACTTCCACCACGGCGGAGGCGTTTTCGAGATCGCCGGCGTTGCGCGGATTTTTGAAGTGGTCGAGGACGGCGGCGCTGTACATGGGGGGAGTATTGCAGAAGGAGAGGAAGTAAGGAAGTCGAGAGGTCAGGAGGTCGTGAAGTTGTGAGGTCAAGAAGTCATGAGGTCGTGAAGTCAAGAGGTCAGGAAGTCACGAGGTCGCGGAAATTTTGCCAAGACTGACGCGAGGCACTAGAATTGCGACCGCGTTTTCGACGAGACGATTGACTGATGCCGGATAAAGCGCACGTGAAAGAGCCACCGTTGTTTACTGTGGTCGCCGCCATCATTCAGCATGGTGGGCGGGTGCTGATCTGCCAGCGGAGGAAAGACGACACCTTTGGGCTGAAGTGGGAATTCCCGGGCGGAAAAGTACAGGAAAACGAATCGCCCGCCGCGGCACTGGCACGCGAACTGGAGGAAGAGCTCGGTGTAAAAGCGGAGATCGGGCCGGAAATCGGCCGCGCTCGACACAAGTACTCCGAACATGCCCGGGAAATCGAGCTGCTGTTTTTCACGGCGCAATTGGAAAGAGCAGATGTGCGCAACCTGGCCTTTGAGAAAATTGTGTGGGAAGAGGCTGCGCGGCTGCCGACATACGATTTTCTTGCGGCGGACCGCGAGGTAGTCACGCGG
>JACQDD010000021.1 GCA_016201265.1 Terriglobales bacterium | reverse complement strand
CAACGAGGGGGTCATCATGGCAACACAGACAGTGGGGACAATCGGCACCTACCAGAACCTGAAAATCGAACGCGAGGGAGCTCTCGCTGTTGTTACGCTCAACCGCCCCAACCGGCGGAACGCCCTCTCCCTCGGTCTCATGGGCGAGTTGTTGGATTGCCTGACGGCCATCGGCCGCGATCGCGAGATTCACGCCGTCATCCTGGCTGCGGCGGGGAACGTCTTTTGCTCGGGACACGACCTGGGCGAGATGGTGGGCAAGAATATCAACGACTATCGCCACATCTATGACACTTGCACGGACCTGATGACGAAGATCCAGTCCATCCCCCAGCCGGTCATCGCCGAGGTGCAAGGGACGGCGACCGCGGCCGGCTGCCAACTGGTGGCCACGTGTGATCTGGCGGTCGCGTCCGACAAGGCAGCGTTTGCCACGCCCGGCGTCAAGCTGGGACTGTTCTGCACCACGCCCATGGTGGCGCTCAGCCGCGCCGTCGGCCGCAAGCGGGCGTTGCAGATGCTCCTCACCGGCGAGATGATCGACGCCGCCACCGCCGCGGAGTGGGGCCTGGTAAACCAGGTTGTCCCGGCAGACGCGCTGGTACAGGAAACCCGGAAATTGGCACAGAAAGTGGGTAACGCCAGCACGCTGACGATCGGACTGGGGAAACAGGCGTTCTACGCTCAAATCGACCTCGACCAGCCCAAGGCCTATGCCTATGCGAAGGAAGTGATGAGCATGAACTCGCTGGCGATGGACGCGCAGGAAGGCATCACTGCTTTTCTTGAGAAACGGCCGGCGTGCTGGGTCGGGCGGTAAGAGGCTAGACCGATTTCCCTCAGGGTCTGACGCCCAGATTTTTCTCCGACTCTCCCTGTGGGTACGGGCGGCGAGCGCGTCGCTTGCCGCTGGCGACTCGCGCGTTTCCCTGCTCACTTCTTCCACACGATCAAGAACAAAGCGCCTGCGAAAAAATCGCCTCCTGGCTCCTAGTCCTAGTCCATGGCCCTTCCCGCCAGCTTCTCCAGCACGCGGATCGGCGCCACATCGGGCGCAACCAGCGCCTCGACCGGAATGATAAACGTCTGTTCCATGGCGAACTGACCGGATAGCGCCGCGTGCGGAACGCCGTCGGTGAAGACCAGCCAGGTCGCCATCGGCGGAAATTCGAGTCGTTCTTTTCCTTCTTTCGCGGTTTGGAAAGCGGTGTTCTCCTTCAGCCAGTCGTGGAAATGCAGCATGAACTTGTCGTAGGGTGCGCGATCGGCAACCGGCAGCCCCAGAGTCCCCAGTCCCCGCTTCCAGCCTCGCAACGCACCGGATCCTTTGGCGAACTTTTTCAGCCCCGCCGCGCCGGCGAATCGCGCCGCCAGTTCCGGAAAACGCTCGCCCACCACCCACACCCGGTCTTTAGCCGCATGGACATTGGTGAATACACGCAGAATGCGTCCGCCGCGGGTGGGGCGGCTCGGAAATGCATCCACATGCAACAGGTCGTTCTTCTTGTGCAGCGGCAGGTCGCGGCCCTCTTCCTCGAGCGGACGAAAGCTGGCGTAGTCCATCTGGAATTTTCCCGCATAGGGAGCAAGAAAATTGGAAGCGAAATTTCTCACCGCCGCCGCGTAGCGCTGCATGATCTCGTGCACGCGCGCCTCGTTGGCGCTGTCCGCAAATCCTCGCAGCAAGTCCTGTTCCGGACGGTACGAGATGTTCTTATGCAGGCGGGAATCGGTAGGCTTCAATGAAACTAAGAATTCGATGTCGGCCGGCGGCAGAGCGAACGGCGGCGTGGAGAAAAACAGAATTTGGCCCTTTTCCAGCTCGGAGCAGTAATGGCGCGCCCGCCACAGGAAATCCCCCGCCGCCCCGCCGCCCGACCCGTAGTCGTCGACCTTCTGCCAAGCCATACTTCTCTTCTTCCCTTCGTGTACCTTCGTGTCCTTTGTGGTTCATGCTCTTCGTCATAACCACGAAGGACACTGAGGATCACGAAGGCTCCGACCCTTACTGCACTTCCAGCGAAACCAATTCTCCCTCGCTCTTTCCCACTGCCCGGTAGTTTACGGACACGATCCGATTCTTCCACTCGCAGGAAAATTGGTCTTCGCCGATCACCAGCAGCGTCTTGTAATCCCCAGTGTGCAGTTTATAAGTCTTCATCCCGGAGAGGATGGTGACGATCGCCTCCGGCGCCTTCGCGCAATCGCTCGCGACGAGCTTGCCCTTCAGATGCTGCACCGGACCGGTCGTGCCCGGCTTGGGCGGCGCGGGTTTCGGCGGGGTCTCAGAATCCTCGTCGTTCGGCAAAGTGGCCGCCGCCGAGGGAGCGCTCGCTGCCCCCGCCGGAGCCTGCGCTTCCCCCGCGTGCTGCGGACGAATCCCATATTTCTGCAACGTAGCTAGATCGTCCAATTGCTTTTTCGCTGCCGAAGCGGCCCGCGGGTCCGAGCCAGTCTTCAAGCGGGTAAATACCTCCCGCGCCTGATCCCACTTCTTCACCGCCACATAGATCTGCCCCAGATTGAACTGGTACTCCAGATTGCGCGGCGACAGCGAAATCGCCATGCGTTGCGCCTCCAGCGCCGAGTTGATCCCGCCTCCTTCCACTCGCGCCATGCCCAGCATGTTGTAAGCCTCGGCAAACTCCGGATACCAGTCCAGCACCGCCCGCAGGTCCTGCATCATGTTGGCCAGCCCCTGCATTTCCTGACGCGTCGTCTGCGCCCGGCTGTACTTCAACACCGAACGGTAATACCAGATCCACGGATCGTGCGCGTCCAGTTCCGACGCCCGCTCCAGTTCGTCCGCCGCCGCGTCAAACCGCTTCTGCTGCACGTGGTCCCAGGCCAGCGCGCGCCGGGCTGCCTCGTTGTCTTTCGGATCCTCGGTCAGCTCTTGCAGTTCGTGCAGCGCCTGATCGCGACGCTCGGGAATCCGCGCCATGACATCGCCGATCACCGCCCTGGCCTCCGCATCCGTTACCGGATTCACCGTCATCCCGATTTCATCCGGACCAAACGGAACCGGCAGGTGATACGGCTGCGCCACATCAGCCTGGTCGAGCGGTTGCTTCGAACGATCCATGGCGATGCCCAAACCGCTCAAGGAGCTGAAGTGCGTCTTGACCGCCTGTTCCATCTGCGCCGGCGACAGATCGAATGCCTGCACCATCGCTTTCTCGACGGGAACCTTCTGGTTCAGTACCAGGTCGAAGTAGACGCCGGTCTCTGGCATCTTGTTCTTGTTGATCAGGTAATGCATCACCATCCACGACTGCGCGTAGTACAGCGTGTGATGCGTCCCTTCGCGCGCACCCGAACCGTCGTGCTTCATGGTGAACAGATCCACCATCGAGAGCCACACTGGCGAGCTCAACAGTTGGGTCAGGGATTGCGGCGTGTTCGCATTGCGCCGCACGTCCTCGTAGATGTCTTCGTACCACTCCGAGGCGAGTTCCGGATCCCCGCCGATATCCACGCCCTTGTTGTCAATGCGCAGCGAGCCGAAATATTCCGCCAGCCCTTCGTCGAACCACCCCTGTGCCGGCGGATAGTTATAGTTCAACAGATAGTGAGCCAGCGGATGCGCAATGGCGCGCCACGGCTCCGGTTCGAAAAGATTCAGGACGATGCAAATGCGATCCTTCCCCGGAACAAAAAACGCCTTCCCCATGTTCTGCTTCGTGGGAGCTGCCACCCCGAACTGCTTGTCGCTCTTCAGGGCCACCACCGTGACCGGCACCGGCATCTTCAGCTTGTCCTTGAGTAGCAGTTGTCCAAACACCGCCCGCATCTGCTCCATGCGAAGCGCTACTTCACGTCCGCGCTTGTCGCCGGCGTCGGTCAATACATAAAAGTGCGCGGAATGAACTTCGTGCCACTTGGGCTCATCGCCGGCAAAGGCGGGGCGCGCGGAAACGCCCACGCCCAGCGTGAGGATCGCAGCGATGGTGCTAATGTTCGAAAGATGCTTCATGGCGGAGGCTCGAGGACTCCCGCAAAAATGCTAGCACGCCAGCCGCGAAGAAGACGCGCCCTCCGATCATGGCCCGAACATAGGTCTGTCATCCCGAGCGGAGCATTGCCTTCGCGAAGCGGAGGCAAGGCGGAGTCGAGGGACCCCTACCCCACCAATCCGCGAGCTTGCGTGACGAGGATTGCGATAAAGTGAGAGCGTTGGGGGCAAGATTGAAAAGATCGGCAAAGCTAACAAGCAAAGGTCGGATTACGATCCCTCTGGAAATCCGCAAAGCGCTCGGAGTGGGTCCCGGCGACCGGCTCATTTTCGAAAATGTTGCCGGCACAATCCGCGTCCGGGCGTTGGTGCGCTCCAGTCCCTTCGCCCAATATCGTGGGATCGGCAACCCCAAAATGCCCTCCGGACGGACGGCGATCGTCGCGTGGCTGCGAAGACTTCGCAATCAGTAAACACAACCCTGGAAACCAACGGTGTTCGTACTTGGGGCCCCGACACGTCTGACTGCTTCGGGACACATCTCACAAACTTCCTTTCGATTCGCTTCCCTTCTCACTAAACTTACCCCGTGCCATCGCCCCCCACCTCCCGTCTCGCCTGGATTGACTGGATGCGCGGCCTCGCCTGTCTGCTGATGTTCCAGACCCACTGCTACGACTCCTGGCTCGGAGGTGAGGCGCGCAAGACCAACTTCCGGATGTACTCGCAACTCGGGGGCACTCTTCCGGCCCCGCTGTTTCTCTTCCTCGCCGGTATCTCGTTTGCTTTGGTCACCGACAAACTTGTCCGCAAGAATGTGAGCGCTTCCGAAATCACCCGCACCATGGCGCGTCGTGGCGCCGAGATCTTTGCTTTCGGCCTTCTCTTTCGAATGCAGGAATACCTGATCGCCTGGGGATGGGCGCCCTGGACCGACCTATTCCGAGTGGACGTGCTGAACATGATCGGGCTCTCTATGGTGCTTATGGCGCTAACCTGCAGCGCAGCTCTGCGCCTGGCGAACCCGCAAAACCCGCGACCGGCGCTGGTCACAGCGGCGGTTATCGGCGCCATGTTGATCGCGATGCTCACTCCGTTGCTGTGGACCACCTGGCGCCTCTCCTGGCTGCCCTGGCCGCTCGAGTCCTACATCAACGGTGTTCATAACCTTGGCGCGCCGCAGCCCTGGCTCTTTCCCATTTTTCCCTGGACGGCTTTCGCCTTTGCCGGACTGGCCGCGGGATTCGTCCTCTTCAGCGACTGGTCTCGCGCGCACATGCCGCAGACTCTCGCCTTGTTCGGCGGGGACGGCGCGGCACTGATTCTGGCATCACGCTGGCTCGACCACCTGCCGTTCCAGATCTACTCCGTTTACGACTACTGGCACACCAGCCCCAATTTCTTTCTCACGCGCGCGGGAATCCTGCTCGCGATTGCTTTCTTCAGCTATGCCTGGTGCCGCTGGGGACCGGGGGCTTGGGGGTTCAGCCCGCTCATCCAACTCGGCCAGACTTCCCTGCTCGTCTATTGGGTGCACATCGAATTTGTCTACGGACGCTTTTCCCTGCTCCCGAAGCGGGCAGCGGGAATCCGCACCGCTTCTCTGGGACTGCTCACCATCTTCCTGATGATGCTGGCCCTGTCTCTGTTGCGCACCCGCATCGACTGGAAAACCATAGCCCACTCGCTCCGAGCGAGAATCTTCCAACCCAGCCAGCCGATTAGATGAACGCGGAGGGACGGCCGCCATCGGCCGTCCAGCCGGGCAAAGCCCGGCAGTACCATCACTCTTTTGGGATTAGCGGATTAGGACGTTGGAGCCTCGGCGCGGTCTTTGATGGCGCGCAGCCACATGCGCCGAATCAACGCGCTCCCGGGATAGATGACCCGCCAGTACCTTGCAAAGCGTCGTCGCGCCAATGCGTCGGTCGCATAGATCCGCGTCTCCGTAGTCACGATGGACCCGCCCGGACCAGCATCTTCCACGAGAAAGTTCATCGCCGCCAGAGCAAATCCCGGCTCGTGGAGAGCCTTGAAATCTTCCGAAGTAGGACACTGGATCCGCCGCCATCCGCGGGGAGCCACCACCACCGTGCCCAAAACAATTTCGCGATTCGGTTCTTCCGCTAGCAACAGAAATGAGGTCCTCGTGGCCACCTCGAGGATCGGCTGATGTTCGGGAGCATTCAGGATGCTCTCGGGTCCGGGGCGGCCGAGTCGCCGGATCCAGGTCAATGTCCGAAAGAAAGAAATCTCGTCAGCGGTCACCGACTTGATCGCGCCATAGACCTTCTCTTTCGGAGCGGCGACTCGGATGGAGTGGAATTCGCTGAACTGATAGACCGGCACGAACCCGTCAAGCTGGGTATGAGGCGGATCCACGCGCACTTCTTTCGCGGGAAGAGCCCAGCCCGCCGCCACGACCACGAGACCGGCCGCCACTAAGGAAGCGGCTTGCCAACGAGTGCGAATGCCCAGCAGGGTCGGCGGTTTGATGAGAGAAACCGCGCCAAAGAAGCCTGTAATCAGGCCAAAATAAACAACCACGACACCAAGCACGAACTCATCCTACCGCACGTCACGCCAATCCCGCTGCCGATAACTGCAGAACAGCGTTCCCCACCAGCTTGAGCCCGATCTCCCAATTCTGGCGAGCTCTGGCTT
>JACQDD010000226.1 GCA_016201265.1 Terriglobales bacterium | reverse complement strand
TGCATGAGAGCAGCGCTCTCCATATCCTTCTCTCACCATGCACGGTCCTCAGACTCTACTGTTGGAGCTGTTCGTCATTTTTCTGGCGGCCAAGGTTGTCGGCGAACTGTTTGAGCGCCTGCGCCTGCCCGCCGTTTTAGGGGAAATCCTGGCCGGAGTCGTGATCGGCCCCTATGCGCTGGGCTGGATCCATCCCTCCGACACCATTGAGTCGATCGCCGAAATGGGAGCAATATTTGTTCTCTTTAATGCTGGCCTCGAGACCAGTCCCGCCGACCTCATCCGAGTGGGCCGGACGGCGCTTCAGGTGGCGCTGGCGGGAATTCTGTTCCCCTTCGTGCTCGGTTTCGGCTACATGAAGCTCATCGGCGATCCGACTACCGAGGCGATTTTTGTCGGGGCCGCCATGGTGGCTACCAGCGTAGGAATCACGGCACGCGTGCTGGGAGATCTGAACGTCCTCTCCTCGGAATTGGCAAAAGTAATTCTGGGTGCGGCGGTGTTCGACGACATCCTCGGAATGGTAATGCTGGCGGTGGTGGCCGGACTGGCCAGCGCAGGAGGCGTGGACTGGCTGCGCATGGGCATCTTATTGGGCGAGGCGGTGACGTTCGCCCTCTTCATGATTTTTGTCGCGCCTCGAATCGTGCGCCGGATGCACGCCGGAGTCGAGCGGCTTTCGACCCGGAACGCCCCGCTGATCTTCGCGCTGATCATCTGCCTGTTGCTTTCGTGGCTGTCGGTCAAGATCGGCATGGCGGCGATTATTGGAGCGTTCTTCGCCGGCCTGATGTTCGCCGACTTCGCGCCGCGCTGGAACCTCCTCCCGAAGGCGCACGCGATCAACGAATTCCTGGCGCCATTCTTTTTCTTTTCCATCGGGACACGTCTTGATGTCGGACTATTCAAGGGTCCCGTGCTGTTGACGGCGGTGGTGATCTCGGTGCTGGCTATTTTCTCGAAGGTGGTGGGCTGCGGACTGCCCATGTCGAAAAGGGGCTGGCACTCGTTCCTGGCGGTGGGCGTCGGCATGATGCCGCGGGGTGAAGTCGCGCTGATCGTCGCCCTCGCCGGACTGAGTGCGCAGATCGTCACCCAGACTACGTACGCAATTGTCGTGTTCATGACCGCGGTCACTACCGTCCTCGCTCCCCTGGCTCTCCGCTATCTGTTCCGGCCTGAACGCGCGAGCGCCGCCCTAACAGCTGCAAGCGAGTAAACCGTCACTGGGATTGGCCTTCGCCGCGTTTATAATTCGCCTTTCCAGAAGGAGCGCTCATGAAACTCGAGGGACGAGTCGCGCTGGTGACGGGAGCGTCGCAGGGCATCGGGCACGCCTGCGCGGTGGCCCTGGCCGGTCAGGGCGCGAGCGTTGCCGTGGCGGCGCGCAACCAGCTCAAGCTAGAGGAACTGGTCCAGCAGATCACGGCCGCGGGCGGCAAGGCGGCAGCTTTCGTCATGGATGTGGCTGATGAAGAGCAGATCAAGTCCGGCGTCAAGGCCGCCATCGGCCAGTTCGGCAAGATTGACATCTTGGTGAACAACGCCGGCATCACCCGCGATCAACTGGTCATGCGGATGAAGCGCGCCGACTGGGACTCGGTTCTCAACACGAATCTGACCTCAGCCTATCTTTGCATCCAGCAGGTGATCGGCTCCATGCTGAAGCAGCGCTGGGGACGAATCATCAACATCACCAGCATCTTTGGACAAATGGGACAGGCGGGGCAGGCCAACTATGCCGCTTCAAAAGCCGGGTTGATCGGCCTGACCATGGCGATGGCGCGGGAAGTCGCGTCGCGCAATATCACGTGCAATGCCGTGGCGCCGGGCTTCATCGAGACCGGCATGACGGCGGTGCTGAGCGAGGAGTTCAAGCAGAACGCAGTCAAAATGATCCCGCTGGGTCGGGTAGGCACGCCTGCAGACATTGCGAGTGCAGTGTGTTTCCTGGCTTCGGAGGAAGCGTCCTATATCACCGGGCACGTTCTGAACGTGAACGGGGGGATGCTGATGGGGTGAGGCCCGGGCGGGCATCTGATTTGGCTTCGTGAATGGTTGGGGTTATCCTTCGTGAGACCTTCGTGTCCTTCGTGGTTAAGAAAGAGCCTGAACCACAAAGGACACGAAGGTCCCACGAAGAAATTCAATGCTGAAACCAGCTCTCGGAAATCAGCGCGCGTCCCTGACGATTAGGACCATCCCCGGACGGAGAATCGCCGTATCCTGATTGTCGCGCTGCAGAGCAGAGACTGTGGTGTTGTAGGAGTTCGCGATCGAGTACAAGGTGTCGCCCTGCTTCACTCTGTGATGAACGACGCCGTTCTGCGAAGCCCCTTGCGTGCCTGCGGCTTTCTTGGGGCGCGCCTTGCCCGAGCGCTTCGATGCCGTTTGCGCCCCGGGGGCTCCCGGAGTTACAGGCAGGTGTAGATAGAGGACCCTTCGTCCCGCCAGGCTGTTGCCCTTCAGGTGATTCCAGCCACGCACCATCTTGGCGGGAACGGCGAAGTTCTCGGCCACCGATTCGACCGTATCCCCTCTGTGCACACGATAGCGGGTGATGCGGCG
>JACQDD010000213.1 GCA_016201265.1 Terriglobales bacterium | reverse complement strand
CCATGCAGTTCGCCCGCGATCTCGACACGCAACTCGCCGACAAGTTCGTCGGCATGTACGTCAACGAGCGCACCCTCGACTACGGCGAAGACGGCCGCGAAGCCGTCCGGCGGCTGCTCGATATGGGGCATAAAGCTGGGATTATTCCGCAGACGCCGCGCGTGGAGTGGGTGTGAGAGGGCTGCTAGCTACTGGCTTCTAGCTGCTAGCGAGCAAAGCCTATTGTTTCTGGCATTTTTCTAATTGTAAGCAAGAAATCGCGGGCCTATGCGAAAGACACGAGAGTCTCAACTTGCTCTGGCACGTCGCGAAAAATTGCTGGTGAACTTCACGCGTCCGTTCGAGCAGGGCTCAGTCCTAGGTTACGTGCTCGACATCGGTCCTCAGTTTCTCGTGGTAGCTCTCGTCAGCGACGGCATCCGATTGAACGGTTTTCAGTGCTTTCGACTGAGAGATGTGCGTAAGCTGCGCGTACCTCATAAGTACAGCGCATTCGTTGAGGTGGCATTGAAGAAACGCCGAGCGCGGATACCGAAAGAATCGCCAGTGGCTGTAGGCAAGCTCCAAAATCTTTTGCTGTCTGCCGGTCGCAAGTTCCCATTAGTGACGATTCACCGGGAGCAGGTTGATCCTGATGTCTGTTACATCGGGCGCGTCGTCGGCGTTAGTAAAGGTTTTGTCTCCTTGCTTGAGATCGGCCCGGACGCGTGCTGGGACGCGAAGCCAGAGAGATATCGGCTGAGCGAAATCACACGGGTCGATTTCGGCGGCCAATATGAAGAGGCCTTGTACCTCGTTGGCGGCAGGCCGAGGAAGCTCGCTAGAAGCCAGTAGCCGGTAGCTACTTCACTCTCTCCTCAAACTCAAACACTGGATCCACATCCACCGGCACACCCGCTGCCAGCTTCAGCGACACTTTCAATTCTTCCGGCATCTGCCCATACTTCTTGAACCAGTTTTCGGCGCGCTCGCGGTCTCCGGTGGCTTCAATTTCAAGGAGCTCTTTCCCCAGATCAGCAATCGCCCCGGGCATTTTCTCGAAGTCAATCGCGTAGCGCCCATTGGCATTCCGCCGCACCGCGCCGCGTTCCGACAGATAGTTAAACTCCATCATCTCCGCCTGGCCGTGGGCTTCGGCGGTTCCGAAACGCACGGTGCGGAAGATTCCACCGACATACGACGCGTAGTACTCTTCCATCTTCGCCTTCGGCAACACGTCGTGATCCACCAGCCACTTCAGGCCGAACAGCCCGACGGCATCCGCCTTGGCTTCTTCGAGGCCGCTGAAAATGTGGCCGATGGCTTCTCGAATACTGACTTTGCCCGCTGCCGTGCGCGCAAATGCCGGGCCAATGCCGTGCGCAATCTCGTGCATGATTGTGCTTTGTAGGTATCCGTCGCCCGTGGCTTTTGCCGCCTGTTTCGGCTCCAGCAGTTTGCGCGCGACCGGCAGGATTACATAATTCACGCGTGCGTCCATGAAGTTCTTGAAGAAAAGTTGTTTGCTGCCTTTCTGCTCGTGCACCCGCGGATCGTTGGGCAGATTGTCGGCCACTGCCTGGTACCCGTGGGTCAGATCGCCCGCGCGGAAGGGTGTGTCCATCACTTCCATGGGCGTCTCCAGGCCGCGCTTGGACGGCCGGTCTTCAGGCGCCAATGGCAGCGCGTCTTGAATGTCCGCAACATACTTCTGAAAGAGTTCCAGCTTCTTGCTCTCTCGCTCATTCCGCACCATGACCGCCGCTCCGTACGATCCCTTCACTCCGAGCAACCCGTCGAGGTAGGTTTCGTACGGCGCAAAGATGATGTCGAACTTCGGATTCTTCAAATCGAGCCACGCCAGATCGCTCGGGAAGTAATCATCACTGAGCAGCGCGTCGGCCCTCAGTTCAAGAAACTTGGCGAACGCCGCGTCGTCGCTCAGCTTGGCCGCATCCCGCAGCGCTTGGGCTGCTGGCTCCAGGAACGGGCGGTAGAAGATGTGATAGGGAACTGCCTCCAGCCTCCCGTCTTTCCACCGGACAATCGTAAACTGGTCGTAGATCGCCGCTTTTTGTTCCGGATGTTCCTTGACGTACTGCTCGACCTGCTCCCGCGTCAGGCCCACCGGATAAAATCCGCGCCCCGGCGGCATCGGGTCTGTTCCCACGAACGGCTTGTTCTCATCAATCAGATCGAAGCGGGAGGCGTTGAGCTTCAAGTACGTCCGCAGCTTCACGTCACGCGGATTCGTCGCCGAAGCCAGCGATTGATACAGAGTCAGGCCCTCAGGATCGCTCTGCCGCCAGAAAATACTTTCCAGGTACCCGCAAGCCTCCACCAACTTCCGCACCAGCCGTTGCTCGCGGACGGTCAGACCGGCCGCTCGGAAAGGCATATGCACCCGGCGGAATTTAGCCAGACGCTGGTCCAGGTCGGGAGCGATCTTCAAGCTCGCCGAGGCCGCACCCTTCGCGGCCGAACCAGTCATGCTGCGAGTTTTCTTGTGTTGGGCGGAACCAGAAATGGACATCAGAACGATAAGAACAATGACGAGCCTGTGATTTGTCATTCGAGGTTCGATTCTACCAAAGCCGTGATTCTCCCCGAGGCGCTATCATGAACACATGCCCGGGGAGAATGGCGCCCAGACCCTGCTCATCGACGCCGATGACACGCTCTGGGAAAACAACATCTACTTCGAGCGCGCCATCGGCCGCTTCATCTCTTTCCTGAATCATCGCGAGTACACGCCTGAGCAGGTTCGCGAGGTGCTGAACGATGTCGAACGCGAGTCCATCCTGAAACACGGATACGGCCTGCACAGCTTCGCGCATTCGCTGGTCGATACATTTGAGAAGCTATCGGCCGGCCCGATCACGCCCGAACTGCACGAACGCATCCACAGTTTCGCCCATCAGATTGCCGAGCATCCCGTGGAAATTTTGGCCGGCGTCCCGGAGACTCTCGCCTATCTTGCAGACCGCCACCATGTCATCCTGATGACCAAGGGGAACGCCGTCGAGCAAGCCGGGAAGGTCGAACGATCCGGATTGAAAGAATACTTTGCCGCCATCGAAATCGTGCCCGAGAAGGAAGAGAAGACGTACCGTGAAGCGATGGCCAAGTATGCGCTTCGCCCAGACTGCACTTGGATGATCGGAAACAGTCCGAAGTCGGACATCAATCCCGCGCTCGCCGCCGGTTTGCACGCGGTGTTCGTACCCCACGGCAATACGTGGATCCTGGAGCATGAAGAGCTGGCATCGGCTCCGGCGCCACAGCAGTTGCTGGTGGTCGAACGGTTCGCCGACCTAAGAACACGCTTCTAGTCCGGCGTCGCAGAAATTCTCACTGCACAGTGAAATTGATTTGATTCGAGTTCTTCCCACCCGACCGCACGTAGATCGGAAACATTCCAGCATTCATGACATCCACGGCAGGCACCTGCGCCGTCACTTTCGTCCCCGTGCCATATGACGACGCAAGCGCGGCCCCATTCCAGTACACCGCCGAGTCCGTGCCGAACCCGCTACCATTTACAGTCACGGTGAAGGCCGGATCGCCCGCGTTGGCCATGTTGGGCGTGAGGCTAGTGATGTTGGGCGCTCCTCCTCCACCACCGCCACCCATGTAGTTGGATCCATAGCCGCATCCCGCAGTGAGCAGCGCGAGGGTCACGAGAAGACCGAGACCGGTGCGTGACATGGGCACCTCCGAGGTGGTTCTTGCAGCTTTTGGCCAGCCTAGCAAGCGGCCGCGAGGGCGATGTCATGGGTTTGTCATTTTCTTGTTGAATCGAACCAGGCCCCATCAATGCGGCGATACCCCGGTCTTTTGTTAGAATTCCTGCTTCTCTGTCCGGGAGCTCTCATGCGAAGACTCGTACTCGTCCTTTGTTCTATCGTGCTCTCCCTTTGCCATGCCCAATCGTCTCCAGTACTGTTGCGCCAGCCCACGGTCAGCAAGAGTGAGATCGTCTTCACCTACGCTGGAGATCTGTGGTCCGTAGCGCGCGACGGTGGCGAGGCACACCGCCTGACCTCGGCGCTCGGCACCAACATGGACGCGAAGTTTTCGCCGGACGGCTCGATGATCGCCTTCACCGGCCGTTATGCCGGCAACCGCGACGTCTACGTAATGCCGGCCGGTGGCGGACAGCCCCGGCGCTTGACCTATCATCCCGCAGCCGACGAAGTCATGGGCTGGACTCCCGACGGCAAGAGTGTCCTGTTTGCCTCCACCCGCCACAGCTACTACCGCTTCAACAATCAACTGAACACCGTGCCGGCGACCGGCGGCCCTGCCACTGAACTGCCGCTGCCCATCGCCGAAGAGGGCTCGCTATCCCCCGACGGCACCCACCTTGCCTACGTTCCCCACGGACAATGGCAGCCCGCCTGGAAACACTATCGCGGGGGGCAAACCACTCCCATCTGGATTGCCGATCTCAAGGATTCCTCCATCCGGAAGATTCCGCGCGAGAACTCTAACGACTTCAACCCGATGTGGGTCGGCAACACCATCTACTTTCTTTCCGACCGCAACGGTCCGGTGAGCCTGTTTGCGTATGATCTCGGGACGAAGCAAGTACGCGAAGCCGTCAAGAGCGACGGTTTCGATTTCAAGTCTGCCTCCGCCGGGCCCGATGCCATCGTGATCGAGCAGTTTGGCGCGCTCAAGCTCTACGACCTCAACTCCGGCCAGGTGAAGACCGTGAGCGTGAAAGTAAGCGGCGATCTGCCGGAACTGCGCCCGCAGTTTGTGAAAGTCGAACCCAAGCGTCTTCAGAATCTCAGCCTTTCGCCAGCGGGCGTGCGGGTGGTAGCCGAGGCTTGGGGCGAGATTTACACCATTCCTTCCGACAAGGGCGACATCCGCAATCTCACGCACAGTCCGGCTGTGGCCGACCGCGACCCGGCCTGGTCACCCGACGGAAAGTGGATCTGCTATTTTTCCGACGAACCCGGCGAATACGAACTGCAAATCCGCGAGCAGAACGGCACGGGAGCGGTGAAGCACATCAGCCTGGGCAATCCGCCATCGTATTTCTATACGCCGGTGTGGTCTCCCGACAGCAAGAAGATCGCCTATACCGACAAACGCCTGAACATCTGGATTGCAGACGTGGCCACCGGCAAGCTCACCAAGGCCGATACCGACCGCTACGACACGCCCTTCCGCAACCTTGCCCCGGCGTGGGCGCCCGACAGCAAGTGGCTCACCTATACCAAACAGCTTCCCAACCATCTGCGCGCGGCGTTCGTATACTCACTCGATCAAAGCAAGTCCTCCCAGATTTCCGACGGGCTCAGCGACGCCGAATACGCCAGCTTCGACAAGAACGGCAAATATCTCTACTTCACCGCCAGCACCGACGTAGGACTCGCCCAGAGCTGGCTCGACATGTCGAGCCTGGATCATCCGCAGACCCGCGGCGTGTACGTCGCGGTGCTGCGCAAGGAAGATCCTTCGCCTCTTGCTCCCGAAAGCGACGAAGAAAAAATGAAGGAAGCCAAGGCCGAGGCGAAGAAAGAAGACGTCGCCGCCAAGCCCGGCAAGTCGAAAGAAAAGACCGAAACGCCGAAAGACGAAGCCAAAGACGACAAGGACAAGAAAAAAGAAGAGCCGGTCGAAGTGCGCATTGACCTGGACGGCATCGGCCAGCGCATTCTCGCCTTGCCCATCCCGGCCAAGAACTACGTAGCCATGACCGCCGGTGCGACCGGAATCCTTTTCCTCGCCGAAGGTCCGTCGGTGATCAAAGAGGGCGACTTCGGCGACCTGAAGACCACGCTTCAGAAGTTCGATCTGAGCAAGCGCAAGGTAGACAAGTTTCTCGACGAAGTGAACGACTACGCACTATCCGCCGACGGCAGCAAGATCCTCTACCGCAAAGGCGAGCAGTTCGCGATCGCCTCTACTGCCGAGGCGCCCAGTAGCAGCGGCACGCCCAAGCCGGGCGAAGGCCCGCTCAAGCTCGACGCCATGCAGGTCTACATCGAGCCGCACGCCATGTGGAAGCAGCAGTACCACGAGGCCTGGCGTATCGAGCGCGATTTCCTGTATGACCCCAACCATCACGGCCTCGACCTCGCCAAGGCGGAAAAGAAATACGCGCCCTACGTCGAGAACCTCTGCTCGCGCGACGAGCTCAACTACCTATTCGAAGAAGCGCTGGGCGAGATCTCCTTAGGACACGTCTTCGTGTCCGGCGGATACCGTCCCGAAATCAAGCAAGTAAAGACCGGCCTGCTCGGCGCCGACTACTCTATCGACAGCGACCGCTATCGCGTGGCCCGCGTCTACAACGGCGAGAACTGGAATCCCGACCTGCAGGCCCCGCTCACGCAGCCGGGCGTTAACGTGAAGGTTGGCGAGTACATCCTGGCCGTAGCCGGACGCGATCTTCATGCCACCGACGATATCGACAGCTTCTTCGAAGGCACAGCGGGCAAGCAGGTGTTGCTCAAGGTCGGCCCCACCCCCGACGGCAAGGGCTCGCGAGAAGTCACCGTCGTTCCCGTGGACAGCGAAATCGGACTGCGCCGCCTGGCGTGGGTCGAAGGCAACCGCCGTAAGGTTGACGAACTCACCGGCGGACGCGTCGCCTATGTTCATCTGCCGAACACCGCAGGCGGAGGTTTCTCCAGCTTCAATCGCTACTACTTCGCCCAGGTCGGCAAAGACGCCGCCATCCTCGACGAGCGTTTCAACGAAGGCGGCGATCTCGCCGACTACATCATTGACTCCCTCCGCCGTCCGCTCATGAGCCTGGCAACCACCCGCGAGGGCGAAGACTTCACCAGCCCCGGCGCCGCCATCTACGGCCCGAAGGTGATGATCATCAACGAAATGGCCGGCTCTGGCGGCGACGCCCAGCCCTGGTACTTCCGCAAGGCCGGCATCGGCCCGCTGGTCGGAAAGCAGACCTGGGGCGGGCTGGTCGGCATCTGGGGCTATCCCGACTTCATCGACGGCGGTGGAGTCACTGCTCCCCGCGGCGCCATCTACGGCCTGAACGGCGACTGGGAAGTGGAGGGCCACGGCATCCCGCCCGACTACGACGTGGATCTCGATCCGGCTGCCGTCCGCCAGGGTCGCGACCCGCAACTCGAGAAGGCCGTCGCGGTCGTGCTCGATCTCCTCAACAAGAACCCGCTGCCCAAGTACAAGAAGCCGCCTTATCCGAACCATCATCAGAACGACGATCTCGGTAAGTAACTCGTTCGCGCCGGACTTAGTATGCTGTAACTAAATATCAAGACGCCCATCCTTGTCTCTCCAAGAACAGGAGAGACAAGGACGGGAGCATCCGGGGGGGACTATTCCGGATCTGTAGGATCGTTGAACAGCACTGTCAGCTTGATGCTGCCGTGACCGAACTGCGGGAACCCTGTTTTCGCGGGATCGCCCGGGTCCAGGTTCGATGCGGTATCATCCGGCGGGAACAGAAGCAGCGAGTTGAGAAACGTCTGTAGTGCGATCTGTTCGCTGGCCCCCAACCCGGCATACTTATCCCGCGAGGCTTGCGCCTCGCCGCCGTGCCGCAGGATCGCGTCGTTCAGGGTCATGCTGCGTCCGTCATGCCCATACGGCCCGGTTGAGCCCAGGCCCCACAGCGGACGCGTCAGGAACTGCTTCTGCAGAGTGCCGTCCCAGTTGCGCTCGTAGAAATTCGGTCCCAGGTCGTGCTTCTTGAAGTCGGCCAGGATGTCCGTCACCACAAACGAATTTCCCAGCGGAAGCTTGAGGTGCGGCTGGCCGCTGCCGTCATCCACTTCGTGATAGAGCGGCGTCGCCGTGGCAAAGAGCGTGTTGAAGATACCCTTGGCGGGGTCATAAACCGTCTCCACGTCTGCTACGCGCCGGTCGTTGTTGATGGTCAGGTCCGTGACGTGACAGGAGGTGCAGCCCGCCTTCTGGAACACCTTCCGGCCGTGGTCCGCGATCGCGCTCGGCTGGCCATGCGCGGGTTTGAAGTAGTTGAGCAGGTAGAACTCGAGATGATCCACGATCGTCGGATCAATCTCGTTTCCGTTGTCAGCATCCGGCGCCGGCGGGGCGCTGATCTTGTCTTTCGATCCATCCAGCACCATGCCCGAAGGAGTCACCACGCGTCCGCCCGCGCTCGCCGTGAGCAGGTCGGGATCGGCCGAAGCTTCGAGCCCCATCTCGTTGTGCAGCGCGCCCACCACGAATTCGCGCAGCGAGATCGTGCTGCCCTCGGCGAAGAACGGCTTCACCCGCAGATCGGCGTCCACGCCCTGCACCTTCGAGGTGTCCACCGAGCCGTCCGGATTCCCCGTGATGCTGCCGTATTTCACGCCCTTGCTGACCAGCTTCAAGGTCATTGGCCGCTTCATCTGCTGGGCCAGGGTAACGGCCAGATCGCGGGTCGAACGCAGGTCGGTCGTGATCTCGTCGGCCAGCATTTCCTTGAGCCCCAGACCAAACAGGTGTCCGGCATCGCGGCTGTCGGGACGCGTCACCACATTCCCGCCCACTCCCGCCGAACCCCGCGGACGCCCGTGGCAAAGCGCACAACTGTCGGACAATCCCGCGCCGATAGCCAGGTCGTTGTTGATATCGCCCACGCCATCTTTCTCGTTCGCCCCCTGCCCCTGCAGGCGGGTGAACTTGCGCTGGAACAGCTGCCGTCCCCGGCGAATCGAGCGGAACGGATCGCGGTTGATGATGAACACCGACGATCCCGCCGTATTCACATCGCCGCGCCCGGCGCCGATTTCATCCAGCAGCGACTTATTGATTCCCGCTTTCGCTGTGTTCGGCGCTTGTGTGTTATCAATCATTTGAGCTTGCGCCGCTATTCCAGCGAACAACATGGCTACACTGGTAAAGCCAAAAACTCTCCCCCACACCTGCATAATTGTCTCCTTTTCAAAATGTTGGCTATTCGTTCAGAACGCCCGTCCAGATGGGGAAGCCACTGACCGACGACAGGCCCATGCATTGGGCTGGACGAACACCCCTGAGTCAATGAAGAAGCGCACTGCCTGCCCTTTCGCCGCGGCTTTACGGCCCCCTCGGTTGTACCCCTCTACTTAGGGATATCGGAAACGGCAGGTAAAAGACGACAGGAGCGGCGACTATTCGCGCCGCAGGCAGCCAACCCCTTATTTTTGTTTGGCGTCGGCTTCTGCGAGCTGCCGGGCGCTGCGGGTGTCAGGATGATCGGACCCCAAAGTGCGCTGAAGGTGTTCGACGGCGGTCCGGGCGGCGGCTCGGGCTTCATCGGTCTTACCCTGGGCGATGAGGACACGGGCAAGAAGGAGATGAGCGCGGCCTGACTTGGAAGACAATGTTGGGGGTGGTAGATCCTTCTGGAGAAGGTTCAGGGCCAAGGCCACGTCGGTTGCCGCGACATCGGGTCGCCCGGCCTGAAGTTCAACCTTGGCTCGGCGTTGATACAGCGTTGGCAGGAAATTGCGTCCAGCCTTGCCAGCTTTGTTGGCCGCTTCCACGGCGTTTACCGCCTGGTTGGCAAGCCGTAAAGCCGCCGGGAGATCTCCGCGCTCCAGTTCCAGAAGCGAACGCTCTGAAAGCAGCGAACCAAATGCATGGTGCCCGGGTGGAAGGTCTTTGCGCAGGCGAGGCTCTACCTCGTCCAGCATCGCGAACCCACGCGCGAAATCGTGTTGATTGCGGTAGATTCTGGCGCGCGTCAACAATGACTGATTGGTCACCACCTCATCGCCCGCCTGCCGCGCTCGCGCATAAGCACGCTCGGCATATCCGGAGGCCTCGTCGAGGCGGGCCAGGTCGTCCAGAGTGGACGCGTAGTTGTTGAGCAACATCGGCGAAACACCCTGCTCGGACTGATCAGTGCGGCTGATTTCGATGGCGCGGCGATAGATGCGCTCAGCCTCCAGAGGCCTTCCAATCTGTGAAAGGGCCAGAGCCCAGTTATTCAACAGTGTGCCAGCAGTCTGGGTATCGTCACGACCGAGCGCCGTCAGTTCTACAGATGCCTGCTCGAAGGCGTGAATGGCTTCAGGAAGCTGTGCAGCCTCGCGATAGGCTTCGGCGAGGTCTATGAACACTCGCAGCCGCAGCATCTCCGGGTCGAACGGCGTCTCCTTCAGTGCTCGCTGAGCCGCCTGCACCCGTGCGATCCCTTCCTGTGCTTCACCGGTGTTCCGGGCGACCGCACTGCCGCGTAGAAGGCAGAACACTCGATCGAGAGCGTACTGCGGCTCGTTGGGAAGCTCGCGGAGACCCTCCTGGATGAGCGCCTCGGCTCGCTTTGGATCGTCGGCGCGAGACAAAACATTCCCCAGGGCGCAGGATGCTTGCGCGCGGGTGGATCGGTCGGCAAGCCCGCGCGAGATTCGGTAGGCCTCCTCGATTACTGGACGAGCTTTCGCGTCCTCGTCCTGAGTGCTGTACTGCTGGCCGATGGAGATCAACAGCTGCACCCGGCTGGCATCGTTCCCGTGCTGGCGTTCCACGATGTGGCGGGCACGCTCGAGCAGTTCGTTAACCGTAAACGGCTTGCCTGAAGGCGCCGCATCCGACAGGAGGAAGGAGTTGAGATCGTTCACCGCCTCGGCGCGTTCCAACTGCCGAAAGGCGAAGTCACGCTGAGCACGTGCGGTGCGGGCCTGCATCAAAGTGCCCACAAGTCCCGCGACGGCGGCTATGACCGCCAGCGCGGCTAATGCAACCGCCGTCCGGTGCCGGCGTACGAACTTGGCCGCTCGATACGCAACCGTGTCCGGCCGGGCGCTGATCGGCTCATTTCTGAGGTACCGGCCAAGATCGTCGCCGAGCGCCGTGACAGAGGAGTAGCGTTCCTGAGGGGCTTTCTTCAGCGCCTTGGCGACAATGGTGTCGAGGTCCCCGCGCAGCAGGCGACTGAGCTTCTCGGGTGTGGTGGCGCGTCTGGTGGCATTCGTGGTGGTGATCTCTGCTTTCGCCCGCGTCGGCGCCACGGTATCCGAAGGACGCGTCGGCTCCGTATCCACAATCGCCTTGACCAGATCTGCGGGTGTGTGAGGTCCGGTCCCGGCCGGATGTTGCCCTGTCAGCAGCACATAGAGCAGCACGCCCAGCGCATAGACATCGGTGGCGGTCGTGACAGGTTCGCCGCGCAGCTGCTCGGGAGCCGCGTATTCGGGCGTCATCGCCCGCCCGCCTTCGATCGTGAGCAGCGTCGCCGCTCCGTCCTGCCCTTCGCCTTCCAGCAGCTTGGCAATGCCGAAGTCCAGCAGCTTTACCTGTCCGTCGTTTCTCACCAGCACGTTCGACGGCTTGAGGTCGCGGTGCACGATCAGGTTGGCGTGCGCGTGTGCAACCGCGACCAGCACGTCTAGGAAAAGTCTGACACGCGCTTCCACGCCGAGCGTGCGTTGGTCGCAGTACCGGTCAATGTGGTCGCCCTCGACATGTTCGAGGACGAGATAAGGCTGCCCGGCCGAGGACACGCCCGCATCCACCAGCTCCGCAATGTGCGGATGCGCCAGTCGCCCCAGAATGCTGCCCTCGCGTTTGAAGCGCTCCTCGCCGCCCCGGCCGATGAGCGCGATGTTCAGGAACTTGACCGCCACCCGCCGCTCGAAACGACCGTCGCTGCGCTCCGCCAGCCACACGCTGCCCATTCCGCCCTGCCCGATCTGCGATAGCAGCGTGTAAGCGCCGATCGTCTGGCCCGCCAGCCCCGGCGCACCCGGCAGTGGAACGGGGCCTTGTTCGAGGAAGCCTTCCTGCGCCAGCGCGCGGTGCTCATCGAGGAGCTCTCGCAACTGTGCTCCCAGCGCAGGAGTCTGCTCGGAGAGCGACAATAGCCACGCAGCGCGCTCTTCGTCGGTCATGGCGAGCGCCTGGTCCAAATATGGGCTTAAGGCCTGCCACTGCTCAGGGCTAAGTGTGGACATGGACTCCTCAGAGCGACAAATCCGCGCGAATTTTCCGATGGAGATAAATCCGCGCCTTCTCCCAGTTCCTCTGCACCGTGCGTTCCGACACGTCCCGCATCGCGGCGATTTCCGCGAACGAGAAGCCGCAGAAGAACTTCAAGTCGACGATCTCGGCGAGTGCAGGCTCCATTTTGCCAAGCTCGTCCAACGCCTCGCTGATTTGCGCGAGTTCCCGGTGGTCCACGGCCTTTTCCATCACTTCGGTGTCAAGCGAAGTAATCTCGAAGAGGCCGCCGCGTTTCTGGGCGTGCCGCTCTCGGGCATGGTCAATGATCAGCCCCCGCATGACGCGCGCGGCATACCCCATGAAGCGCGCCTGGTCGGGAAACGAGGGGCCGTCTCGGGCCGCCATGTCGAGATAGGCTTCGTGCAGGAGCGTGGTCACACTAAGGCTTACGGGAGCCCCGCGCCGCGCCAGTTCGCGCTTCGCCAGCCGGTGCAGCTCAGAGTGCAAGGCGCTGAACAGCGCCTCCGTGGCGGGACCGTCCCCTTGTTCGGCGGCGCCAATCAGCGACGAAATTGTGGACCCCACGCTGCGTTCTCCTTGTGGTGCAACGCCCTGAGCGCGCCAGCGTCTCGCATTTCGGAGGCTTAGTCAAGGCATCTCGCTCTAACTACAATGCCATCCCCCGCTTTTGCCATCTGGGTGGACGAGAAATGCGGCGGACAGGGGTGTCCGCCCCACATGAACCGCAAAGACACAGGCCGGGAATACCGGAATTGCTTCCGGTCCCGGCCTGTGCTTCGTTCAACTTGTGAGCCCGGCTAGTTCGTCGGGGTGGCGGCGTTGGCGGAACTCGCAGTAGTAGCGGGCGCCGGACCGGCGTTGGGTACGGCGTTCGTACCGAAACGCGTTAAACGCGGAAAGAACGGAGTTACTTCGAATGGCATCTTGTCGCGGGCCGATGTGATCGCGACCGGCTGCGCCTTGACCATTTCGACTTTGTTGTCCCAGGCGTTGAGCTTCACGCGTCCACCGAGCGGCAAGGCGGCAATCTGGTCGAGCTTGTTCCAGTCGAGCGCCGGAGCCGAGGTGGCCAGCTGCGCCATACGGGTGACGACGCCGTTGTCCGCGATGTTGTTGCCGAGGTGCGCCTGTAGCAGAGCTCCGAGCTGGGGCGCGCGTGTCTGCAAGACTTTGATGAACAGGCCCGCGGCGTCGAGCTTCTGCGCGTAGGGCGAGTTCTTCAACATCTCGATCGCCTTCTTGTCGGCGGCCGTTTCCTCTTCGGGAATGTGTTTGAAGCCGAGGTTCTGGTACGTCCCCTCGTCGGAGAACAGCATGCGGTCATTGAAAGCATACTGGCTGCCGAGGTTGTGTCCGAGGACGATATGCGCGAGTTCGTGTGACAGCACCGAAGCCAGGCTGGCCTCGTCGGGCAGCACGTCGATCATGCCGCGACTGATGACAATGGTATTGCCTACGCTGAAGGTCTCCAGCGGGGAAGTAATCAGCACGCGCGTACGAATCGGGCGCGGTAGTTCGATATTGTTGGTGATCTGCAGGTTGTTCACGACAGTCTGCAGAACTTTGTCCAGTTCGCCTTCAGGCGCCAGCAATCCGGAGCGCTCCAGGCGTTCGAGGACGTTGTCTTCCGCCTGCTGCTGCCATTCGCGCTGGGCGGCGAGCGGAGAGGCATCCTGCGCAGCCGGCGTATCGTCCTTCACGCTGTCCACGCGAATCTGCGTCAGCTCGTCATTGGCCGTGCCCATCTTCAGGTTGTATCCCCACATGCGGGTCTGAGCCTTGAACGCAATCTTGTTCTTGGCGCCGGCGGTAAAATCGCCTTCTTCGCTGTAGATGTAAGTTGGCACCCAGTAGCCCGGGATCAGATTCAAGCGCCAGCTATCCATGTGGAAGTAGTAACTGTTGCGCGAAGGGTGGGTGTAAGTGCCGTTCAAGCGCACGATGTTGAATTCCTGGTCCTCAACCCAAATGCGGCCGAGGAAGCGGCCTTTGCCGGCATCTTTCTTGGGCGTGACGTCGAATACCAGCGAGCGGACGTCGCCGAGAAACTCGCGCCGCACGTAGCGAAAATCGTAGTGCTGGCGATCGAAGTCGTTGCGGTCGGCGTAGACCATCCAGGAAAAGCCCAGGGGCTGGTACTGGAACTTGAACATTTTAGTGACGCCGCCAAGCAGGCGCTTCTCCATGCCGTCCTCTTTGTCCTTCAGATAGTCGGAGCGGTCGATGGAATCGCTGAGGTCCATGCGCCCGAGAAAATAACGGTCATCCTTGGGGATGGGACCGAGCTGCGGGTCCTGGGCGAGGTTCTGCAGATAGGTCTCGACCACGGGCGTGCGCGGGGCTAGCAGCTTGATGAGCCCCTTCTCGCGCTCGATAACGCGGTCCACAACCTGATCCATGGTGACGGGCGCGGCCTGCGCGGGCGGGGCGGCGGGCTGGGCCGCTTGACTCGCCGAAGCGGGCTGCTGGTTTTCGGGCGCGGGTGCCGATTGCTGAGCCACTGCCGCGAGCGGCAGGACTAGCAGGGCCAGGACCATCCAATTCAAAGTGCGCATGACTCTCATCTCCAAAATTTCAGTACGCCAGCTGGAACACCACGTGCACGATCGCCGTGGAGCTCATGGGCTGGCCGTTCCGCATTGCTGGCTTGAAACGCATCTTGTTGGCGGCTGCGATGGCGGTTTCATCGAGCCCGTGGCCCAGACCGTGGACCACTCGATTCACGTGCAACTGTCCATTGGCGCTGAACTCAACCTCGAGCAGTACCTCACCTTCGAGCTTCAGACTGCGTGCCTCCTCGGTGTAAGCCGGGTTGGGCTTGAAGGTGATTTCCACCGGAGTCGTGGGCGGACCACTGTCCAGAGTCCTCTGGGCGGCGGGCCGGACTTGCGCGACTTCCTGCGCGCCAAAGCCTGCCGTCTGAACTCCGCGGCCACTGCTGCGGCCATCCCCGTGTCCCGGAGTTGCGATCCCATTTCCAAAATCGGCGCTGGCGACGGTTCCCTTGATTCCTTTCGCTCCGCCGGAGCCGTTTCCATAGCCCGGTCCCACGGGCATATCGAACGAGCCGGCAGCGGAGGCGATCAGCTTCGCGCCAGGCTTGCTGTTTTCACTGGGCTTGAGTCCGTTGGGGTCTCCGAATCCTCCGGTCTGCACCTTCTGGATGGGAGCGTTGACCGTCGGCGTCACCGAGCTGCCTGCAAAATCGCCAGTGTGGATCAGCACCGGGCGCGCTCCCCCCGGAATCGGTTTGAGGACGGCCGGTGCGAAATTATTAAGAGCCACCTTGGGCGGTTCGATCTCCTGCTGGTGCGCCTTGGCTGCGCGAATCTCTTTCGGAACGACCAGCTTGGGCGCCTCAAAAACCGGCGCGGGCTTCAACAGCTTGGCATGTACCGGCAGAGGCTTTGGTGGCGGAGGCGGCTCAGGAACCAGCGCCGGCCGCGGAATCAGTTCCGTGACGTGAAAGTTCAGCGTGGTTTGCAGCTCTTCCGGCCTGAGCAACCCGAAAAGAAGAAAAAGCAGAATGAAGGCGGTGACCAACCCGTAGCTGGCGGCGAAGGTTCGCCAGTCCCACTTCTTCTCCGGCAATAGGCCGAGCTGAAACCCGCGATTGTACGTAGGCATGCCTTGACTCCAAAATGGGGACCCGGCCTGGGGAGAGTGCTCGGGGCTGGAGTCTTCACATTAGGGGATGATCAGGCAGGGGTAAACGTGTCTCATGCGCGTGTCCTTTGGTAACCAACCGGGTTGGGCAACCGTTTTTCTGGTTACTTTCTGGTTACGTGCCGGCGCCACGCAAAGAAGTAAAACACCGGAATACCGGCCAAAATAGCGAGGATTCCGTAGGCCGAGTTGGGCAGGTTGTCTTTGAAAGTGAAGCACAGCAGCACCGCCGAAACGGCCACGAATACTGCCGGCACCAGCGGGTAACCGAACACGCGATAGGGGCGGTCGGCTTGCGGATCGCGGTATCGAAAAACGAAGACCGTGCTGCCTGCGATCATATAAAACAGCCACTCGGCAAAGACCGCGAGCGAGAAAAACTGTCGAAAATTTCCTCCTAACAGCAGGAGAGCAATGGCCAGCGCGCACTGCACGACGATAGCGAACGACGGAGTGCGGAAGCGGGGATGGACTTCGGCGATGGACTTGAAAAAATATCCGTCGCGGGCCATGGCAAAGGGCACACGAGCTCCGCTCATGATCGTGCCGTTCAAAGTCACGAGCATGGAAACCGCCATGGCCGCGGAAACCAGGCTGGCGCCGGCGCGTCCCAGCACCAAGGCGACGGCTGCCGAGGCAGGCCGTTCGGAGGCCGCCACCGCCGTCGCGGGCAGCACATATTGAACGGCAGCGTTGACCAGGATGTAGAGCAGTCCGACGGTGGCCACGCCCCAGATGAGAGCCAGGGGCACGTTGCGCTGGGGATGGCGGATCTCGCCCGCCACCATATTGAGATCGTTCCAGCCGTCGTAGGCCCAGAGCGCGGCTACCAGCGCCGCGAAGAACCCGACGACACCGCCCTTGGCTCCGATAAACTCGGTGGTGAAGTTGGCCCAGGTCCCTCCGCTGTACGAGAAACCCACGGCCACGATGCCGAGAATGGTCGCCACCTTCAGCAGCGTGAACAGGAACTGAAATTCTCCGGCTTTGCGGATGCCGATGTAGTTCAGCCAGGAAACCAGAATGGCGGCCGCGATGGCTACCAGTTGTCCGTAGGTGATGCTGAAGGGGTGGGCGAGGCACGGTCGGGAGAAAAAGGAAAAGACGGCAAACGTTCCCAGGATACGGACGAGGCCAGTGGTGATGGTGGCAATCGAGGCCGGCTTGGCGATCAGAAACCACGTCCAGGCGTAGAGAAATCCGGGGAGGGGGCCGTAGGCGTCGCGGACATAAACATACTCTCCGCCAGCCTGGGGCTTCATGGCGCCCAACTCGGCGTAAGTGAGCGCGCCGAAGAACGAGAGAACGCCGCCGACCATCCATGCCAGATAGACCAGGCGGGCCGAGCCGACGGCCTGTATCATTTCCGAGGGAACAAGAAAAATGCCGCTGCCGATGATGGTGCCGACCACGACCGCGCCCGCATGGGAGAGGCCGAGGTCGCGGGCCAGTTCGAGTGGTTTTGTCTGGCTCATTCTCGGTGCCAGGAGATTCTAACCGCAGAGTACGCAGAGGACGCAGAGAAAGGCAGGTCATTTTTCACAAAGCTCTGCGTCCTCCGCGGTTCAGGCTCTTGACTCTGACTTCCATGCCAAGCTGGCCGCGTATCCGACAGCAAACGTCACGACCGTCCCGATCGCGACCCACCAAGTCCACGGCACACTTGAGCCGAGCCAGAGGTAGAGCTCAATCGCGAAGCCGCAGAGCATCCCGACAATCGCGCCGTTTTGCTTTGCCCGCTTGGTCAGCACTCCCAGGAGAAACACGCCAAGCAGCGCGCCGTAAGCAACGGACGCGATCTGCAACCCGACCTCGACCACGCGCCCGACACGGTGCAAGGCAATGACGGCAAGCGCGAACAACACCAGCGCCCACACGACCGTGGCTAGACGTGAGAGTTGGAGACGCTTCTTTTCGTCAGCATCCGGCCGGAAGCGGAAATACAAGTCAATCATCGAGCTGGACGCAAGCGAATTGAGCGCGGCGCTCAGGTTCGACATGGCGGCGGCGAGGATGGCCGCCATCAGCAGTCCGGCAATTCCGTGCGGCATGTGGCTGACGATGAAGGTTGGGTAGATGCGGTCGGCCTTTCCAAAAGTCGAAGAGGGAACCTGGTAGTACGCGAACAGCATCACGCCCACGAACAGGAACAAGGCAAACTGGAAGAGAATGGCCGCGCCACTTGAGAGCAGTGCCAGCGCCGACTGCCGTTGGTTGCGGGCGGCGAGCAGTCTTTGCACGATGAGTTGGTCGGTGCCGTGGCTGGCGGTGGTCAGAAACGCTCCGCCGATGATGCCCGCCCACAGCGTGTAGGGTTTCGCTAAATCCAGATAGGGAAATCGCAGGTTGATAGGGGTATCGAAAACCTGGAATTTGTGGAAGCTGCTGGTGATGTCATGCACGGAGCTCCACCCTCCCGGCACCAGATGCAGAATGGTGACCAGTCCCACCAGCGTTCCACCGACATAAATAAAGGTCTGCACTACGTCGGTCCAGATGACCGCGGCCAGTCCGCCCTCGAAGGTATAGATCAGCGTCAGAAGGGTGATGATTGCGATGGAGGCAATCTCACCGGTGCCCAGAGCAATCGACACAACGATGCTCACGGCGTAGACCCGCACTCCTTCCGCCGCCGCGCGGGTCAATAGAAACAGCGCCGCCGTGACCGTACGCAGGCGCGGACCGAAGCGGCGCTCGATGAGCTGGTAGGCGGTATACAGATCGCCACGAAAATAATGCGGCAGAAGGACAAAACTAATAATGATGCGCCCGACCACGTACCCCATCACCACCTGAAGGAAGGTCAGGTTCGAGTCGTAGGCGAGTCCCGGAATGCTGATGATGGTCAGGGTGCTGGTTTCCGCCGCCACGATCGAAAGCGCAATCGCCCACCAGGGAATATTGCGGTCGGCGAGGAAGTAGTCGCGCATGGTGCGCTGCCGCTTGCGAAAACGCAGGCCAAATAGCGTGATCCCCGCCAGGTAGACGGCAATGATGACGAGGTCGAGAGGGCTCAGGCGCAAGCAGCGATTCCTTTCAGGTTCGGCTCGCAGCATTGTACAAGCATGTTCGAACAGGGCAGAGGT
>JACQDD010000020.1 GCA_016201265.1 Terriglobales bacterium | reverse complement strand
GTGGTCTCAATCAAGGGGATGCGGTTGGTAGAAGCGACAATGACGAAAACAAAGAAGAGCGCGACGAACGCGTACGTCGCCTGCCATAGCGGCTGAACCCCATAGTGCACCGTCAGCTTGAGAAATTCCGCAATCGCCAGCAGCGCTACCGCCCCGGCCACAATCGCCATCACGTAGAGGGGCGCCTTCAGCACCAGGAGAAGAACGAGGGGGATGAGAACGACCGCCGTAACGACGCGCTTGATCAACGCTTGGCCTCAGCCTGTGCGCGGACGGGAGCGTGTTCGTGGTCCTTCCCCAGTCCGCCATACCGGCGCTCCCGCTTCTGAAACTCTTCAATGCCCTCGAGCAGGTGAACGCCGCGGAAATCCGGCCACAGGGTTTGCGTCACGTAGATCTCGGCGTAAGCAAGCTGCCACAGCAGAAAGTTGCTCAAGCGCATCTCGCCGCTGGTGCGCACGACCAGATCAGGATCGGGCAGGCCGCGAGTGTAGAGGTGTTCGCTGATCAACTGCTCATCCACTTCGAAATGCTGCAGGCCGCCGTTTCGCGCCGCGGCCTCGGCTAGTGAACGAAAGGCATCCACAATCTCGCTGCGCGCGCTGTAATTGAGGGCCAGCGTGAGAATCATCCCGCGATTGCGGCTCGTTGCCTCGCTCGCATATTCCATCTCGCGCTGCACCAACTCCGGCAACTCGTGCTTCCGCCCGATGTATTCCAGCCGAATGTTGTTTTGGTTGAGAGTCTTGATCTCCGCCTTCAGGTAGCGGCACAGGAGGCGCATCAGGAAGTCCACTTCCGTCCGCGGCCGCTTTTTCCAGTTCTCTTCGGAGAAGGCGTAGAGAGTCAGCGCCGGGATGCCGATGCGGGCCGCGGTTTCAACCGTCGAACGCACGGCAGTGACTCCGGCACGGTGCCCGGCCACGCGCGGCATATGGCGGCGCCGCGCCCAGCGCCCGTTTCCGTCCATGATGATGGCGATATGCTTGGGGAGCCGCGCAGGATCGAGCCGCAGGTAAGCCTCCGCTTCCTTGCGGTCCATCCCCGCCGGAACTGTGTGTCGCAAGCTGACCTCTGCAAGTCGAAGCTAACACACGGGTTGAAGTGTGTGCAATGCGAGCGTGGGTGCGGCGTGCCGCAGCCATCGCCCCAAGGGCAAGCAACAAGACCGCGCACCGGGACAAAGAGCCAACAGGTTGTCTCTGCGCCCTTTGCGTATCCTTCGCGCCCTTTGCGGTTTAAGACTTTTCACGGCAAGATCACGAACTTCTTGACCGAGGAAAACATCCGTATTGTTGTCATCCCGAGCGAAGCGAGGGATCTGCAGTTGGCTGCAAACTAGGAAAGCGGCGCGTCATGCTTCCGTTTACGCCAGCAGCGAATAATTCCCGCCCGCATCCTCGATTTCAGCGATCTCTCGTAACTCGGGGTAACTCTTCACCAGTGTCTCCGGCGCCGCAACCTTCTTCCCGCCCAGCAGATGCTTGAGTTCGAGCGCGTTCACCGCCGCCTTCGCCTGGAAATGATTGTTGGCGATCACGTAGGTCGTATCGGCCTTGCGCGCGATCACCTCTACTTTCTCTTTCCACTTCTCCAGCTCCGCTGGTTTGTAGAGATAGTTGTAGCGGTCGTTGCGGTTGTCGCTATCGAACCACTGATCGTAGTTGCGGCCGTGCAGGCGCACGTACCCAACGCCGGACGTCACGTGTTCCGTCGGCTCGAGCGAGCGCCCGAGCAGCGGTTGGTCAATGTTGCAGAAGCCGACATTCTGCCGCACAAATTCCGCGATCGTCTCGGGCTGGTCCCAGCTCGAGTGCCGCACCTCGACCACCCGCGGATACTCGATGAACTGCCGCAGCAACTGCTCCAGGTATTCGCGGTTCAGACTGGTGTTCTTGAACGAGACGGGAAACTGGATGAGCAGCGCCCCCAGTTTCCCCTCGGAAGCCAGTGAATCCAGGCCCTCGCGCGCCAGCTTCTCATCCTCTTCGTTCGGCCGGATGCTGGCCGCCGAGGTTGGCTCCATCACCGCCAGCGGCGAATGCGTGAACGACCGGTGCAGCTTGGCGGTGAAGAGAAAATTCGGATTCACCGCCGCCTTCCGGCACCACAGCCGGCCGAGCTCCGGCCGGATGTGTCCGTAGAACGAAGTATTGATTTCGATGACGTCGAAGAAGCGCGCCAGGAACTCGACCGGGTGAACTTTCTTGCGCTGCACTTCGGGCGGGTAGAGAATTCCGTCCCAGTCCTTGTACGACCAGCCGGCGGTCCCAATACGGATGCGCGGAGGGGTTTCCATGGGAGCGAGCCAGATCATCGCAGAGTAGCACACGTGTTGTGTGGGGCGGACACTCTTGTCCGCCAAACGCTGCGGACGGACAACCCCTATCTCGGCTGCTTGGAGGGTACGATTTTCGGCAGCTGATGCGCGAAATCCTGGACGACGTAGAGTCGACCCTCGTTCCAGACAGCCGCGATCCCTACGGAGTTGAAGTCCGGGTCAAGCAGGTTCTGCCGATGAGGTGCAGATTGCATCAACGTCTCGAAGGCCTGTTCCGCACTGGAATTGTAAGCGACGTTTTCTCCCGCCTGATTGAGCTGCAAACCCGACTCGCGGAGCCGTGGCATCAGAGAAGGTTCGCCGTCAAACTGGTGTGAGAGCTGTTGCCTGTCAACCATCAGCCGGGCGTGCGCACGCGCCGCTTCATTCAGGCTTTCGTCCATGCGCAAGGGCGCTACTCCAGCCTCTTTTCGGCGCTGGTTCGCCAAGTCCAGCAGTGCGCTCTCGGCGGCGTAGTCTTCCGTAGAGGAGGGCACAGCCGCCGAGAGCAATTTGGGGGTGGGCTGGGTGGATCTCTGCGAACTACGTGCAACGGCCTTCTTCGCGGGCGCGGACGTCTGCGCTCCCGCATTCCCCGCCATCGCGAAAGAGAGGATCAAGGCCCAGAGCATGCTGTTGTATCAGGCGTTCGTAGGGCAACGGCAAAGTTCTGCTTTCCATCTCTCACGCTAGCTTCTAGAATTCTGCTCAGCTAATTACCATGGAGACATTACTGCTCGTTGCCGTGCTGGTCGGAACCCTTGTCCTGCTTGGGTTTTCGCTGGTCCTGCTGCGCCGCTCCGCGGCCGCCGCGCAAGTCGATGTAAAAGCGGAAGTTGCGGGCCAAATCGAAAGCCTCAATACCTCCCTTGGCCAGAAGTTCAGTGCCGCCACTGCCGATATGGCCACCCGCCTGGAGCAGACTAAAGGGGACCTGCGCCAGCAGGTCACAGACCGCATCCAGCAAGGGTTTTCAGAGATTCGAGGTGTGGTCGAGCAGCAGCTTGCCTCGGGCAGGGAAGAGCAGACCCGGCGCCTGACCGAGGCGCGCAGCGAACTGGCCAGTTCGCTCCTGCTCACCACGCAGCAACTCAGTGCCGAGTTCCAAAGCCTCAATCAGCAGACGGCGCAGAGCCTCGACTCCATCCGCGACCGGGTGGACGCGAAGCTAATGGCCATCACCGACCAGGTGCAGCAGAAACTGGATCAGAACATCAAGGAAGGATTCGCGCAGTTTGAGAAAGTGCAGCAGCACCTGAAGGCGGCCGAGGAACAACTGCGGGAGGTGGGCGCGCTGGGGCACTCCATCAACGATCTGAACAACCTGCTCAAGCTGCCCCACCTGCGCGGGCAGTTCGGCGAGGCCAGCCTGGAGCGCCTGCTCGCCGACTTTCTGCCGTCGCACATGTTCTCGCTGCAGTCGTCGCCGGGCGAGGGTGGCGGACGCGCCGACGCTGTCATCTACTTCCCCGACCGCAAGCTGCCGATTGACGCCAAGTTTCCCCGCGAGTCGGTCATCGCGCTGTTCGAAAGCAACGACGAAGCGGAGATTGCCGAGGCGCGCGTTGCCCTGGTGCGCGTCATGAAGGCCGAGGCCAAGCGCATCCAGCAGTATATTCAACCTGAGAACGGCACGACCGACATCGCGCTCATGTATTTGCCCAGCGAGACGCTCTACATGGAAGTAATCCGCAACCGCGAACTGGGCGACTGGATGAACCAGCAGCACGTGTTTCCGGTCTCACCGAACACGCTGCTGATGACGCTGCACACAATTTCACTCGTCCATAAGTGGTATGAAGTTGCCAGCCGCTTTGAAAAGAGCCGTCTCGAACTGGCGAAGGCGCAGAAGTCGTTCGACTTTTTCCAGAGCCAGTTCGAGAACGTCGGCAAGAATCTCAACAAAGCGCAGGAAGCATTTGAGACCGCGCAACGGCACCTGAAAACTTATCGAGGGAAAGTGTCCGCGCTCAGCGGGCAGGAGCAGTTGGAGCTGGAGTCTCCACCGAGCGAAGAGAAGCCGCTGCCGCTGATTGACAAGGCGAGCGCGTAGGCTCTGATGTGTGGGGCGGGCACTCCTGCCCGCCAAATTCATCCGCAAAATCGCCGCAGTGTTCCACGTGGACCATTCCCCAAAATGGCAAGTCGTTGATTGCAGAATAGTTGCGCGCGCCGGAAGCCTGAGGTCGATCATTTGATGGTATATACCAAAGATATAGTTCATGGTATCTATCCATGGTATATACTTATTGAGAGGAATTACCTATGGCCGAGACTGGAATCGCCAAGTTGTTTCGCAATGGACGCAGCCAGGCGGTCCGGCTGCCGCGCGAGTTTCGCTTTGAGGGCAGCCAGGTGCGGGTGCGCAGAGTGGTGGAGGGAGTGTTGCTGGAGCCGCTCATCTCCGATCCCAAAGAATGGTTTGCCGAACTCGACCGGCTCAACGATGGATCCTTCTTCCGGAAGGGCCGCAACCAGCCGGTAACGCCGCGGCGCGAGATCTTTAAGTAATGTACCTGCTCGATACGAACGCCTGCATTGCGCTAATCAAAGGCACGGCTTCTCCGGTACGGAGGCGGTTCGAGAAGGCTGTTGCCGCGGACGAGAAGGTGCTGGTCTCGGCGGTGGTCGCCTTCGAACTCTGGTATGGAGTGGGGAAGAGTGCTCGCGGGGAATCCAACGCGCAGATGGTAGAGACCTTCCTGGCTGGCCCGGTGAGCCTGCTGCCTTTCGAGTTCGAAGATGCCAAGGTTGCGGGCCGCGTGCGCGCGAGTTTGGAGGTTGCCGGCAAACCGATTGGAGCGTACGACGTGTTGAGCGCCGGCCAGGCCCTGCGCCACCAATTGACGCTCGTGACTGCCAACGTCCGCGAGTTCAGCCGGATCAAAGGGCTGGAGTGGGAAGACTGGGCGAAGGGATAGTCCTAATGCCTTCGATGAAAAAGAATACGCTTACCGCAGCGCTGAAGAGTCTGTGTGCGTACTAGAACGGGGTCCCACAAATGAATCGGTTTTGACAAACGTCACCGCAAGTTGCTGAAACGATAGGCTGGTCAAAAAGCACCGTAAGACGAGAGCAAATGAACCATTACTCTCGATTCAACAACTTGCGAGACGTATTAATCAGCTCGATTCATTGTGAGAGGCCTTCTAGTGAATTCCCTTGGCGTTGAGATGCGGTGCGTACTTCTGGTCGGAGCCTTGAATGTGATTGACCAGCCAATTCTTGAGGAAGTTCATCACTTCCAGCGAGAGTGTGGCGAGCGCGCCGCTCTTGTACTTCGCTTGTACGTCCAAAACCTGCTTTGTCAGGTCGTCGTGCTCCTTCTTGTGCGCAGCTGCGGCGGGATAACCGGTTTTGGCAAAGAACCCTTCTTCCCGGGCAAAGTGGAACTTGGTGTAATTCACCAGTTCATCAAGAACCTTGCCGAGTGTTTCCTTGCCGTGGCCAGCCACGATTCCGCCATACAGTTCGTTCACCATGCTGACCAGTTTCTTGTGGTCGTCGTCTATCGCCTTGATGCCCACGCTCAGTTTATCGGTCCAAGTCATTAACGGCATTTGCAGTGTGTCCTTTCTAGTTGGGCTCTTCGGTTGTCGAACGCTTTTCGAAGTGCTGGAACTTTTCCACGATGGCGCGAGCTGCCGCAGCGGTGTGATCGAGGATGGAAGCGATTCCTTCCACGCTATCGGCTGCCTGCTGCGCATACTCCGTAATCGTCTTGAGGGAGCCGTCGTATTCACCGACCGCAGTTGTAACCCCGGCGACCGCGGTTTGGATGGTGGCAAAGTCCTGGTTCACCGCCGCCACCGACGTGGCCAGTTCGCTATTGGCCTGGCGGATGGAACGTAACTGCTGGTTGATGTCTTCGGTCGCCTTGCTCGTTTGTTTGGACAGAGCTTTGACTTCGCCCGCGACCACCGCGAAGCCCTTACCCGCCTGTCCGGCTCGCGCTGCCTCAATGGCTGCGTTCAGGGACAACATGTTGGTTTCCTGCGCAATGTTGTCGATCAGCTTGGCAGTTAACGCGATCTGGTCGAGCGCACGGGTCAGCAGTTCGATTCGCTCCGAGGTTTGGCTCGATTGCGCGACGGCGCGCGCTGCAGCCTCCTGGGATTGCTGGACGCACGTCTTGATCTCGGAAATCCCGCGCACCATCTCGCCCATCATGCCCGATACCATTCGGACGTTCATCACCACCATGGACGCTGTATTCGAAGCGGCCGCTGAGTCCTCTGTGGTTTGACGGGCGCCGCAGACAACCTCGCGCACAAGTTCGATTACGCTGCTTGCCTCGGCAGTCCCGGGCTCGTAATCGCTGCTCAACCGAGGGTGTTCCGGCGAGGCCGAGAGGTCGCCCGGCACTACGCCCTGTGAGAATTTCCCCGAGTTGGCATCACTCCCCATTTTTCGCGGCAGGGCATCCTGGCCGCACTCTTCGGTTGGTCCGATTCGGTTAGATCGGTGCAAAAAACGGAACATGGCCTGTACATTCCGAAAGCAATCTGCGGTCCACAGCGGTCCACAGCGCTCCACAAAGGTGGGGGGTTTGCCC
>JACQDD010000019.1 GCA_016201265.1 Terriglobales bacterium | reverse complement strand
CTTGCACATGCTTCGATGGAACCGCCCGTTGCTGTTGCCGAGTATCGCGACGGCAAGGTGCTGGCCTGGGCGCCTACCCAGAATCCGCAGGCGGTGCAGGACACGGTCGCCACCGTTCTCGGCATCAAGAAAGAAGATGTGACTTGCCACGTGACGCTTCTGGGGGGAGCTTTCGGACGCAAATCGAAGCCTGACCAGGTCGCGGAAGCGGCGGTCCTGTCTAAACAACTGGGAAAGCCGGTCAAAGTCGTCTGGACCCGCGAAGACGACATTCGCTTCGACTTCTTTCATTCGGTCGCAGCGATGTACATGAAAGCTGCGATTGGGCCGGATGGCAAGCCGACTGCGTGGCTGCAGCGCACCGTCTACCCACCCATTAATTCGACCTTCGATGTTGCGGCGACCTATGCCGACGACGAGATGGGTTTGGGATGGAACAACCTGCCCTTCGACATTCCCAACCACCGCGCGGAGAACGGGCCCGCCGACCATCACGTCCGTATTGGATGGCTGCGCAGCGTGGCCAACGTCTATCACGCGTTCGCCATCCACTCCTTTGCCGACGAACTTGCGAAAGCGGCCAACCAAGACTCGGTCCAGTACCTGCTTGAACTGATTGGGCCGCCCCGCATTGTGAATCTCGAATACAAAGAGGACGAAGCCGACGAGAAGCAGAACTACCCGCTTGACACAGCCCGGCTGCGGCGGGTGGTCGAGATCGCCGCCGAAAGATCCGGCTGGGGCAAGCGGACTCTGGGGAAAGGGCACGGGCTGGGCATTGCCGCCCATCGCAGCTTCCTGACCTATGTCGCCACCGTGGTCGAAGTCGAGGTGGACAACAAGGGCCAGGTGCACATTCCCGGCGTGTGGACGGCCGTAGATGCAGGCACGGTGGTCAGCGCGGACAACGTCCGCAACCAGTTTGAAGGCGCGGCCGTGTTCGGAACGAGCCTCGCCTTGTTCGGCGAGATCACCGCCACTAACGGCGTGATCAACCAGGGAAACTTCAACGATTACCAGATCGCACGCATGAACCGCGCTCCGCGGCACGTTGATGTGCAGATCGTGGCCAGCGATGCCCCACCCGCGGGTGTGGGCGAACCCGGCTTGCCGCCCTTTGCGCCCGCGTTATGCAATGCTGTGTTTGCGGCGACTGGAAAGCGCGTACGCGAGCTACCGTTGTCGAAAACCAGGCTTTAGGCTTTAGGCTTTGGGATCTGGGCTCTAGGCTTCTGAATCTTGGCTTTGGCTTCCGGGTAAGCCAGCCGCCTGAGGCCCTCGCGAACTCTGCGGCGAGAACCTTTTACCGCAAAGGACGCAAAGGATTCGCAAAGAGCGCGAAGAAATCGCGACCGTTGGGATGCAACCCCGGAGGGGCGCTCCAGCTTAGCCCAGCGCTTCGGCGCTGGGTATCGACCAATAATGATCTACGAGTCCCGGAGGGACGGCCGAGTCCGTTAAACCGCCCAGTACCTGGGAGCACCTGTTGTTTCTGAGAACATTGCTACCGGCCATTCCGTTTCTTTCCCTTTGCGTGTTCGCCCAGGAGATCACCGTCGCCGCTGCGGCCGACCTCAGCACCGCCCTGCCCGCAATTGTCGCGGCCTACACCAAGCAGACCGGGCAAACGGTCAAGCTGTCGTTCGGCTCGTCGGGCAATTTGACGAACCAAATCCAGAACGGCGCGCCCTTCGACGTTTTCTTCTCGGCCGATGAGAGCTATCCCACGCAGCTCATCGAGAAAGGCCTCGCCGAAAAAGAAACACTGTACCGTTACGCCGTCGGCCGGCTGGTGCTGTGGGTCCCGAACGGTGTGCCGGTCGACGTCGAGAAGCTGGGCGTCCAAGCGTTACGCGATCCGTCCGTGAAAAAGATCTCGATCGCGAATCCCCTGCATGCTCCCTACGGACGCGCCGCCGAAGCCGGCCTTAAACATTTCGGAATCTACGATCAGATCGCCGGCAAGCTCGTGCTGGGCGAAAACGTTTCGCAGGCGGCGCAATTTGTCCAGTCGGGCAACGCACAGGCGGGGCTGATTGCGCTTTCGCACGCTCTCGCGCCTGCGATGAAAGACAAAGGCCACTACTGGACCGTACCGTTCGATGCCTATCCCACGCTGAACCAGGCTGCGGTCGTGCTCTCGAAATCGAAGCAGCGGGATGCCGCGCGCAAGTTTCTGGAATTTGTGCGCGGCCCCGAGGGCACTTCCCTGCTCAAAACTTACGGCTTCAGTCAACCAACGGAGACGCACTGAGATGAACTGGGAAGCCTTCTGGCTGACGGTGCGGCTCGCGGTCATCGTCTCCGCATTACTGATGGCCATCGGGATTCCAATCGCTTATTGGCTGACCTACTCGCGCTGGCGCTGGAAGTTTCTGGTCGAGGCCGTCATCGCGCTTCCCATCGTTCTGCCGCCGACCGTGCTTGGCTTCTATGTCCTCATGGCTCTCGGCTCCCGCAGCCCGCTCGGGCGCTGGTGGGAATCGCTCACCGGGCACACGCTGGCCTTTACTTTCGAAGGGCTGGTGATTGGGTCTTTGATCTACAGCCTGCCCTTCGCGGTGCAGCCCTTCGCAGCTTCTTTTTCCGCGGTAGACGCGAAGTTGCTCCGCGCCTCGGCTTCCCTGGGGCAATCACCGCTGCGAACTTTTCACCGCGTCGTGCTTCCTCTCTCAAAAGCCGGGCTGGTCACGGGCTTTGCGCTGAGCTTCGCCCACACGCTCGGCGAGTTCGGCGTGGTGCTGATGGTGGGCGGCAACATCCCCGGAGTGACCCGCACCATCTCGATTGATATCTACGACCAGGTGCAAGCCGGCAACTATTCTGCTGCCAATCACACCGCGCTCGTGCTGCTGATCGTTTCCTTCGTTGTGCTTTCGGCCGTGTATGGATTGAACCGGCGGGCGTTGGCGGTGGGTCCATGGAAGTGAAATCGGCCCCTGCTGTCTCAACCGCGAACGCACCGGCCGAGCACTCCGAACTCGAAGTGCGCATCCGCAAACGGTTTGCAAATTCGGAGCGCGCCTTCGACCTCAACATTCACTTCCGCGCGGGCACGGGTTTCACAATCCTCTTCGGAGCTTCCGGGGCGGGCAAGACTACGGCGCTCGATTGCATCGCAGGACTCGCTGATCCTGAGGAAGGGCGCGTGGTCACCGGCGGCGAAACTCTCTTCGACTCGGAAGCGAACCTGAGCGTACCGGCGTGGAAGCGCCGCGTCGGATATGTGATTCAGGACTTGGCTCTGTTCCCTCACCTGACCGCCGGAGAAAACGTCGCATATGGACTGCACGCGATGGGCACAGAGCAACGCCGCAAGCGCAGTCGCGAACTTCTGAACATGTTTCGCATCGAGCATCTGCGTGACCGCCGTCCCGCGCAGCTCTCTGGTGGTGAACGGCAACGCGTGGCTCTAGCTCGTGCCCTTGTAACCGAACCCCGCGCGCTCCTGCTCGACGAACCTCTGGCGGCACTCGATCGCCCAACGAAGTCCCGCATCATCGACGATCTTCGCCAGTGGAACCTGGCGCACCAGGTCCCGATCCTCTATGTCACGCACAGCAGCGAGGAAGTGTTCGCGCTCGGCGAGCAAGTGATCGTTCTCGACGCGGGCCGCATCATCTCTCAGGGTCGTCCGCATGAAGTCATGCGTGCCCCGCGCCTGGAAACCGTAGCGCAACTCTCCGGATTCGAGAATGTCTTCGACGTCACCGTAACTGCGCTGAACGAAAGCCGTGGCACCATGACCTGCCGCCTGGGAGCGGGACCGCTGGAGTTGGAAACCCCACTCGTTCGCGCCGACGTGGGTTCGAAACTAAGCGTGGGCATCCGCGCCGGAGATCTGTTGCTGGCCACAGAGAGCCCGCGCGGCTTGAGCGCCCGCAATGTAATCCAGGGCATCGTCCGCCGTGTGGAACCGAGAGATGTCATCGTCTCCGCAACGATCGATTGCGGCGGCACTGAATTCGAAGTGCACCTGACGCTGGCGGCGCGGGAAGCGCT
>JACQDD010000210.1 GCA_016201265.1 Terriglobales bacterium | reverse complement strand
ACTCTGGCGGACGAGTTTCCGGAAGGCGGGCCGCGCCAGTTCCGCCGCCGCGATTTTCTGAAGGCGACCGGGTTCACGCTGGGCGTGGCTTTCGCCACCGGGTGCAGCCGCGCTCCTGTCCAGCGGGCAATTCCTCTGCTTTCGCAACCTGAAGAGATGGTTCCCGGGCGTTCGCTTTTCTATGCCTCCACGTGCGCTGGGTGCAGTGCTGGTTGCGGGTTGCTCGCCAAGGTTCGCGACGGCCGGCCCATCAAACTGGAAGGGAATGCACAGCATCCGGTTTCGCGCGGCGGATTGTGTGCAACGGGGCAGGCGAACATTCTCGGTCTCTACGATTCGCAGCGTCTGCAGCATCTCCTGAGTGCAACGATCACGAGCCCAACCAGGCGCGCCACTATCCAGGAGTTCCTCCGGAGTTTCCCCGATGCGCGGCACATCGTTTACGACCCGCTATCAAACTCCGCCCTGCTCGATGCCCACGAGCAAACGCATGGCGTTCGTATCCTACCGCGGTTTCACTTCGACCGAGCCGAAGTCATTGTCAGCTTCGATGCCGATTTTCTAGGAACGTGGATCTCGCCCGTCGAATACACTGCCGACTATCGCGCCGGCCGCGATCTGGAAACAAAGCGCGTCTCCTGGCACGCGCAGTTCGAGTCGCGCATGAGCGTGACCGGCAGCAAGGCTGACCGGCGTTTTGCAATTGCGCCGGGAGAGATGGGCCTTTTGCTGACGCACCTGGCGCAGAGAGTTTCGCGTAAGGCAGCGGCGCCGTTCGTCCCCGGCGAGCCGGAGGCTGCTTCTATTGATACGGCGTTCCTGGACGAGCTGGCGGAACGCCTCTGGCGCACGCGCGGGCGAAGCTTGGTGGTCTGCGGCACGAACGACTTACAGCAGCAGGTTCTATGCAACTACCTCAACCACCTGCTCGGAAACTACGGTTCCACGCTCGATGTCGAGAAGCCGTCGCTGCAAGGGCAGGGAAGCGACCGGGAACTGGAAGGGCTCCTCGGCGAATTACGGGATGGCAAGGTCAAGGCTCTTTTTGTGCATGGTGTGAACCCAGTGTTTGACCTTCCGAATAGCGACGGTCTTGCCGAAGCTCTGCGGAAAGTTCCCTTGCTGGTCAGCTTCGCGCAGCGCGTGGACGAAACCTCAGCCTTGGCGCGACATGTTCTGCCTGAACCCCACTATCTGGAGTTCTGGAACGACGCCGAGACGGTGAGCGGCGTGGTCAGCATCTCCCAGCCAACGGTTCATCCATTGGGCGATACGCGCTCGCTGCTGGAGACAATCGCAGCCTGGAACGGGAAACCCAAACCGGCCTACGAAATCCTGCGCGAACACTGGAAAGCGACAATCTTCCCGCGGCAGAAAAAAGACACGGACTTCGACGCTTTCTGGGACCGCACGGTCCACGATGGATTCGCCGAGGTGGAGTCGGTTTCGATAAAGCCGAAGCCATTCAACGCGGCGGCGGTCCGCCCCGTCCTGCACGCTCAACGCCCGGACGCAAACTCCTTCGCTCTCGTGCTTTACCCCACCGTCGCCATGCTCGACGGCCGCAATGCCTACAACCCGTGGCTGCACGAACTTCCCGATCCAATCACCAAGGTGACGTGGGACAACTACGCGTGCATCTCTTCAGTTGCTGCCCAACGCCTTGGTGTGGCGGACGGAGATGTGGTCCGCTTGGAACCGAGCGTTGGCCAGGCGTTTGAAATTCCGGCGTACATCCAACCCGGCCAGCAGGATCAGGTGATCGCCCTCGCTCTGGGCTACGGCAGCAAGTTGAGCGCCCGCTTCGCAAAGGTCGGTCCGCAGTGGCTCGATGCCATGATCAGCGTTGGAGACGATGGCGTCGTCGGCGTGAATGCCGCGCCGTTGCTGAGGCTGAGTGATGGCGTTCTGAAATACGACGGTGCTCAGGTCAAGGTCAGCCGCAGCGGCAAGTCGCGGGAACTGGCATCGACGCAGACTCATAACACGCTCACCGTCCCCAGGAAGCTCACGCCTGCGGGCAGCGGGCCTCGGCCGGTGGTTCAAGAAACGACGCTGGCGGCATACCTGCAAGATCCGCACGCCGGCGTGGAAGACCACGAAGAGAAGGAAGACCTGTGGCCCACCGACCATCCCTACAATGGGCCGCGCTGGGGCATGGTGATCGACCAGAACGCCTGTACCGGTTGTTCCTCCTGTGTGATCGCCTGCCAGGTGGAAAACAACATTCCGGTCGTGGGCCGGGACGAAATTCGCCGCAACCGCGAGATGCACTGGCTGCGCATTGACCGTTACTACTCGGAGACAGAGTCCGGCCAGGTCGAAGTTTCCTACGAGCCGCTAATGTGTCAGCAGTGCGAAAACGCGCCGTGCGAAACCGTATGCCCGGTGTTGGCGACCGTACACAGCGAAGACGGTCTGAACCAGCAGGTCTATAACCGCTGCATCGGGACGCGCTACTGCGCCAACAACTGCCCCTACAAGGCGCGGCGCTTCAACTGGTTTAACTACGCGCATGACGATCAACTGCAAAACCTGGTCCTGAATCCCGATGTGACGGTGCGTTCGCGCGGTGTGATGGAGAAGTGTACGTTCTGCGTGCAGCGTATCCAGGAAGCCAAGATCGAAGCCAAGCGGCGTGGCGAAAAAGTCAGCGACGGAGCGGTGCAGACCGCTTGCCAGCAGTCCTGCCCCGCGCAGGCAATTTACTTCGGCGACCTCAACGACCCGAACAGCCAAGTCGGCAAGGCGATGGCGAACCCCCGGCGCTACCGGGTGCTGGAGGAACTCAATGTGCGCCCTGCTGTGGGATATCTGACCATCGTGCGCAATCGCCCGCAAGAAGGAAAAGAGGAGCGCAAGGAAGAACATCATGGCTGAAGCCGCTGTAGCGCTGCCACCGCCTCTGATCGAAGGCGATAAGTCGATTGCGCAGGTCACGCGCGATGTGTGCGCTCCCATGGAGGCGCGCCCCACGGCGCTGTGGTGGGTGGCGTTGCTGATTTCGTCGTCGTTCCTGCTGCTGGGAGCTGTTGCCATCGGCTACCAGATCGCGGTGGGCGTGGGGACGTGGGGGCTGAACCGCACAGTAGGCTGGGCTTTTGACATTACCAACTTCGTTTTCTGGATCGGAATCGGGCACGCGGGTACCCTGATCTCCGCCATCCTCTTCCTGTTCCGCCAGCGCTGGCGCACCTCGGTCAACCGCGCCGCGGAAGCGATGACCATCTTCGCCGTCATGTGCGCTGGCATTTTTCCAGTGATCCACACCGGCCGGCCGTGGTTTGCCTACTGGATGTTCCCGTACCCCAATACCCGGGGGTCGCTGTGGGTGAACTTCCGTTCGCCGCTGGTGTGGGACTTTTTCGCGATCTCAACTTACTTCACGGTCTCGGCCATGTTCTGGTTCATCGGCATGCTGCCTGACCTGGCAACCATTCGCGACCGCGCCACCGCCAAGTGGCGCCGAAAGCTGGCGGGTGTGTTGAGCCTGGGCTGGAACGGTTCCTACCGGGCGTGGCAGCGCTATGAGGTTGTGTACTTGATGTTGGCTGGCCTCGGAACCCCGCTGGTCATCTCGGTACACACTATCGTGAGCTGGGATTTCGCCACAGCTGTGCTTCCGGGCTGGCATGCCACCATTTTCCCGCCGTACTTCGTGGCGGGCGCAATCTTCTCCGGCATGGCGATGGTGCTCACGTTGATGCTCGTCGCCCGCAGGCTGATGCACCTTGAGGAATACATCACCCTCCGCCACATCGACCGCATGTGCAAGCTGGTGATCACCACCAGCGGCATCGTCGGACTGGCGTACGGGACCGAGTTTTTCACCGCGCTGTACTCCGGGAGTTCCTACGAACAGTTCGTGTTCCTGAACCGCGCCCTGGGGCCGTTGTTCTGGGGCTATTGGACCATGGTCGGGTGCAACGTCTTTGTTCCACAGTTGCTTTGGTTCCGCAGGGTACGAACTTATGTTCCAGCGGTGTTTGCCATTTGTATTTTGGTGAACGTGGGGATGTGGTTCGAGCGCTTCATCATTATTGTTACCTCTTTATCACGCGACTTCATCCCCGCCAATTGGTTCCACTATGCGCCAACTCGAGTGGAAGTGGCCACGCTGCTGGGCAGCTTCGGGTTGTTCTTCACCTGTTTCCTGCTGTTCTGCCGCTTTATTCCCGTGATTGCAGTCGCCGAGGTCAAGGGTGTGCTCAAGTACGGCAAGCCTCGACTGGAGTCCGTCCATGAGTAAACGACTGCTGGTCGGAGTTTTCGAGAGCGAAGACGACACCTTGGCCGCGATTCGCGCCTCGCGCCAGCGCGGCTTCAAGATCGTGGATGTCTATGCGCCCTATGCCGTCCACGGAGTCGAAGAAGCGATGGGACTCGCGCCGTCGCGCCTGCCCTGGGTCGTGTTCGCACTGGGCCTGCTCGGGGCCGGCCTGAAAGTATGGTTCGAGTTTTGGACGACCGCGGTGGACTGGCCGGTCAATGTGGGAGGCAAACCGTTCAACTCCCTGCCTGCTTTCGTGCCCGTCACGTTCGAGGTGATGGTGCTCTTCGCGGCCGTAGGAGCGGTGCTCTCATTCTTTTTTGTCTGCCGGCTTTATCCCGCGAAACGGGCGGTGCTGCCCGTGGCCGGAGTCACGGATGACCGCTTCGCGGTGGTGCTGGAACAGACCGATTCGACCTTCGAGCCGGAGGAAGTCCAAGAAATGTTCGAGAAGCTCCATGCCGTGCATGTGGAAGAGCAGATCACCGGGGAGGTCGCGTGACGGGACGCGTGGTACTGAACGGGTTCCTGCTTCTGGCTGTGGTCATGTCGGTGATGGCCAGTTGGGTCTTCAGCTCAGATCCCACCAAGCCCAATTTCGAGTTTATTCCGCAGATGGCGCACTCCCCGCGCTACAACGCGTTTGCTCCCAATTCAAATTTTGCCGATGGAAGCACGTTGCAGCGCCCGGAGCCGGGAACGATCGCGCGCGGCTCTATGCCCTTGCACTACGCGGCCACGCCGCAAGACGCGCTGCGCGCGGGAGAGGAACTCAAGAGTTCTTTGGATATCAGCAACGTGCGGGCCCGGGAACGCGGAGCTTTTGTGTTCTCTAATTTCTGCGCGGTTTGCCACGGCGCCGGCGGGGCGGGGAATGGGCCGGTGGCACAGCGCGGATATCCGCCGCCACCATCGCTCCTGGCTGAGCACGCGCTGAAGATGAAGGACGGGCAGATGTTCCATGTGCTCACCTATGGTCAGAACAACATGCCGTCTTACGCCAGCCAACTCTCCCGCGAGGACCGCTGGAACGCAATCCTGTACGTGCGAACGATGCAGGCGGCGTCCACGCCCGTGCCAGCGCCCGCGGCGCCTTCCACTCCGCAACTGAAGACTGCGCAAGCTGACGCCGCCAAGGTCTCAGGGGGCCAGCCATGAACGCGCATGATTTCAGCTTCGAGCCGGCCGCGAAGATTGTTGGGCGAATGCAGGTGCTGGCTGGAATCGGCGCCGCGACCTTGGTCGCGGGTCTGTTTTTTGCGCCACAAAGAGTCTGGCTCAATTTCCTGCTGGTCAGCTACTACCTGGTGGGATTGGCTGTGGCCGGGATGGCGTGGATGGCGATCCAGTATGTCAGCGGCGCCCACTGGAGCACGGCGCTGCGGCGCGTACCCGAAGCCATGGCCGGCATACTCCCGCTCGGGGCCGTGGGAATTTTCTGCGTTCTGATTTTCCAGCCGTCGCTTTATCCGTGGACCGGCGGCTTGCACGTTGAGGGCGATGCCCCGGGATTCAAGCTCATGTGGTTGAGCCTGCCCTTCTTCCGTATTCGCGCCGTGGTCTATCTGCTGGGCTGGCTTGGGTTCGCCTGGGCCATGTTGAACATTTCCCATCGACAAGACTCCGACGGCGATCTCAGCCACACCCGCAAGAATACCCGCCTGGCCGCGCTGTTTCTGGTGTTCTTCGGGGTCACGTTCTGGCTCGCAAGTTTTGATTGGATCATGTCGCTGGAGCCGGAATGGTACAGCACGATTTTCGGCTTCTACAATTTTGCCGGCGCATTCTTGAGCGGGTTGGCCGCGCTTACCCTGTTGCTGGTATGGCTGCAAGGGCACAGCGCTCTGAAAAATGTCATCCGCGAGCAGCATCTTCACGATGTCGGCAAGTTGCTGTTCGCCTTCAGCACATTCTGGGCCTACTTGTGGTTCAGCCAGTACATGCTGATCTGGTACGCGAATCTGCCGGAAGAGACGATCTACTACGTCCGCCGGCTGCACGGTTTCTGGCAGCCACTGTTTGTGCTCAACCTGGTTTTGAACTGGGGCGTGCCTTTCTTCGCACTGCTGCCGAGGATGAACAAGCAGAGGGTGGGGGTTCTGGTGCGAGTCAGCATCGTGCTGCTTGCGGGGCGCTGGCTGGACCTTTACCTCATGATCATGCCGCCATTTTCGGGCGGAAAACCACAGATCGGAATCTGGGAAATTGGTCTGGTCGCGGGGCTGGTCGGGGTATTCGGCCTTGGTCTCCTGGTGGCATTGCGCCGCGCTCCGCTGGTTCCGGTAGGAGATCCATACTTGGCGGAGAGTCTGCACTATCACGCGTGATCTGTGCTCAAAGGGGACGCAGGAATAAGGAACGGTAACCGCAATCATGGGAGCAAGGGAGCTGGATGCGGGGCATGCTGAGTAACACACTTGGAAGAAAGGAGTCTGAAGTCGTGAATCAACTTATAGGCACACCGAATCGGAGCTTGTTCGCAGCTACGCTGGGATTCTTCGCCGGTTTCGCGGCGGTCGCGCTGTTCGGTCCGACCGCCAGCAAGTTTCAAGAAGTGATGCATCTGTCGCCCGTCATGGTGGGGTTCCTGGTGGCCGCGCCGGCTCTCTCCGGCTCGCTGCTCCGGATTCCGTTTTCGGCTTGGGTCGATACCACGGGGGGGCGCAAGCCGTTTCTGGTGTTGCTCGCCTTATCGTTGCTGGGCATGGTCGGTCTCCTACTCGTGATTTACTTCTTGTACCCGGACCGGCTTTCTCGGGAGCTTTATCCGCTTCTGCTGGCTCTGGGTATTCTCTCCGGTTGCGGCATTGCGACCTTTTCGGTGGGAATCAGTCAGGTTTCCTATTGGTTCCCCCAGGCGAAACAAGGCCGGGCGCTGGCGATCTTTGCAGGCGTTGGAAACCTGGCGCCTGGACTCTTTTCCTTCTTACTTCCGATCGCGTTGGTCAGCTTGGGCCTCGCCGGATCGTATACCGCGTGGCTTGTTTTCCTGGCAGCGGGCACAGTTCTTTACGCGGTGCTTGGCCGCAACGCCTGGTTTTTTCAGTTGCAAAGCCGGGGAGTTGAGGCGGAAGAAGCGCGCCGGATCGCCCGCGAGAAAGGGCAGTTCTTGTTCCCGGCGGGGAGTTTAGTCGAAAGTCTCCGTATCTCGGCGCGCACCTGGAAGACGTGGGCTTTGGTTTGGGTTTACTTCACCACCTTCGGCGGTTTCATCGCTCTGACTGCCTGGTTGCCGACCTACTGGCGCTCCTATTTCGGCGTCAGCGCGGTAAAGGCTGGGTTGCTGACGGCCGTGTACTCAGTGCTGGCCTCGGCAATCCGCATTGGGGGCGGCATGTTATCGGATCGCCTCCGCGAGGGCGGCGAAAATACCGCCATTCTCGCCCTCCTGGTAATGGTGATTGGAGCCGTGGTCATGACCGGCTCCACCCAGTTGGAACTTGCGCTCCCCGGGGAAATTCTTCTGGCTGTCGGAATGGGGGTGTGCAACGCCGCCGTCTTTAAGCTAGTCCCGCAGGAAGTTCCCCAGGCGGTCGGAGGAGCCGCTGGCTGGGTGGGTGGTCTGGGAGCTCTCGGTGGCTTTGTCATCCCGCCGGTGCTGGGCTTTGCGGTTCACGATCTCGGCACGCGCGGCTACGCGATTGGTTTCATCGTTTTTGTTTTCCTCGCACTGTTTGGCCTCGCGGTTGTATGGGTTCTGAAGTACACGCGTGAAGCACCGGCCTTGGCTGGCCAGCTCGCGTCGGCCCCAGAGACACAGAACAGAAGATGACGCTGAGAAAATAACTGGGCAGCGGTGCACACGCGGCTTTTGCTCGGGTCACGGAGAACAACTTGAAAGTCTCTATCGTCGTACTCATTTCATTAAGCCTCTTCAGTGCACCTGCATGGCCGCAAACCGCTCCATCTCAATCTCCGGGCGATGACTTTGTCGGCAAATGGTTCCAACGTTCTTCCCGCGCAGAAGCGGACCAGCCCCATTGGATGGCCCCGGTGTTCACGGTAACCCCTCGCTTGGTGCAGCAGGTTCGTTATGACATCGGATGGCAATCGAAGGCGAGTTTGACAACCACCAATTACGGCAGTGGTAGAGGACTGGAGCTGATCCCGGCGGAAAGAGTCGAGGTTCTGGTAAGCCTGCCTCCCTACATCACCCACAGCAGTCCGCAGATTCGCGACGGGTTCGGCGACATGGGGTTTTTGTTCAAGTATCGCGCTGCTGCGGGGAACGAAAAGCGGGGAAACTACATCGTGACTGCGTTGTTCGGGGCAACAGTACCCACCGGTTCCTACTCAAATGGGGCTGCCCATGCGCTGCTTACACCCTCACTCGGGCTGGGAAAGGGATGGGGCAATTTTGATGTCCAGAGTACGGTTGGCGTGACCCTGCCGACCGGAGACATCACCACAATTGGAACCCCGGTGGCGTTCAACGCTGCCTTCCAATACAGAATATTGAAGAAGCTATGGCCCGAGTTAGGGGTCAACTCAACATTCTGGGCCAACGGCAAGAACGACGGAAAGAAACAGGTGTTCTTGTCTCCCGGCTTGATGGTTGGGCGTCTGCATTTATGGAAGAGATTGGGACTTGCTTTTGGCGGGGGCGTCCAGATTGCCGCTACGAAATTCCACAACTACGACCGGAATTGGGTGACGACGGTGCGGTTTCCATTTTAGTGCCGAGGATTTTGCGCCGATGAGCGGAAAGAGCGCAACGCCAGCTGCCGAGCTGGTCACCTTCGACACAGGGAGGAGCCATCGTGCCCGAGCGATCAGCGTTTTGGCCATGGAGACCGTTTCCTGTCCGATGCATTGGGGCCAGTGGCGGCTGAGGACCTGATTGCAGAAAAGGATCTGGTCCCGTATGCGCGCCAAGCCGAAGATATCCTCGCTGATGGCGTACTCGTATTGTTCCCGTCCTCCCCTCACAATTACTTTCACTTCGAGGTCAGGTATAGAGGGATGAGGTGCGAGGTTCTCCGTCACGATACGCATGAACGCCTGTTGACGAAAACAGGTCTGGATGGGATTGGCAGTACCGCCTGGAGTCCAGCGTCACTCAAGTATCGAGCGAACGTAGTGCTTGGGGGTGGCCGCTTTCGGACAACCCGGAGTTGAGGCGGTGCTGGCCATCCTGCGCCGCGAGCTGGAAGGCATCATGCGGCAGGCGGGCACGACGTCGGTCGACAAGATCACGCCCGCGTACGTGTCAGACCGACGGCGGTGAGAGGTGATGACAAGGATCGAACCGCGTACCGGGCCAATCGAGTTCGGTAGCGATCCGGGCAATAGACTTGTGGCCGCGGTCGGCCGGCCGATGGATTGTTTCTTTTCCCATCACTTTTCTGCCCGTCCTTTAGGTTCTCCCCCGAAGGTGCGGGTCTGAATCCCTTCCTGTGTTCCTCGGCCCGGAACTTGCTCTCCGGGTAGGGCTCTCGGATTCTTCTTTGAGCTTTTTCTAATCTGATGACAGCTTCCGGCGAGATTGCGGCAGCGCGGCTGGACACCGGCTTCAGCGCAGGGGAGACCTTTGGGTTCAAGCCCGGAAATGATTCCGCCGATTGAGAGGGTAACTTGCCATGAACGATTCCGACGACATCGTCAAAGAGTTTCTGGTCGAAAGTTACGAGAACCTGGACCGGCTCGACCGCGACCTGGTGGAACTGGAAAAGCATCCCTCCGACCAGGAAATCCTGGCGAGCGTGTTTCGCACCATTCACACCATCAAAGGCACTTCGGGATTTCTCGCGTTCAGCAAGCTCGAAGCCGTCGCCCACGTGGGGGAAAACCTGCTGGCGCGTCTGCGTGATGGCCAGCTCACGCTGAGCCCTGAAATTACGACCGCATTGCTGGCCATGGTGGATGCGGTTCGCCACATGCTGGGAAGCATTGAAGCCACGGGCAACGAAGGTGAGCGCAACGACCAGGAACTGATCGCCACCTTGACGCGGCTGCTCCAGCCGAAGGCGGAACCGAACCCGGCTCCCGACCCGGCGCCGGCCAAAGAGGAAGCCCAGCAAAACGATGCGCCGCATCCCGTACCTAGCATCGGCGACATCCTAATCAAGCGGGGCGCGGCGAAGGTAAGCGAGGTCTACGACGCCGTGGAGCAGCAAAAGGCGGGAGACCCGCGGCACGTCGGCGAGATTCTGGTGGAAAAGGGAGCCGTGAAGCCGCAGGATGTGCTCGAAGCGCTGAATGTCCAGCAGCAGGCCCGCGGGCAGAGCGCCAGCGACAGCACCATTCGGGTCGACGTTAACCAGCTCGACCGGCTGATGAACCGGGTCGGCGAACTGGTCCTGCTCCGCAACCAGATCGTGCAATTTACCAATTCCAGCGAAGACAGCGGACTCTTGGCCACCAGCCAGCGGCTCAACCTCATTACCACCGAGCTGCAGGAAGGCGTAATGAAGACCCGCATGCAGCCCATCGGCAACATCTGGAGCAAGTTCCCGCGCACCGTGCGGGATGTGGCGCTGGGCTGCGGCAAACAGGTCCGCATCGAGATGGAAGGCAAGGAAACCGAGCTCGACAAGACGATCATTGAGGCCGTCAAGGACCCGCTCACCCACATCGTGCGCAACTCCGTGGACCACGGCATCGAAAGTCCCGAGGCGCGGATCGCGGCGGGCAAGAACCCAGAGGGCCGGCTGTTCTTGCGGGCCTTTCACGAGGGCGGGCAGGTCAACATCGAAATCACCGACGACGGCGCCGGACTGGACTACGAAAAAATCCGCACCAAGGCCATGCAAAAGGCGCTGGTCAGCGCCGATCAGGCAGCACGGATGACCGAGCGCGAGATTACCAACCTCATCTTCCTGCCGGGCTTCTCCACGGCGGAAAAAGTCACCAACGTTTCCGGCCGGGGCGTGGGCATGGACGTGGTGAAGACCAACATCGAAAAGATCGGCGGTACCGTGGACGTGCAGTCGAAGCCGGGACAGGGCTCCACCGTACGCATGAAGATTCCGCTGACCCTGGCCATCATCCCCGCCTTGATCGTGACCACCACCGGCGACCGCTACGCCATCCCGCAGGTCAGTCTGCTCGAACTGGTGCGCCTGGAAGGAGAACAGGCGCGCAAGGGCATTGAACTGGTCAATGGCGCGCCGGTCCACCGGCTGCGGGGGCAACTCCTTCCCCTCGTGTATTTAAACCGGGAACTGAAAGCCGACGCCCAAGCGCAGGACGCGGCAGCCGCGCCAACAACTTCCAGTTCCAAATGGGAATCACTGGATTTCACCCAGGCCCGGCACAAGCACGAGCAGTGGATCGGCCGGCTCCGACAGCTTCTGGACGGTAAGACCACGATGACGGTGGAGCAAGCGGGTTCTCCCACGGAGTGTGCCTTGGGGAAATGGCTCTATTCGGCTGGCCTGAAAGACTACGGCAGCATCGACGAGATGCAGGCGCTGGAAGCGACGCACAAGCACTTTCATGAACTCGTGCGGGAAATCGTCGTTCTCAACGTGAATGGCAACCAGAGCCAGGCCCAGCGCGAGTTCAGCAAGGTGGAGCCACTCTCCAAGAAGATTATCGAGCTGCTGACGGTTGTGGAAAAGAAGGCCCTTGAGACCCAGAACGCCAACATCGTGGTGCTGCGGGCCGGTGACCAGCAGTTTGGGCTGGTCGTGGACGAAATCAACGACACCGAGGAGATCGTGGTCAAGCCGCTCAGCAAACAGTTGAAGAGCGTCAACGCCTACGCCGGGGCGACGATCATGGGAGACGGCCGGGTGGCCCTGATTCTCGATGTGCTGGGCCTGGCGCAGCGCGCCCACGTGGTCAGTGAAGTCCGGGACCGTGCTCTGGCGGAAAAAGAAGGAAAGCAGTCGCTCGGGGTTGCCGACGGGAATCAGCGCAATGCCGTGCTGCTGTTCCAGTACGGGGAAAACGGGAGAATGGCCATCGACCTCTCCCTGGTGGCGCGCCTCGAGGAATTTCCCCGCGACACCATCGAGGTCGCCGGCGACCAGGAAGCGGTGCAGTACCGGGGGCAGATCATGCCCCTCGTCTGGGTTTCCGAAGTGCTGCAGACCAAGCGCCGGAAGGCGGCTGAGGCCGGCCAGGAATCGTTGCATGTCGTGGTCTATGCCGACCAAGGGCGAAGTGTGGGGCTGGTGGTGGACCGCATTCTGGACATCGTCGAGGAATCGTTTGTCATGCAGCGCCAAACCGAACGTAAAGGCGTGCTGGGCTCGGCCGTGATCCAGAAACGCGTTACCGACATTCTGGATGTACCGGGCCTGATCGCGGCGGCCGATGGCAGCCAGTTGTCAGCAGGGGTTCAGACGTAAGGAGAGAGAACACTGGTGGCGAACATACAGCAATTTTGCACATTTTTCCTCAGAGATCAGTTCTTCGGGGTGCCCGTGCAGCAGGTGCAGGAGGTGATCCGCTACCAGGAGATGACCCGAGTACCCCTCATGCCCCAGGTCATTCGCGGACTCATTAATTTGCGGGGACAGATCGTGATGGCGTTGGATTTGCGTCGGCGCTTTGGCATGGAGGACCGTCCGGAGTACCAACTGCCCATGAATGTTGTCGTGCGCACCGATGATGGGGCGGTGAGCTTCCTGGTGGATGAGATTGGGGATGTGCTTGAGGTCGAGGAAGGCTGCTTTGAGCCTCCGCCGGAAACCTTGAAAGGCGAGGCGCGGGAGTTGGTACGCGGAGTGTACAAGCTGCAAGAACGCCTACTGCTCGTACTCGACACGGAACGAACCGTGAGCGGAGGAGAGGCTGCCCGCTCGGTGCAATAGCGGATGAAAGGTCGAATATCGATGTTTAGGGCACTGTCCACACTGACGCTGCTGTTGCTGGCTTGCGGTTTCATGCTTCGCCGGCGACGAGAGTTGCACGTCTGGCTCATGAGCACGGCTTTCGGTCTGGATCTATCGGCGTTGGCCATGATCGAAGCGACGCGCGGGGCCATCCACAAGACCATGACTTGCCCTTCGCTATCGTTATTTGTGCACGTCGCGGCCTCTGTACTGGTGTTGGCTACTTACGTCGCCATGGCGCCATTGGGCATTTACATCCGAAGAGGAAATGAACGGTATCGCCCCTGGCATCGCCGCGTGGCATGGGTATTCGGGGCTGCTCGAGTTACGAATTACGTAACTAGTTGGATGCTTTGAAATCAAAGTTCACAAGCAAAGGGAGATCTGCAAATGAGAGGCAAGCGCAACGGAAATAGCGGCGGAGCCGCCGTAGCAACCATTTATGAGACCATCGGCGGCGAAAACGCCGTCCGTGCAGCCGTGGAAGGGATGTATGTCCGTATCCTGGGAGACGTCGTCCTTCGTCCATTCTTCGCCGGGGTCAACATGAAACGGCTGAAGGAGCAGCAAGTCGCGTTCTTTTCCCAGGCGCTTGGCGGGCCGGCCCGCTACAAGGGGCCCGGTATGCGTGAACTTCACGCCGGTCTGCATATCGAACAGCGTCATTTCGACCGAGTCGCGCAGCATCTGGTGGCCAGCCTCAAGTCGCTGCATGTGGACGACACTGCCATCGACGAGATTGTCGCCCTTGTACAGGCGCTTGCTGCCGAGATCGTGAATACCGTGTCTTCGGAAGACTCCCTCGCGGCGGATAACAAGGAAGCTCTCATGTTCCAGCAGATGGTGGAAAATTCTCCCATCAATGTAATGCGGGCCGACGCCGATTTCATTATCCGCTACATGAACGCCGCTTCGAAGAGAACTCTGAGCACGCTTGCACACCTGCTGCCCTGCAAGGTGGACGATGTCCTGGGAAGTTCGATCGACATTTTCCACAAGAATCCCGCGCACCCGCGTCGTCTGCTCAGCGATCCCAAGAACCTGCCCCATCAGGCGAACATCCAGCTGGGGCCGGAGACCCTGAGTCTTCTCGTCAGTCCCATATATGACGCTCAGCAGAACTACTTGGGACCCATGGTCACCTGGGATGTGGTCACGGAGAAGCTGCGGCTGGAAGTGCAAAACGCGGACTATGCCGGCCAGATTGCCGCCATCGGCAAGTCGCAGGCGGTGGTCGAATTTCAGATGGACGGAACGGTTGTCCAAGCCAACGAGAACTTCCTCAAGGCCCTGGGCTACACCCTGGAAGAGGTCAAGGGCAAGCATCACAGCATGTTCGTGGATGAAGCCTACCGGCAGAGCGCGGACTACAAGGAGTTCTGGGCCAAGCTGAACCGGGGCGAGTACCAGGCGGCCGAGTACAAGCGGCTGGGCAAGGGCGGGACGGAAGTCTGGATTCAGGCTTCCTGCAACCCCATCATGGATTTGCACGGCAAGCCCTTCAAAGTGGTGAAGTACGCCACCGACGTCACGCAACAGAAGTTGGCACTGAACGCAATGCTGGCCGACGCTGCCATGCTGTCGAAGGCGGCGGTGGAGGGTAAGCTGGCGACGCGGGCTGACGCCGGCAAGCACCAGGGCGACTACCGCAAGGTCGTCGAGGGCGTCAACGCCACGCTGGACGCCGTGATCGGGCCCCTGAATGTGGCTGCCGACTTCGTCGACAAGATCAGCAAGGGCGAAATCCCACCGAAGATCACAAACAACTACAACGGCGACTTCAACACCATCAAGAACAATCTGAACCAGTGCATCGACGCAGTGAACGCGCTGGTGGCCGATGCCGGCATGCTGTCGAAGGCGGCGGTGGAGGGCAAGCTGGCGACGCGGGCCGATGCCGGCATGCACCAGGGCGACTACCGCAAGATCGTGCAGGGAGTGAACGAGACCCTGGACGCGGTGATCGGGCCTTTGAACGTGGCGGCCAAGTACGTGGACCAGATCTCCAAGGGCGACGTGCCGCCCAAGATCACGGACACCTACAACGGGGATTTCAACACCATCAAGAACAACCTCAACGCTTGTATCGATGGCCTGGGTGGGTTAGTTGAGGCCAATGAGGTTCTGCAGTTGATGGCAGCGAACGACTACACGCGTCGCGTCCGGGGGACGTACCAGGGAGTCTTCGCGGAGGTCGGGAAAGCAACCAACAAGACGGCCGACACGCTCCGGGGAAGCATGGAGACGCTCGGGCAGAACGCGCAGGCGCTGTCGAGTTCCGCGGAGGAACTGACGGCCACCAGCCAGCAGATGAGCGCCAACGCGGAAGAAACCTCGGCACAAGCCAACGTAGTTTCGGCTGGGGCTGAGCAAGTCAACAAGAACCTCCAGACCGTGGCGACCGGCACCGAAGAAATGAGTGCCAGCATCAAGGAAATCGCCAAGAACGCTCATGAATCGGCGAAGGTCGCCACCAGTGCGGTCAAGGTGGCGGAAGATACCAACCAGATCGTGAGCAAACTGGGAGATTCCAGCACCGAAATTGGGCAGGTCATCAAGGTCATCACCTCGATTGCCCAGCAGACCAATCTGCTGGCCTTGAATGCCACCATCGAAGCCGCCCGCGCCGGCGAAGCCGGCAAGGGTTTTGCGGTGGTGGCCAACGAGGTCAAGGAACTGGCTAAGCAGACGGCCAAGGCGACGGAGGACATCAGCCGCAAGATTGAGGCGATCCAGGGCGACACCAAGAGCGCGGTTGACGCCATCAGTCAGATCGGCGAGGTGATCAAGCAGGTGAACGACATCTCCAACACGATCGCCACCGCCGTGGAAGAGCAAAACGCCACGACCAACGAAATGTCCCGCAACGTCAGCGAAGCGGCGCGCGGTTCGGGCGAGATCAGCCAGAACATCGCCGGCGTGGCGGAGGCGGCGAAGAGCACGACCCATGGGGCCAACGACTCGCTGAAGGCGGCACAGTCCTTGGCACAGATGTCGACCAAGCTGCGCGAACTGGTTTCGCAATTCAAGATTGAGAATGATGCACACTCTGGGCATCAGGCGAGGCCGCAAGCCTCGAGGGCAATGAGCGCCGGGGCAGGTTCGTAAAGCGCGGCGGTCACTTCATACGTAACCTGCGGATGCTGCGCTAAGAACGCAGCATCCGCGGCAAAAAAGTGAACATCCCATGCTACCGGTTCGGGTTCTAATCGTGGACGATTCCGTGGTCGTGCGTAAGCTGTTGTGCGAAGCCCTCGCCGCCAGCGCGGAAATCACGGTCGCCGGAACGGCTTCCAGCGGGGCGATCGCTCTGGCCAAGATTCCGCAATTGAATCCGGACGTGATCACGCTGGACATCGAGATGCCCGGGTTGAATGGGATCCAGACCCTGGTGGAGATCCGCAAGCTGTACCCCAAGTTGCCGGTGATCATGTTCAGCACCCTGACCGAACGGGGAGCAGCCATCACGCTGGAGGCGTTGTCGCTGGGCGCTTCCGATTACGCGACGAAGCCGAGCAATAGTGAAAGTCTGGCCAGCGCGATGGAGCAGGTACGGCAGGAGCTAGTCGCCAAGATCATTTCCCTGGCGGGCCGGCGCAGCCCTGCTGTGCCCGCGCTGACCGTCTCCCCGCTCAAGAGAAAACCGGGTGGTCAACGCATCGACATTCTCGCGATTGGGACCTCCACCGGGGGGCCCAACGCGTTGGCGGCGGTGATTCCGCACCTCCCGGAAGATTTTCCCGTGCCCGTGGTGATCGTGCAGCACACGCCACCGCTGTTCACGCGCCTGCTGGCCGAGCGTCTGGATTCTCGCTCCGTGCTCACGGTGCGGGAAGGAGAGGCCGGGAAGACGCTCGAACCAGGACAGGTGTGGATCGCGCGCGGCGACTATCACATGACCGTGGCGCGGAAGGGAACGGAAGTAGTGCTGAATCTCGATCAGGAGCCGCCGGAAAATTCCTGCCGGCCGGCAGTGGACGTGTTGTTTCGCTCGGTTGCCCAGGCCTACGGCGCGAACGCGCTGGCGGTGGTGCTTACCGGTATGGGGGCGGACGGCACGCGGGGGGCGGGGGTCATCCGGGAGGCGGGCGGAGAAGTGGTCGTCCAGGACGAAGCCACTTCGGTCGTCTGGGGTATGCCCGGAAATGTGGTTGCGGCCGGCCAGGCCGACCGCATTTGCCCGCTGGGCGAGATTGGCGCGGAGGTGGTGCGGCGGGTGGCTTGCAGCCGCCTCGCTTCGCTCGCCCGATGAGCGCCGGGAGGCAAGAACCCCATGCCGGGAAGCAGGGGCCGGCGAAAGACACGACCATGGCGATCGAAGCCGCAAAAGCGATGCCGACGGCAATTCCGGAACCCGTTTCCAGCGATCCGGCGTACTTGAAGATTCGCGATCTGATCTACCGGATGTCGGGCATCTATCAGCCGGAAGAAAAACTCTATCTCCTGGTATCGCGATCTGCCCGCCGCATGAGCGTGGTCGGCGCGAAGACCGCCTCGGAGTATCTCGAGCACCTCACGCTGCGCGGAAACCGCGACGCCGAGCTGCGCCTGCTGTTGAACGAAATCACCATTGGCGAGACCTACATGTTCCGCAGTCCTCCGCATCTGGAGGCGCTGCGCAACGTGATTCTTCCCCAGATCGTGCAAGCCAAGAGCGCGATGGGTTTCAAGCGCCTGCGCTTCTGGAACGCCGGTTGCTCGACCGGAGAGGAGCCCTACACGCTGGCCATGTTTTTGCTGGAAGAAAGCGAGAAACTGCTGGCTGGCTGGAGCTTCGACATTCTGGCCACCGACCTGAACGACAACTCGCTGGAAGCTGCCAAGGCGGGTATTTACGGCGAGTACGCGTTGCGCAACACCAGCGAACTGCTGCGAAGAAAATACTTCAAGGTCCACGACGAAAAGAGACTGCAGGTCACCGACCAACTCAAATCGCAGATTCGCTTTGACCGGGTCAACCTCAGCGATGACAGCAAGATGGTGTTTCTGAAAGGCATGGACGTGATCTTTTGCTGCAATGTGCTGATCTATTTCGATCTGGCGTCGAAGCGCCGGGTGGTGCAGCACTTTTATTCCAACCTGCTGCCCAACGGCTACCTCTTCCTGGGACACGCCGAATCGCTGTTTCAGGTGGACGACACCTTTCGCCTGGTCCATTTCCCCGGGGCGACCGCGTACTGCAAGGCGCTGGCCGGCGCCGCCGGTGGAGGCAAGAAATGACCGCCCAAAAGCTCGAAAAACTGCAGGAGCAGGTCAAGAAGCTGGATTCGATTTCGACGGCGCCCGTAATCCTGCAGCCGCTCCTCGAGATTCTGCGTATGCCGGCCGAGAAAATCAGCTTCGACAAGGTAGTGGAGCTGGTTTCCTACGACGGAGCCATCGCGGCCCAGTGCTTGCGCATGGCGAATTCTCCCCTGTTCGGATGCCGCGAGGTGGAAACGGTGCGCGCTGCGGTCATGGCGCTCGGCCTGCAAAGAGTGCGGTCCATGCTGTTCGGATTGTGCATCAATCGGGTGATACCGAAAGACAAGTGGGTGTTCGAGCCGGTCGCGTTCTGGCGGCATTCCCTGGGCTGTGCTCTAGTCACGCAACGAATGGCGCAACGAATCGGTTATGCCGAACCCGAAAAGGCCTACCTGGGAGGATTGCTACATGACCTGGGCATTCTGGTGAATTCGTTGCTCTGTACCAAAGATTTTCGCAAGTGCCTGCAGTCGGCCACCGAGCAGCGCCGCGCCCTCCATCTGTGCGAAGAGGAGATCCTGGGGTTCACGCATTGCGAGAGCGGAAAGATGCTGGCTGAGCACTGGGGACTGCCGCGGGATTTGTCCGACGTCGCTTACGGTCACCACAATGTGGAACTCCTGCCGGCCCCACAGCCCCTGGTTTGCCTGGTTCACTTAGGCGATCTGCTCTGCCGCGTGCGCTACCTGGGTTACGGTTACGACGAGATCATGGGGATGGAGCTGGGCGGCGAATTGGCGTGGCAAACTCTGGCGAAGACCCATCCCGCGCTTGCTGACATGGACCTGGCTCGCTTCACCATGGATATCGACGGCGCCATGGAACAGATTGTAGCGACGGTGGATGCCGTGTTCGGCACGGCCCAATCAGCCGCGAGCAAGTGAGAAAACGGAAGCCGGTTCCAGCGAACTCTGCGGGACCTCTGCGTCCTCGGCGGTCAAAAGCTTTAACCGCAGGGAGCGCGGAGAAAAAATCGCGGAGGACGCCGAGAAAATCGCGGGACAATCTGTTCCCACAGAAACTCTTACAATGAGCTAGCCAGCCGCGCGCGCGGTGGATTCGCGCACCACCAGCTCCGGCTCCACCACAATCTCGCGTGGGTAAGAATCATCATCCGGCCGGGCGATGCGGCGCAGCAGATTCTCGGCGGCAACCATCCCCATTTTCCGCAACGGCTGGCGGATGGTCGTCAGCCGCGGATTCTGAAACGCCGCGCTCTGAATGTCGTCAAAACCCACCACCGAGACGTCCCTGGGGACTTCCAGCTTTGAGTCCCGCAAGGCTCCGATCGCGCCGATGGCGGAGATGTCATTGAACGCGAACAGGGCCGTGAATTTTTCTTTTCGTTCCAGCAGGCGCTTGGTTACGCGATAGCCGAGCTGCGGGCCGGCCAGGTCGCTCTGCAGTTGCACCGTCAAGTTGGGGTACAACCGCAGACCGAGGCGCGCGGCGGCGTCGGCAATCGACTTCCACCGGACCTCAGTATCGGAACTGAACTCCTGTCCCTTGATGACGGCGATGCGTTCGTGGCCGAGTTGCTGCAAGTGGCGCAGCGCCAGTTCGGCGGCATGCTTATGGTCGAGCAGAATGTTGGTGACACCATTCGACCCGTTATGGCCGGAGACGGTCACCACCGGAATGGGTAGCTGGTGACGCCATGGCGTGTCCACGGCGATCAACCCGTCCACCGAGCGCCCCAGCAGCAGGTTGGGATATTCATCAATCAGGTCGTCGCGGTGGCGATGGCTGGCCACCAGGTAGAAATAACCTTCCTTGAGCAGATGGTCCTCGATCCCGCTCATGACCAGGGCGGCATAGCCTTCGCTGACCTCGGGAACGATCACGCCGACGGTAAAGCTGCGCTGAGTGCGGGCAAAGCGCGCGGCGAAACTGGGACGGTAGTTCAGTTCCCGGGCGGCGGCGAAAATACGCTCCTGGGTCGCCCGGGGGATGGTATCGGCCACCGGGGCCTGATTCATGACGAGCGAAACCGTGGCCGGCGAAAGACCAAGGTGGTCCGCCAGGACCTTGAGCGTAACTCGCGGCTTGGGGCGGCCGTCGCCTCCCGGCGCGATTCGGCCGGGCTTCTTGCGAGGGGGCACGGGCGCAGTCTCGCACAGCCGAAGAGGCAAGAGCAAGGGGGTTGTTGGCCGGTTGTTTTGGCCGGCGCGGGAAACTCTTGACACGCTGCGGGAAACAATGCTATAAGGCCGAGCGTGTACTAAATCAGTTTAGTAGTGTTTTAGGAAACCATAGATTCCGCGGTCTGATAAATCCAAAAATTGGAAGAAATTGCTTCGGAGGCTGCCATGAGCCGTACCCACGTTCTGCGATGTGCCATGCTGCTGTCGCTCGTGTTGTTGCTCTCTGCGTCCATGATGGCGCAGTATGGCGCGAGCATCCAGGGAACCATCAGTGACAAGAGCGGCGCCGTCGTCCCCGGCGCCACCATCACGGTTACCAACCAGGCGACGGGCGTGAGCCGGTCCACGGTTGCGGGCGATACCGGCTTCTATCGCGTTTCGGCGCTGATTCCCGGCGTCTATACGGTCGAAGTCACCTCGGGGCACTTCAAGAAGAGCACCGCCAAGGAGGTGCAGGTTGTGGCCGAGAGCGTGCGCGGCCTGAATGTGACGCTGGAACCGGGCGGGGTGATGGAGACGGTGACGGTGACGGTGACAGCCGCCGGCGCGGAGACCGAGAATGCGAACATCAGCGCCGAAATTACCGCCAAAGACATTCAGCGGATGCCTTCCTACGGGCGCGACCCGTATGAACTGCTGCGGCTGGCGCCTGGTGTGTTCGGGGACGGCGCGCGCACCGGAATCGGCTCGGCGGCGAACTTCTACAATACGTCCGGTCCGGGCGCTTCCACGAACTCTATTTTTTCGGTGGAAAACGTGGTGCAGGTCACCGCCAACGGCCAGCGTCCCAGCGGCAACAACTTCACGATTGACGGCGCCAGCGTCAACAGTCTCACCTGGGGCGGCGCTGCCGTCCTGACTCCAAACCAGGAGTCTATCGCCGAAGTGAAGATTCTCTCCACCGACTACTCGGCTGAAGACGGACGCAACACTGGCGCTCAGATCAAAGCGATTTCGAAGACCGGCACCAACCAGTTCCACGGCTCAGGCTTCTTCGATTACGATGAGCCAGGGTTGAACGCCTACAGCCGCTGGGGTGGATACTCGGACGGCCGTCTGGCGGATGGCACCTGTCCGGCAGACACCCCGCATAACTGTACTGAGCGCGTCAGCAACAAGAACCGCCAGTTCGGCGGCAGTATCGGTGGCCCGATCTGGAAAGATAAGATCTTCTTTTTCTTTTCCTACGAGGGAAACCGGAAACACAGCAGCACCAACAAGACTCAGTACATCGAGGCTCAGCAGTTTGTGGACTTCATGAAGAACACACGCCCCAACTCCGTCGAGACTGCACTCCTCACGGCGACGAACAACCAGCCACGCATCCTGCAGGTACTCACGCCGGATTGCAATGACTTCAAGGGGCAATGGCCCAACTATACCTATTCACCGGGAGAGGTCCAGGGTGCGGATGGCTCTGGGTGCCAGGTGATCTCTGGCGGCGTGGACCTTGGCGGGCTCGGCATCACCGGTGCTGATCCCACGTGGACCTATGGCCAATATGTTCCGACCTGGAACATTCTCCAGAACACCTGCTGCGTGAGTGACACCACCGCCGGCGGATTCGATGGCGTTCCCGACATGCAAAAGGTCCTCTTTCTCAACCCCAGTACGCTAAGCGGAAACCAGTACAACACGCGCATCGACTTCAACCACGGCAAGAACCAGTTTGCGGGCAGCTTTTACCTCACGCCATATGACTACACGCAACCGAGCACGGGTAATGCCCGTGTGAACCAGGACATTAACTCGAAATGGCGCAACGGTCTCGTGACGTTTCTGTGGAACCGGAACTTCTCGCCCAGCCTACTGAACGAGGCGCGTTTCAATGCTACTCGCTGGAGCAACAACGAATACAAGATCAACTCCCAGCTTGATTGGGGTCTGCCAGAGATGAAGTTGGAGGGCATACCTTTGGACGTGAACTTCTGGGGACCCCCTCAGGGGGATAACTCGCCGGGAGTGTTTGCCCAAAACCAGTTTGAGTTCCGCGATGTCCTCAGTAAAGTTCACGGCCGTCATGGCCTGAAGGCTGGTTTCAACTATAACTGGATCCAGGACAATACCGACTATATGTTCGGTGACCAGCGTCCGATCTACGCTTACCATGGGATCTGGGAACTAGCTAACGGTGCTCCTATTTATGAAGGCGTGAACGCGAACCCGATTACCGGAGCGTTTACTGATAATCACAAGTATTTCCGGCAACACGATATCGCATGGTTCATTCAGGATGACCTCAAACTGCGCTCGAACCTCACCATAAACATCGGGCTGCGCTACGAATATTTCAGTCCGCTTTCCGACAAGCACGGTCAGCTGGCCAACTTATTCCTGAATCCGGTGAGTGACTATGTGGACGGCCTAGCGAACGCTACGGTAAAGGTTTCGAACCCTCTCTACCCGTCCGACAAGAACAACTTCAGTCCGCGCCTCGGTTTTGCCTGGAGCCCGTCTAAATTCAGTAACAGGGCCGTTTTCCGGGGTGGCTTTGGCGTTGGCTACAACCGGATTACGGATACCATGACCGGTATCAGCCGCGTAAATGCGCCCTTTGTCTTCCGTTATGGTATCTGTTGCGCCGCTGCAGGCACGAGCTCCATCCCCACTGACAAGTGCTCGGCAGACGCCGTCAACACTTACGACCTGCTGGCCAACTGCTGGATGGCCCTCCCCTATGCTCCCAACGGTGTCGGCAACCAAATCGTGGTTGTGCAGGGCTCCAGCCAGCATTCGATCACTGGCTATCCTGCGAATCCGGCCCTGGCTTTTGATCCCAATACCGGAGGCCCTTACGGGAAAGTGGAGATCTGGGGAGCACCGCAAAACTTCAGCACACCCTACGTGTATAGCTACTCCCTGGATTTCCAATATGAACTGCCGCACGATTTCGTGGCCACGCTGGGCTATCAGGGCAGTTCCAGTCACCGGATTCTGAGAATCGTCAACCTCGAAAACGTCTACCAACACGCGAACGCGCACTACGGTGCCGTGTACTTCCCATCCACCGACGCCAAAGCCCACTACAACGCGCTGCTGGCGAATCTGAAACGCAACTTTTCCCATGGGGTACAGATGTTCGCGAAGTATCGCTGGAGCAAGAGTATGGACACGGTCACCGGCGAAGGCGCGGGTGGCTACACCAACCAGTTCTATCCGCTCAACCAGAATGCGGGCGACTTTGGTCCGTCGGATTTTGACGCCACCCATAGCTTCTCGCTCTCTGCTCTGTGGGATCTCCCGTTCCCGGGGAGCAAGGACAGTTGGACATACAAACTCCTTGGCGGCTGGCACATTGATCCTACCTTCCAGTTCCATTCCGGGTTCCCGTGGAGCGCCGTAATGGGATGGGGCTGCCCGCCGGTGCCGAGCGGCACAAACAATATCTGTCCTTCGCTGCCAAAAGCCTACTTGGGCGGCGCTGGTCAGGACTACAGCACTTCGACCTTCCAAAAGCCAGGCGGCAATTTCCCGAATGGAGGCTCGGCATATTTTGACATGACCAGTTCGGGTCCACCGTTTGTGAAACGGAATTCGTTCCGCGGTCCGCGTTACCAGGCGTTCGACGTGAGTCTCGGCAAGGAAACGCGCGTGCCGTTCATCACCGGTGAAGGGGCCAGGATCGATTTCCGGGCGAACTTCTTCAACTTGTTCAACAAGCTGAACCTGAACGGATTCGGGTACAGCACTCCGAGCACGAATATCAGGGACAACCACTTTGGAACGGCTGGTGGTGCTTTCGCCGGCCGCGTGGTTGAATTCCAAGCGCGGCTCAACTTTTAGGCCTTTATCGCGAGCTACTCACGGTCGGTGAACTGTAGTTCATCGCCCGGTCTTGCTCCCCCCATTGAGAACTCAGTGACTATCGGAGGTCGCTATGGACAGAAGGAACTCTCCTCCCTTTTGCGCGGCGTTCTGTGTTGCCGTGATGTTTTTCACAATGCTCCAGGTGTCGGCGGTAGCCCAGCCGACGTTGCATGTAATTAGGGAAGTGAAGCATGACGTCTCGCCTCCGCTGGCGGATCTCGCGAGATTGACACCGGCGCAGCCAAATCAGTTTTCACCGCGTGTGTTGAAAGTGCTCCCTACGGGACCAGCCACGGAAATGCCCCAATACGCAGCCCCGGACGCGGCCCTGCAGCAAAAAGTTCTGGCACCAGTGGCAGCGACCTTAGGACTGAATTTTGAAGGTCTGGGTCTCGGACAATACGGGTTCCTCATGCAATACGCACCGCCGGATACTAACGGAACGGTGGGGGCGACCCAATATGTCCAGTGGGTCAATGCCGAGTTTGCAGTTTTTAGCAAGACCTCCGGCGCACTGGTAGCCGGACCGACGCCAGGAAATGCCCTTTGGGCAGGCTTCGGTGGCGGATGTCAGTCTAACAACGACGGTGACCCAATCGTACAGTACGACAAAATAGCGAACCGTTGGATCTTCACGCAGTTCTCCGTCAGCACGACGCCATACCTGCAGTGCGTGGCGGTTTCGACCACCTCCGACGCCACCGGCACTTACAATCGGTACGCCTTCCAATTCGCGAACTTCCCGGATTATCCGAAGCTGGGGGTCTGGCCGGACGCGTATTACATCTCTTTCAACATGTACGCCGGCGGCTTTGTGGGCGCTGACGCGTGCGCGATGGACCGGAGCAAGATGCTGGCCGGTCAAGCGGCCACGATCGTCTGCTTTCAACAAGGATCTTTGATCGGCAGCCTGCTTCCTTCCGATATGGACGGAACCATTCAGCCCGCTGCTGGTGAGCAGGCTTTCTTCATGAACTTCGGCAGCAGCTCGCTGCGGCTGTGGAAGTTCCATGTGAACTTCACCAATCCGGCGAGTTCCACCTTTACGGGTCCCACGACGTTGTCAGTAGCCGCTTTCACTCCGCAGTGTTTCTCCGCGTGCGTGGTCCAGCCGGGAACGACGCAAAAACTGGACGCTCTGGGAGACCGTCTCATGTACCGGCTGGCATATCGCAAGTTCACCGATGGGCATGAGGCCCTAGTGGTGAACCACTCGATCACGACCGGCGAGCGTTGGTACGAAGTGCGTAATCCCAACGGAACACCTGCCGTGTTCCAGCAGGGCACGTTCAGTCCGGACTCGAATACGCGCTGGATGGGCAGCGTTGCCATGGACCATGTCGGGGACATGGCCCTCGGCTACAGCGTTTCCAGCGGTTCGGTATTCCCCTCCATCTACTTCACCGGACGAATACCAGGCGATCCGGCTGGGACGATGGAAACAGAGCAATTAATTGTGAACGGAACGGGTTCGCAGACCAGCGGCCTGAGCCGCTGGGGGGATTACAGCGCAATGGCCGTCGATCCAGTGGACGACTGCACTTTCTGGTATACGCAGGAGTACATCAAGTCGAACGGCAGCTTCAACTGGAACACACGGATTGCCAACTTCAAATTTAGCAATACTGGCAATTTTTCCCTGTCCGCCACACCTAGCTCCCAGAGGATTCATCCTGGGGACGGTGCCAACTACACGGTAACCTCGACGCCGGGTTGCGGTTTCACTGGAACTGTCAGTCTCACGGTGGCCGGTTTGCCAACTGGGGCAAGCGCCAGCTTCAACCCAGCTTCCATACCGAACGGAGCCGGATCGTCAACGTTGAACGTTTCAACGTCCAGCAACACTCCGTTTGGGACCTACACCCTCACCATTACCGGTACGAGCGGAAACCTTGTCCAGAGCGTGCCCGTTACGCTCGTTGTGTCAAACAGTTGGTCGTGGACGTTGCAGACATATACCACCTGCGGAACTGCCTCCTTCTTCGGAGGAGGGAATCTCAACTCTCTTCAGTGGCATTTCTTGGTGGAACCAAGTGACCCTGCAGGAGGTCAGTACACGTGGACGTTGTTCGACTCCGTCGGGACCTTCGCAACGGGTTCTTACTGTGGTTATGAATATTGCAGTCCCCCCACAGGAAATGACGGATCAAACATCACGGCATCTCGGCTCCCGGTGGGTACGCCGAGTTTCCGCGTCTACGGGCAGTTTAAGACCAGTGCTGGCTGCTCAACTAGCTATTCGGGACAAGTTCAGATGCAGCCGTAATTGAAGGAACCTGCCTCACGCAAGACCTTAGAATCGGATGAGGGGCTCCCCGCAGAGCCTCTCGTCCGGACCCCACAGGCAAGGATCGAGGATGAAGAATCGCGAGCGGGTCTTTTACATAATTGTTTTTCTAAGTTTGCTGCTCCCTTTGCTGATGCCTCGGATCGGGGCGGCGCAGGCCGTTTCCGGGCCGACTGTGGTGATCGACGCTCATGCCCCCGCCCACCCCTTCCCCCACTTCTGGGAGCACATGTTCGGCTCCGGGCGCGCCGTCCTCTCATTGCGGGACAGCTACCGCCAGGATCTGCGCGAGGTCAAGCAGATCACCGACATGCAGTACGTCCGCTTCCACGCGCTCTTTCACGACGAGATGGGCGTCTACGACGAGGACCCACAAGAGCAGCCGATTTACAACTTCTCCTACGTGGACCAGGTTTACGATGGCCTGCTGGCCAATGGCGTGCGGCCGTTTGTCGAGATCAGCTTCATGCCGAAGAAGCTGGCCGCGAGTCAGATTTTTCATGCCTTCTGGTACAAGCAGAATGTCGCGCCACCCAAGGACTACGGCAAGTGGGACGACCTGATTACTCAACTTATGAAACATCTGGTCGACCGCTACGGGATCGACGAAGTTTCCAAGTGGTACTTCGAGGTCTGGAACGAGCCCAACCTTGATTTCTGGGGAGGCGATCCGCGGCAAGCAACATATTTTGAGTTGTACGACCACACCGCGCGGGCCATCAAAGCAGTGAGCCCCCGGCTGCGCGTCGGCGGGCCGTCAACCGCACAGGCGGCTTGGGCCGACGTTTTCATCAAACACTGTGCAGACAACAATGTTCCTGTCGACTTCGTCTCCTCGCACGTGTATGGGAACGACAAGTCGGAAGACGTTTTTGGAACCCACGAAACGATCCCGCGCGACCGCATGGTATGCCGGGCCGTGAGCAAGGTTCATGAGCAGATCAAAGCATCGGCCATGCCCAACCTGCCTCTATTCTGGAGTGAATTCAACGCCAGCTACATGAACGAACCGGAAGTGACGGACACGGCGTACATGGGACCGTGGCTGGCCGACACCATCCGCCAGTGCGACGGCCTGGTCGACGAGATGTCGTACTGGACATTCTCCGACGTATTCGAAGAACAGGGAGTGGTCAAGCAGCCGTTCTACGGCGGCTTTGGCCTGATCGCCGAGAGGGGGATCCCGAAGCCGGCGTACAACGTGTTCCGGCTGCTCCACGGGCTCGGAGACGAGCGCCTGGCGCTGGCCTCCGAGTCTGCCCTGGTCACCCGCCGCAAGGACGGCACGCTGGTGGTTGCCGCCTGGAACATGGCGCCGCCGGGGCTCCCGGGCGCGCCGCAGGAAGTGAGATTTGCCTTCCGCGGAGCCGGCCCCTCCCGCGTGCAGGTGTCGCGAGTAGATTCGGTGAACGGGAATGTTCACACCGCCTACCAAGCCATGGGTTCGCCGCGCTATCCTACGGAGGCGCAGATCCGCCAGCTGCGCAGTGCGGCCCAACTCCCGGCGCCGCAGACTTACGAGCTCAGAAATGGATCGCTCACGATCGAGATCCCGGCCCACGGACTCGTGCTGCTGGAACTGAAGAACGGTCGTTAGACGGGCCAGGGTTGAGATACCTATGAAACCGCTGCTGTTGACTCGTCCGCTCGCCCGCCGCGAACTGTTGGGATATTCGGCCCGGGCCGCGATGGCCTATCCCGCCCTGAACTTCGCCATGGCGCTGGTCTCGTGCGGTGGAGGGGGTTCGGCCGGTCCTCCGCCTCCACCTCCGCCCGTGTCGGATGACGAATTTCTGGATCAAATCCAGCGCGCTATTTTTCAGTTTTTCTGGGAACAAGCCAGCCCTGCGACCGGGCAGGTGAAAGACCGGGCGCTCGCCGCCGGCAACGACAGCCGCACCGTATCCAGCATCGCGGCCACAGGATTCGGATTGACCGCATTGTGCATCGCTCATAAGCGCAGTTACGGCGACGCCGCGCAGATCAAGTCCCGGGTCGCGACCACGCTCGACTTTTTGCTCAATCAACTCACCAACGTCAACGGTTTTTGCTATCACTTCATCGACATGAACACGGGAGCCCGCGCGTTTAACAGCGAACTCTCTTCCATTGATACCTCGATCCTGCTTTGCGGCGTGCTCACCTGCCGGCAATATTTTCAGGATGCGCAGATTCAGAGCCTCGCCACCCAGATCTACAACCGCGTGAACTGGCCCTGGATGCTCAACGGGGGCGCGGCTTTTTCCATGGGGTGGACTCCCGAGAACGGCTTCATCACCAGCCGCTGGGACACTTATAGCGAGCTGATGATGATCTACCTGCTGGCCATTGGTTCTCCAACCAACCCCGTTCCGGCTTCCTCCTGGGATGCGTTTGCGCGGCCAACTCTCACCTATCAGGGGCTCACTTACATCACGAACATGAGCGCCCCTCTCTTTATTCACCAGTTTTCCCACGCTTGGTTCGACTTCCGGAACAAGACCGACAAATACACGAATTATTTCAACAACTCCGTGACCGCGACGCAGGCGCACAAACTGTTCTGCCTTTCGCTGCAGAGCCAGTTCTCGGATTACCAGCCGAACCTGTGGGGCATCACGTCATCGGATTCAGCCCAGGGATACGTCGCCTGGGGTGGGCCGCCTTCCATGGGGCCGATCGACGGCAGCATCGTGCCCTGCGCTACTGGCGGCTCTCTCGCTTTTGCGGCCAGTGACTGTTTGGCCGTGCTGCGGAACATCCGCACGAAGTATCCGAAGGCCTGGCAGCGTTATGGATTTGTGGATGCCTTCAATCCGCTGAAGGGGTGGTACGATCCCGACGTGATCGGAATCGATGTGGGGATCACCATGCTGATGGCAGAGAATCAGCGCACCAAGTTCGTCTGGAATACCTTCATGACAAACCCGGAAGTCCAGAACGCCTTTCAGGCGGTAAAGCTGCAGTAGTCCCCAACGTTCTCCAGCCAATAAAAAAGCGCCTTGAGCGAAAACGCTCAAGACGCCTCTGGCAGCCCTCCCCCAGGTCTGCCAAACCACGTGCTCATCCTATGTCCGGTTGGCCCAACTGTAAATGTCACTTCCGTAACGTCATCGTGGATAACAGTACCGAACGTGCGAGCACCGGCCGTAACCGCGGAAACGCCGGTCAGGGCGGCTCTATTTACCTGAAAGTAAAAGGGAAAAGCCATCGAAGAGGTATTCGCGGTGGCCTTCGGTTACCTGGGGCTTGGCCTTGCCGTTTTTCACAAGTTCGACTGCTTCGGCAAGGCGTTTCAGAAAAACCGGCTCAGCCACCGGCACGTTGTGCGCCGGTAGCAGCAGCTTGATCTGTGGCTCGAGCGCAGCCAGCCGCTCAACCGACCGCACGTAAGCGGCGAAGTCGGTCTCCGGAACGAAGAGGTAAATCGGACCGGGATAGAAGGTGTCGCCAGTGAAGAGCAGTCCATTTCTGCGATCGAGCAGGGAAAGAGAGTCCGGCGTGTGTCCGGGAGTGAAGAGGACTTCCACCACGCGGCCGCCGAGGTCAAACCTCTCGCTGTCCCGCAAAGTGTGCGCGCTCTTCCATGGTCGAATCGAGTATGACTTCGCGCTCGCACCCGCCGGAAGCGCTCCGCACAGACGTTCAGGCGCGAGCGCATCGCGCAAGTAGATGTTGCTCTGACCACGCATGTTCTTTCGCGTGTAAAGCAGATCGCGATTCCAGATCTCCTGGAACTCGGCATTGCCGCCGACATGATCGAAATGAGTATGCGAATTGATCACTGAGACGGGCAGCGGCGTCAGCCGGGCAACAACCGCGCTGATCTTTCCCACGCCCAGGCCGGTGTCGAACAAGAGCGCGCGTTTTTCGCCCAGAATCAGATAGGAGATGACTTCTTCAAACTGTTTCGGCTCGTAGATGGCGAATACGCCCGGCCGGATGCGGTAGATCTCAAACCAGGGCTCATTGTCTAGAACGCGCTCAAGTGTCTTGTACTCCGGCCGCGGAAGTTGACGGCACCATTCCGGACGGATCGGCTCTCCGGATTGCTGCGCCACACTGACGCCCGCAAGTACGGCCAGGAGAGACAGCAACCGCAGCGCTCGGATCACTTTTTCTCCCAGGTTTTGCCGCCGTCGGCGGTAGTCCATGATTCCTTGGTGCTGGTGGAAAGGACGATCTCTGCCGGACCACGAATTTCGATCGCCACGATATCGGTGCTGAGCGACTCGGCTTTCGTGGACGGTTGTACCTGGACCCAGGTCGTGCCGCCGTCCGAGGAGTGGAACAGAGTGCCGGCTTGGCCACCAGCCCAGACATCGCTCCCCTGGGCACCGAAGCAGAGCAGTGGACGGTCCAGTTGCAGAGTGGTCTGCCAGCTCGCGCCTCCGTCCAGCGAGCGCCTCAGCATGCCTTGCGCGAAGTTCCACTGGGCCGCCACATCCTTTGATTGCAGTTTGCGTGCGCCAAATGCCCTGTCCGGGGCCGCGATGGCGCTCTTCAGTTGTTTTTTCTGCGCCTCGGCGTCCTTGGTCTGGGCTTTCAGCTCTGTCTCTTCCTTGGTTGCGACTTTCGCCTTCTGAATCGGGGCCGAGAGCTCGCTTCGGGCCATCAGTCTGTTTTGCGCGGGCGCGGCCTGGGCCATGGAGGCAGCTTCGTTGGTGACTTCAACCGTCTCGGAAGAGACTCCAACGTGCTCAGGCGCTGCGATCCCGCCGCTTGCGCTGACGGCCGGAGCTGCCGGGATTTTCGCGGCCCGCTTGTCCAGCGCCAACGCATCCACGCGTTTGTTATCTGCCAGAGCCCCGGATGCGGCCGGGAGCGCCGGTGTCTGCGTGCGCGCAGGCGGGGATTCCACCATTCCAAGCACGGGCCTTTCGCGCAGTATTGAGGTATCCGGTTTCACCGCTTTGGCCGCCGCGGACTCCGCAGGCTGGTCGGCTGAAGACACGGTCGGCTTGGCGTCAGAAGTAGCCGGCACGGCGTTCTCAGCCTGCCGGTTTACAGTTGCGACCATGGACTCGGGCTGCTTCCCCGGTCGCAGCATCAGTACCGAAGCTACTACCACGACGCCTGCAGCCAGAGCTGCCCAGCGCAGGTTTGTCCAGGCCAACCAGTTTCGCGGTTCAGCGCTAGCCCGGCCCGCAGACACCGGTACCGCAGCCACAACCTCCCTATCCGCCTCAGGTTTGGCTACGGCTTCCATTGGAGGCAGGCTGAGCGCGAGGACTTCGCGGCAATCCCGGCAGCGCGCCAGATGCTGCACCACGTCCTCGCATTCCGCTGCCGGCAGAACCTGTTCGGCAAAAGCCGCGAGCACATCCGCATCGGGATGCGCTCCGACCGGGGTGCCGGCCCGCAGGCGGTCGTACACGATTTTGGGGACGTCAGACATGGCTTCCGTCCGTGCCCGCTCCGGGCGCGGAGACCTTTCCTCCAGGGAACGCTTTCGCCCCGGAATCTTGCGCCAGGCGAGTCCGGAGGTCCAACTGCACGTCCCGCACGTCGGTTTCCAGCGCTTCGGTGGCCTGCGCATGGCTCATTCCGCGCTCCCGCAGGCAGGCCAGAATCCGCTTCCGTAGCCCGGTCGAGACCCGATCCAGCCGCCGGCTGATGCTCGATTCGTGCAGTCCGAGCACGCGCGCGATCTCGGCCAGGGTGCGGCCGTCCAAATAGTACGCCGCCAGCACATAGCGGTCCTCTGACGAAAGTTCGGCCAGGGCCTGGTCAGTTGCGGCCTCCAACCGGGGATCTGCGGTGAGCACCGGTTCGGGATTGCGGGCCGTAAACTGGACACCTTCTTCTTCCTGCTCGTCAAGACTGACAACACGCTTCTGCTTGCGATAGCGGTTGATGAATTCCTGCGCCATCACCGTGCGCAGCCAGCCTTCGAGCGACCCGCGCCCGGTGTAAAAGAGGAGCTTCGAGTGGCGGACTCCATCTCGCGTATTCATGCCGTACAAGTCGGCGAACAGCGAATCGGCCAGTTCCGAAGCATGTACGCCGTCGCGCGTGATATGCAGCGCCATGGCATGCAATTTTTGCTGGTAGCGGTTGACGAAGTCCTGCCACGCGCGTTCGTTTCCGGCGGCGCAGGCGCGTGCCAGGGCCAGTTCCTCCAGGCGCAAACCGGCGCAGAAAGCGGCGGCCTCGGCGGGCGAGGCCCGGGGCAGATACTTGTCCTGAATCTCGCGCAGGATGGCCGCAAACTGCCCACAGTCCATACCGTAGGCCTCGGCCCCGCTGCGCTGGTGCAGCGCGTGCGCTTCCTTGTCCCCTAAGCCGGGTTGGGCGGGTCCGGGCATGTCCCTCTCAGATGCTAGCAATTTATTAGACGCAAGACCTCGAAATTCGCTCGTTCTCCGCTTATCGAGGCAGGAAAGCAACCTCCTGGAAGGCCTGCACATGGCCCCGGCACGCCCGATTTTGGCGTGCTGGGGTGGGATTCGGGGAACCGCGGGTTTTCGTGCTTTTCTGCCCGGAGGTCTCTATGCGCTTAGTCGTGGCAGTTGCAGGAATTGCTTTGCTGGTGCTGGCGGTCGTTGCCATTCCGTGTCGGGTGCGCGCCGGCGAAGTTACTCAAACGTCTGGTTACGCTTTGCTCGATCCCATTCGCAGCGGCAACCTGACTGTCTTTCCCGTGGTAGCCAGCAAGTCGTACGACACGGGACAGTTTCTCACCCTCGATGAGGGCCTGCGCAGCGGGGAAGTCGTGGTGGCCGAGGCCGGACAGGCGCAGGGCTTGATCCGACGCCGTCCTGGAGGCCGCCCTACGCCTCGTCCCGTGCGCGACGCCGAAGTCAACCAGCTCGTACTGGTCAACAACTCTAAACGTCCGCTTCTGCTGCTTGCCGGAGAGATTGTCACTGGCGGCAAGCAGGATCGCGTGATCGGCAAAGATCGCATTGTGCCTGCTGAAAGCGACCCCGTCGATCTGAGCGTCTTCTGTGTTGAGCCCGGACGCTGGGTGCCGGCAAACGGGAAATACCAGTTCGACAACTCGGCCAGCGGCGGCCTTGCGCTTCTCGCTTCTCCTGCCGTGCGCAGCAAAGCGATGGCCGCCAAGGACCAGCAGCAGGTCTGGAACGAAGTCCGCAAGTCGCAGCGTGCCATGGCGGAAACGGTCGAGGTGACCGGGGCTGCTCCCCAGGTGAATTCCACCACCTCCTACGCGCGCGTCATGGGAAACAAGGAAGTTCAGAAAGAGGTTGATGCGGTCGCTGCGCCGATGCAGCGCTCTTACGAAAGCGTGATTCGCCAGTTGCGCGACAAGAATGCTGTCGGAGTGGTGGTAGCCGTGAACGGCGAGGTGGTCTGGGCCGACATCTTTGCCAGCACCCAGTTGCTCCAGAAGTACTGGCCGAAGCTGGTGCGCTCTTATGCCACCGAGGCGGTGGTGACCCGTGCCAAAGCTGGAGAAGCCAGCACCCGTCAGGCGCAGAAGTTCCTGGACGACCTCCAGGGCCGCCACGAAACGGCCGATACCGAGCCCGGCGTGTATCGGCAAACCGAGATCACCGGCAACGGCTTCAAGGTGTTCGAACTGATTTCGTTGTTGCCTAAGACCGGCTTTCCGGTGCACGTCGCCAAGATGGTGGAGTGAACATGGCCGAACGAAACGTTCCAGACATTTGAGCGAAAATTTGCCTGTACGTTGTGATGTGATCTGCGTCACAGCATGGCTGAGCCGCCGGGAGCAACATGGCCCCCAAGAATGTAGTTCGACCCGGATCCCGACTTTTTGGGGGCGTGCCATGGTACGGGTCATCGAAGCGGAGCTACCGCCAGTCGTCCAAATTCAAAGCAATGCGCAGACGAGTGCCGGAACGAAGCAATCGGTAGACTCGCTTAGTTTCAAGAAAAAGGTTCAGAATTTCTGGCAGAACTCGCCTTGTGACTCATGCTTTACCACCGAGCAGCCAGGAACCCCTGCCTTCTATAAGACCCTCGACGAGCACCGCTATAAGATGCACCCTCGGTTGCACTCGGCAGTAGAGTTCGAGAAAACAAAAGGCTTGCGGGTGCTTGAAGTAGGCTGCGGCTGTGGCAGCGAAGCCGAACGCTTTGCGCGTGCCGGTGCACACTACACCGCTGTCGATCTCACCAACGCAGCGGTGAACCTGACGCAGCGGCGATTTCAGTTGGAGAAACTCGAAGGGCGTTTTGTCCAGGCCGATGCCGAAGACCTGCCCTTTGCTAACGGCTCGTTTGATCTCGTATATTCCCACGGCGTACTTCACCACACGCCTGACACAGCCCGGAGCGTCCAGGAGGTTCACCGCGTGCTTGCTCCCGGGGGCCGTGCCGTGATCATGCTGTACTACCGCGATTCATTCAACTACCAGGTCAACCTGCGGGTCGTCCGTCGTTTCCGGGCACGCCTGTTGAAGACTGAGGTGGGCTTCAAGTTGGCGCAGATGATATGGGGGGAGCCGGTGGAAGAACTGCGGCGCCACGCGGAGCTCATCAAGCAAGACTCCGGTTCCTACCTCAACATGCAGAACATGCTCAACCGAAATACTGACGGGCCCGATAACCCACTCTCGCAGGTATTCTCAAGGGCGTCGGCCCGACGGATGTTCTGGCAATTCCAGAACATCAGGACTGAAGTAATGTTCTGGAATCCAAATTGGCTGCCAGGCATCGGAAAGGTGCTTCCGCACTCGATCGAAGACCGACTTGCTTCACGCTGGGGCTGGCACCTGTGGATTTATGCGCAGAAACGCCATCTGGAGTTCACAGGCGAGCGGGTACCGCTTCAGGCCCGGCCCAGAATCAACGCGCAGGCTCCTTCCGAAGCGGTCGCGAGCTGAACTACCGATCTGCAGGCGCTTGAAGTCCCCGATGGATCACTTCGAGTGTATCCGCGGGGAGCTTCAGGCCGGGTAATTCCTCCGGGGCGAACCACCGGACGTCGGCGGCGTCGCTGCCTGCCTTCAGGTTGCCGGCAAGGGGACGGCAGAGGAAATCGATCAAAACATAGTGATAGCGGGTGCGCCCATCCTCCGCTCGGATGATGCGCTCATACACGCCTAACATCTCGATCGATTCCACCACCAGCCCGGTTTCTTCACGAGCCTCGCGGATCGTCGCTTCCCGCAGCGTCTCCCCGCACTCCAGCACGCCCCCTGGCAACGACCAATCGCCCAGCAATGGCGCCTGCCCTCGCCGGATCAGCAGGACGCGACCGTCCTGGACAATGACGGCGCCCACGCCCACCAGGGGATTGTCAGGGTACTCACGGCTCATACGAAGAGGCAGTGTACAGCCAGAACGTAGTTCGTAGTTCGGTGTAGAGGGCGTTTTGCGAACTCCGAACTCCGAACTCCGAACTCCGAACTACAATACCCACCATGTCCCTCGAGGAATACAAACGAAAACGGCGCTTCGAGGAAACGCCTGAACCCCCGCCGAAAATTGAAAAGCAGTCGAAGCATCGCTTCGTCGTGCAGTGCCACGCTGCCACCCGCTTGCATTACGACTTCCGCCTGGAAATGGAAGGCGTGCTGAAATCGTGGGCCGTCCCCAAAGGCCCTTCACTCGATCCCGCCGACAAGCGCCTGGCCATGCAGGTGGAAGATCATCCCGTCTCGTATTTCGATTTCGAAGGCACCATCCCCGAAGGCAACTACGGCGGCGGGACGGTGATGGTCTGGGACGTGGGTACCTGGCAACCGCTCTCTCCGGTTCCTGTAAACGGAGAGTACGTCCCCGGCACGGAAAAAGAAGCTGCCGCCATGTTGGCCAAGGGCGATCTCAAATTCCGGCTGAAAGGGAAGCGGCTGAACGGCGACTTCGCGCTGGTGCACATCACGGGCCGCCGGCCGGGAAGCAAGGGAACCGAATGGCTCCTGATCAAGAAGAAAGACAACGACATCGTCGCCGGATTCGACATCGACCAGTACGACACCTCAGTGCTGACCGGCCGCACCATGGCCGAGATCGCCGGAGACCAAGGTTCGGCAGAATGGACCAGCAGCCGCCCAGCGACGCGCGGCAAGTTGAAAGCCGCTTGGTTGGCGGAGGCTGTGGCGCGCGCCGACAAAAAGCGAAAAGCCTTAACCACAGAGGACACAGGGGACACAGAGAAAAGCAAGAAGAAGAGCGCATCCGGACGACGCGCCGCTGCTAGCGCGAGACCGGCATCCCCATCGAGGGTAACAAACAAGAACTCCTCTGTGTCCCCTGTGTCCTCTGTGGTAAAGGGTTTACCCGGTGCCGTCGAGAAGCCCATGCCCACCGCGATCCACCCGATGCTCGCCACCTCTATTGACGAGCCTTTCGACAATCCCGGCTGGCTGTTCGAGATCAAGTGGGACGGCTATCGCGCCATCGCCTTCATCGCAGACCGCGCCGTGCGTCTGGTCTCGCGCAACCAGAACGATCTCAGCGCGCAGTTTCCCGAACTCCGCGACTTGCCCAAGTGCGTAAAGGCCCGGCGCGCCGTCCTCGACGGAGAGATCGTTGCCCTCGACGAACACGGCCGTCCGTCGTTCAGCCTGATGCAGCAGCGCACCAGATTCCAGCCCGGTAAACGCCGCCTCCCGCGCCGCGAAGGAGTTCCGGTCCTGTACTACGCCTTCGACCTGCTTTACCTCGACGGCTACGACCTGCGCCGGGTGAGCCTGGAGAAACGTAAAGAACTGCTCCAGTCCGTGCTAGAAAACGGAGACGTTGTCCACTTCTCTGACCACTATGCCGAAAAAGGCCGCGCCCTGTTTGACGCGGCCAAGCAGCGCGGCCTGGAAGGGATCGTCGCCAAGAAGCGCGACAGCGTTTATCAGGAGGAACGGTCGCGGGAATGGCTGAAGATCAAGATCACGCAGCGACAGGAGTGCGTCATCGGCGGCTACACCGACCCGGAAGGCAGCCGCCAATATTTCGGCTCGGTGGTGCTCGGCCTCTACGATAAGCGCGGACGCCTCATCCACGTGGGCCAGGCCGGCAGCGGCTTCGATCAGAAAAGTTTGAAGCAGATATTCGAGCGTCTGCGCCCACTCGAAACGAAGACCAACCCGTTTCATGGCGAGATCGGCGGCCTGCACCAGGTCCACTTCGTGCGCCCGGAACTGATGGCCGAGATCAAGTTCTCCGAGTGGACGCACGAGACCGCCGAAGGAGGAATGAAGCTGCGCGCGCCCGTGTTTCTCGGGCTGCGGTTCGACAAGGATCCGAAGGAGTGCAGACTGGAAGGCGCATTGCCAAGTAGCGAATAGCGGGTGTTGAGCTAAAGGCTAAGTGCCAAGTGCTAAGTGCCGCTTTCCGCCGCCAATGCCTTCGACGTTCCACTCTTCAGCCACCAGATCAGCCCGCCGCCGATCACGAGGAAGATGGAAATCAGCTGCGTCCCAGTCATCAGCCCGCCGAACACCAAGCCGCGCCCCGGATCACCGCGCAGAAACTCGATGAAGTACCGCTCGATCCCGTAAAGGATCATGAAGCTGCCAAACACTTGCCCGTCGAACTTCTTGCGCTTGAGCAGCCACATCAGAAGAACAAAATTGAAAAACTCAGCCGCGGCTTCGATCAGTTGCGTGGGTTCCAGCGACTTTCCCAACGGAGTTCCCGACCAGTCGTGGGCCAGAGGGTTGGCAAAAATCACGCCCCAGGAATGATGGGTCTCTTTGCCAAAACAGCAGCCGGCGGAAAAGCAACCAAATCGTCCGAGCACGTGTCCAAACGCGAGGCCGGGCGCAAATCCGTCGCAGGTCCGCAAAGCCGGCATCCGGTGACGGCGCATATACCAGGCTGCCATCAGCAGCGCCCCTATCAGGCCACCGGAAAAAACTCCCCCCGACTGCAAGGTGTTCAGACTGAAGATCTGTCTAAGATTGCCAGCATAGTTGTCCCACTCGTTGACGATGAGCAGGAGTTTGGCGCCTACGATACCCGCCAGAACCACGAGAATGCCCAGGTTCCAGGCGTCATCGCCATTGATCCCCTGTTTCTCGGAATTGCGCACGCTGATCCAGAGCCCAATGAGTACGCCAGCCGCGACCAGGAATCCGTAGGTGGGCAGGTTGAAGCTGCCAATGTGGAAGAGTCGGGGAAACACGTTGGTTTAGATGCTCCGGTTTGGGCAGTGTACTGACAGAAGTCTAGCAGGAGAGGAGGTCACAGGTCCCAGGAAGCATTCTCGTCGTGAAGCACAAGAGCCAAGTGCTAAATGCCAAGTGCCAAGTGCTGAAAAAGCCGACCCGCACCGCCGTGTTGATGGGCCGAGAATGAACCCGCCTGTTAGACGTTGGGAACCCGCCGAGACCCTTTAGGCCTTTCCGCATGGCGGAACATGGCACACCGGATCCTAGTTCGAGTCGAGTCCCCGTTCATTCTGCATTGGTTCAAAAATCGGTGACCACCAGCACCAACCTAGCAGGCCGGCTTTCCAGTTCGATGCTAGGAAATCCCTCAGAGATTCGCAAGAGGCAAAACACAAATAGTTGGCAGGAAGGTTGCTACGCGTCTGCGATCTCGCAGGAACGGCAGGTTACGAAGGACTTCACCCGGTGCGGCGGGTATCTTGCAAAACTTCGTCGAGCGCGCTCTCCAGTTTACTAGCGCGCTGCCGGACTTCCGGCGCCGGCACCTCCACGCGCCGCTTCAGCAGATGATATTCGTCCGCAATATTTAGGGCAGCCAAAACGGCCAGCCGCACCGAATCGACTGTGGCGGTCTGCTCGGAGACCGCGCGCATCTTCATGTCCACATACTCGGCGAGTTTCAGAATGTAGTCCGCATCCGAACCGCGCAGGTTGTAGACCTGGTCGAAGATCTCCACCCGCACGCTTCCGTTCGCGGCATCCTTGGTCGGTGGTTGCTTGGTCGCCGTCGCCATTTCACTCCTGCGCTGGGGATTCTCCCCGCGATGTTTTAGCTGGCCGCCGCTTGTTCCTGCGCCAGGCTTTCCATCTGGGTCAGCATTTTTTCCACCCGCCCCCGAATCTCCTCGCGCTCCTTGCGCAGCTTTACCAGTTCGCGGCGCATGTTTTCGTTCTCTTCCTCGCGCTCTTCGAGTTGCTCCCGCAGGCGCTTGACGTCGCGCTCGGCGGCGGCCCGGGCTTCTTTGGCGGCCTTGTATAACTCAATGGTGCGATAAACCTTCTCTTCCAGCGCTTGAAAATCTTCAGCAGGAACCTGGGCAGATACCTCTTCCTCGGCTTTCACGGACATGAGCGCCACTCGCTTTCGGGGGAATTTCTCCCGGCATTGAGGCGAAGTATAGCGCAGTTCCCTGTGGAATTTGCGCTACTTTCGAAGCAGTTTGGACAGCCGCCGCGCCGCCTCGTCCAGGGTCTCAGGCTTCTTGCAGAAGGCGAAACGTACCTGTTGGGATCCGTCTTTCGGGTGCTGGTAGAAGCTCGATCCCGGCACACAAGCGATCCCGATTTCTTTCACCAGGCAGCCGGCGAACTCCACGTCGCTCTTGAACCCGAAGCCGCTGATGTCGGTCATCACGTAGTACGCGCCCCAGGGCCGATAGCAGCGGAAACCGGCATTCTCGAGCGCGGGAATCAGGTGGTCGCGCCGCGTCCGGTATTTCTCCGCCAATTCGTGATAGTAACGCGCAGGCAGGCCCAGGGCGGCCGCCCCGGCCTCCTGTAAAGGAGCGGGTGCGCCCACGGTGAGAAAGTCGTGCACTTTGCGGATGGCGTTCGTGATCGCTGGCGGCGCCACCGCCCAGCCCACACGCCAACCCGTCACGCTGTAGCTCTTCGAGAGCCCGTTGATCGTGATGGTGCGCTCGCGCATGCCCTCAAGGCGCGCAATCGAAATATGTTGGGCACCGTCGTACAGAATGTGCTCGTAGATCTCGTCCGTGATGGCGAGCACGTTGTACTCGACGCACAGGTCGCGGATCAGTTCGAGTTCCTTCCGATTGAAAACTTTGCCCGTCGGGTTGTTGGGCGTGTTCAGGATGATCGCCTTGGTGTGGTGTTGGAACGCCTCGCGAAGTTCCTGTTCGTCAAAGGTCCAATCGCCTTCGGGTGTCTGCGGCGGACGCAAACTGACGAATCGCGGTTTGGCCCCGCTCAGGACCGAGTCCGGCCCATAGTTCTCGTAGAAGGGCTCGAAGACCACGACTTCGTCACCCTTGTTGCAAACGGCAAGAAGCGTGGCGATCATCGCTTCGGTCGAGCCGCAGCACACCACGATTTCCTTCTCCGGATCGACGTGAATCCCCTGCCACTCCTGCATCTGCCGGGCGATGGCATTGCGCAGATTCTTCGCGCCCCAGGTAATAGCGTATTGGTTCACGTCGGCCGCGATGGCATCCTGTGCGGCTTGCTTGATCTCCGCGGGAGCGGAAAAATCCGGAAACCCCTGCGCCAGATTGATGGCGCCATACTGCATCGCCTGGCGGGTCATCTCGCGGATCACGGACTCGGTAAAATGCTCCACCTTGTCGCTGAGATAGTGTTTGGGAAGGCCAGAAAGCTGTGCCATGGAGAGTCAGACTAGCACAGGAAATGCTCACGTAGGGACAGCCGCCTTCGGGTGTCCGGCGGGGTGGACAACCGGAGCGTATCACCTGATATACATCACAGCCCTTGCATCCACGCTCCCAAGACTGCGTTGAAAGCATCGGGTTGCTCCAAATTCGGCATGTGCCCGGCACCTTCGATCACGGCGAGCTTCGATCCGAGAATGTCTGCGTGTAGTTGCTCAGCTAAAGCCACGGGCGTATAGGCGTCTTCTCTTCCCACGGCCACGAGGGTCGGCAGCCGAATTTCCCGAAGTGTTGGGAGATAGTCGATGCGTTGCGCGCGTCCGCGGAGCGCCGCCGCAGCTCCCGAGCGTGGGGTTGTGGTCATCATTTCCATTACGTGTGCCGCGACATCGGGGAGCCGTTCGGCATTGGCGGGTGTGATCATCTTCGTTAGTTCTTCACGGGCGTATCCCTCCATTCCTTCCCGTTCCAGGCGATCTGCGGTCGTGAAACGCAGTTGTTTTCGTTCTGCGCTATCAAGCCCTGCGAAGGTATCCGCAAGCAACAGAGCCTCGATACGATCAGGAGCTTGCCGGAACATTTCGAGCACAATCTGGCCGCCCATCGAGAGACCGCCGAGCACAAACTTCGATACGCCGAGAGCGTCCATCAGCGCCAGGTTGTCCGCGGCAAATGTCTCCAGCCTCGTTTCGCGGCACCCGGCTGGCAATGAACTCTTCCCGTAACCCCGTAAATCCGGAACGACCACGCGGTAGGTGGCTTTTAAGAACCGCACCTGCGGATGCCACATTGTGCGGTTGAAAGGATGCCCGTGAATCAGCAACACGGCCTTGCGGCCATCGCCTGCCTCGCAATACGACAGAGCGACGTCGTCGACAGGCAGAACTCGTTCCGTTCGCATGGCGGCTATGGTCTCTCTCATAGCTTAAACGCGCTGCACGCCACCCAGTGATTCCAGGGCTCTGCCGATCTGCCTACACCACTTCGCTACCTCGTCATCTCGCAGAGTGCGCTCGGCGGACTGAAACTTGGCCCGCACCAGGATCGAATACTCGCCCACGCCAACCTTCTCCCCGCGGAAAATCTCCACTGGAATGAAACTCTGCAGCTCCGCAATACCCAAACCGACAACGCTCTGGCGAATCTTCTCGAAGACGACGGCATCGCCAAAGACGAACGAGAAGTCACGCTCCACGCCAGGGAAGCGCGGCAACGCCTCATAGCGCACTTGTCGCAAGTCGTGCTGGTAGAGCCTGTCGAGGAAGATTTCCCCAACGAAAACGTCCTGACGCAGCTTGCGGGCCGCTGCCACGTCGGGGTGAAGCTGGCCGAACTGAGCCACCGTTGTGCCGTCCATCACCGCGCGCGCTGAGCGCCCGGGATGGTAGTAATCGGCTGTGTTCGCGTCGTAGTACAGCGTCCAGGATGTAAACGCTGCCAGCAGGTCTTCCACATCACCCTTCAGATCAAAGAATGACAGCGGCCGGGCCGGCTGGTGGGCTCCGCCCTCCGCAGCCTTTCCCGTCGCGCCGACGCATAGACGTTTCAACTCGACGGTCTTCGCTCCCGCCGCTTCGAATACATTCCCGGCTTCGAACAGCCGCACATTATCCGTGCCGCGATTCAGGTTGTAGGCCAGCATGTTCAGCATGCCCGGGAGCATGGATGTCCTCATGACCGAAGCTTCGTCGCTGATCGGGTTGGCAAGATCGATCTCGGGAGCCGCCGAAAACCGCTTCGCATCGTCCTTGGAAACGAACGTCAGCGAGATGCCTTCGTTGTAGCCGAGCGCCAGCAGAGAAGAGCGCAGCCGCGAGTCTTTGGCGGCGTCGGGCTGGTCGATGACTCCGCCAGTGCAGGCGGGCAAAGTATTGGCAAACTTGTCGTAACCGTGCAGGCGCGCAATTTCTTCGATCAGGTCAATCTCGCGCTCGATATCGAGCCGCCAGCTGGGGATGTGCACCAGGTAACCACCCTCGGGGCCGGAAAGGAGCACGAAACCAAGTCGAGTCAGGATGCGGCTGATCTCCAGGTCGCTCAGCTCTTCGCCGAGGATGCGCCTGACTTCCCGGCGATCGAGTTCGATCGGAGCCAGGTCGAGCTTCCGCGCGATCACGTCGATGACGCTGCCGATCAGCTCCCCGCCGCCAGATTCGAGGATCAGCTGCGCCACCCGGTTCGTCGAGAGGACAGTGGACTCGAAATCCGCGCCGCGCTCGAAACGGTGCGAAGCGTCGGTGTGCAGTCCGTGGCGCTTCGACATGCGCCTAACGGTGACCGGGTCCCACCACGCCGATTCAATCAGAATGTTCCGCGTCTGCTCGGTGATCATGGCGTCGTAGCCGCCCATGACACCGGCGAGCCCGACGGGTTTCTTCGCGTCGGCCACGACCAGATCTTCAGTCGTGAGCTGGCGATCAACGCCGTCGAGCGTCTTCAGAGTCTCGCCGTCCGCGGCCCGGCGAATCACCAGCTTGCGCCCTTCAAGCAGGTCGAGATCGAAGACGTGCGTCGGTTTGCCGCTCTCCCACAGAACGTAGTTGGTGGCGTCAACAGCGTTGCTGATCGGGCGCTGGTCCAGGAGGGCGAGGCGATTGGCAATCTTCGTCGGCGAGGCCTTGATGGTGGCATTGCGAATTTCCTGAGCAGTGAAGCGCGGACAAAGCTCGGGATCCTGAATCTCAATCGTAACGTCGGATTTCCCTTTCGCCGCAGGCAGCTTGGCCTCAATCGGCCTGAGCGGCAGATCGTACAACGCCGAGACCTCGCGCGCCACGCCGTAATGATTCATAGCATCGGGACGATTGGTCGTGATCTCCATCTCGAAGACGGTATTTTCGCGCTCGCCCGAAATGCCTTCGACCGCGATGCCCGCGAGCGTCAGTTCATCCGCAAGACGGCGGTAGTCAACCGGAAGGTCAACGAAGTCGCGCAGCCAATGGGGAGAGATTTTCATTCAGCAATTAGCACTTAGTCCAACCCGACCGATTTCGAATTGTCATCCCGAGCGAAGCGAGGGATCTGCAGTGTCTCGTGCGCACACGAACTGCAGATTCCTCGCTGTGCTCGGAATGACAAACCAGATAGCACTCGCGAGCGACCAACGACGAGCGACCAACGACCGCTATTCAAACTGCTCCAAAAACCTCACATCCCCGTTGAAAAACAACTGAATATCATCCACGCCGTACTTCAAAATCGCGATGCGCTCCACGCCCATGCCGAAGGCGAAGCCCGAAACCTTGGCTGGATCGTAATCCACGAAACCGTACACGTTCGGATCCACCATGCCGCAGCCGAGCAGCTCAATCCATCCGCTAGCCTTGCAGTTGCGGCAAGGACCGCCGTCGCGTGTGCCCTTGCCGTCGCAGAAGATGCAGCTGATCTGCACGTCAGCGCTGGGCTCGGTGAACGGGAAGAACGACGGATAGAACCGCGTCTTCACGCTCGATCCAAAGAGCGCCTTCATCGCGTGATCGAGCGTCCCCTTCAGGTCACAGAAAGTGATGTTCGTGTCCACCGCGAGCCCTTCAACCTGGTGGAAGATCGGCGAGTGCGTGGCGTCGGGCGCGTCGTTGCGGTGTACTTTCCCCGGGCACACCACCCGCACCGGCGGCTTCATCTTTTCCATGGTGCGGATCTGCACCGGCGAGGTATGCGTGCGCAAGAGCAGCCGGTCGCGCAGCGGCTTTGACTCCTGTCCGGCGATGAACAACGTGTCCTGCGTGTCGCGCGCTGGATGGTTCGGCGGAAAATTCAGCGCTTCGAAGTTGTAGTAATCGGTCTCGATCTCCGGCCCTTCTTCGACCGAGTAGCCCAGGTTGCGAAAGACGCCGATGATCTCGTTCATCGTCTTGATGACCGGATGTTCCGCCCCCAGCGCCCGCCGGATGCCGGGGAGAGTGACGTCCACGCGCTCAGACGCCAGCCTGGCCGAGGAAGCGCCGCCCTGAATGCGATTCAGGGTTGCGTCAACAGTTTGCTCGACCTTCCCCTTAACTTCGTTGACGCGCTGACCGACATCGCGTTTAGCATCTTTCGGGGCAGCTTTCAGCCACAGATCATTGAGTTGGGTGAGGACGCCGTTCTTGCGCGCTATCCAACGATCGCGAAAGGCCTTCCAGTCATTTTCCGATCCGACCGCTGCCGATTCTTGATCAAGCACAGACAGGAGTTCGCGCACCGCGCGGTCGAGCGCCGCAGCAGAGAAGTCGGTCAGTTTGGGGACAGAGTAGGGCATGCTTCGAGCAATACTCTACAGGATTGTCACTCCCTAGCGAAGCGAGGGATCTGCAGTTTCCTGTAGCAGAAGAAAGCAGGCCCTTCGCTTTGCTCAGGATGACAATGCAAGAAAAAGGACTGAGTGCCGACGGCTGAATGCTGACGGCTACGCCGCTGCGTGCGCCTTCTTCGCCTGCTCCGCCAGACTCCCAAACCCCGCCGGATCCTTCACCGCCAGGTCCGCCAGAATCTTGCGGTCCAGTTCCACGCCGGCTTTCTTCAGCCCGCTGATGAACTGGTTGTAATTCAGTCCGTGTAGTCGGGCAGCAGCGCCGATGCGCACGATCCATATCGAGCGATATTGGCGCTTTTTCTGCTTGCGTCCGGAGTAGGCGAACTTCAGGCCGCGCTCGACCGCTTCTTTCGCGGACCGGTAGAGTTTGGACTTAGTTAGGAAATATCCACTAGCGCGTTCAAGGATTTTCTTGCGCTTGGCGCGGCGTTTGGTACCGCGTTTTACACGAGGCATGAGTGTTCTCCTTTTTGTGTTTCGTTTGGCGGCTGGAGGTAAGGAGACTTCTACCCGATGGGATTTTCGAAGTCTGACCTCTTCACGCGCCGCTGCGAAGTGAGTTGCCTTCCGCAGACTGGTTCTTGCTAGCGACTAGCGACCAGCGACTAGCGACTGTTTCTAGTACGGGATCATCCGCTTCACCTTGCGAACATCGGCATCACTTACCAGGGTGGCAGTGCCCAGCTTGCGCTTGCGCTTCTTGGCTTTCGAGGTCAGGATGTGGCGAAGAAATGCTTTGTTGCGCTTCACCTTTCCTGTCCCGGTTTTCTTGAAGCGCTTGGCAGCGCCACGGTGTGTTTTCAGTTTAGGCATAAGAACTCCAGCACTTAGCACTTGGCATTTAGCACTTGGCCAAATCAAAGCTCTGCCACCGCCCTCAAAGGGCTAAATGCCAAGTGCTAAGTGCCAAGTGCTGATCTACGCTGTCTGCGCGCCGCCCTGCGAAGCCGGAGGCGCGGGCTTGTGGGGCGCCGGTTTTTCTTTCGCCCCGGCATCTTTTTTCGGTGCCAGGATCAGGTGCAGCGTGTTGCCTTCCTGGCGCGGGCGGAACTCCACCAATCCCTTGTGCTCCACGTCCTTGATCAGGCGTTCCAGGATCTGGCGTCCAAGACTTTGCCGCGTCATTTCCCGTCCGCGGAAGAAGATGGTCGCCTTGACCTTGTCGCCTTCGTCCAGGAAGCGGAGCACGTGGTTCTTTTTCGTGTCGTAGTCGTGGTCGTCCACGTTGATACGGAACTTCACTTCCTTGACCGTAATGGTCTTCTGATGTTTCTTCGCCTCGCGTTCCCGTTTTTCCTGCTGGTACAGGAATTTCCCATAGTCCATGATGCGGCAAACCGGAGGTTGCGCGGTCGGGGAAATTTCCACCAGGTCCAGGTTCTTCTCGCGGGCCATCTTGAGCGCTTCGAAGGGAGGCATGATACCGATCTGTTCTCCCTCGTCACCAATCACGCGCACTTCCTTCGCGCGGATGCGCTCATTCATGCGGATAAAGCGTTTGTCGATACCGTCCTCCGTCGTCCGATCTGAGCGGAAAGATACTTGAAAAGTATAACATGCGGAACTCGCAGGAGAGACGCGGCTAGCCGCGTCTCGATCACGCCACCGCAACCTTGGATGTGCGCAGCTGGCGGTACAACCGGAGATAGTCGTCCACCATGCGCCGGGCGGTGAAGCGTTCGCGGGCGCGATTGTAGGCGCGCGTCCCATACAGCCGCGCCAGTTCGCGGTCCTGGTGCAACTGCCCCAGCACTTCGGACAGGCTGTCGGCGTCATTCCGCTCGAAGTACAGGGCCGCATCGCCCCAGAGTTCGCGATAGACCGGAGTATCGTTGGCGACCAGTGCGCACCGTGAAAACGCCGCCTCGATCGACGCCAGTCCCATGGGCTCGTAGCGCGAGGTCGCGGCGAAGATCGTCGCCTTGCTGTAGAGCGTCCGCAGCTGCGCTTCGGTCTGCGCGCCCTTCACGGAAATCTCGTGCTTGCCGGTCGAGACGCGCACGTCAGCTCGGATCGGTACTGGTGGCGGCGGAATCGTGTGATCCGCACCCACAATGCACACCGGCATTCCATGGGAGTGGTGAGTCAGCAACGCCACTTGTTTGCCGGTGTCCCAAAGACGGCCAATGGCGAGCACCGACTCCTCTTTGGTGACAAAGGGATTGAAATAGATCGGATTCCGCCCGGGAGCCACGACGCACGCCTCGAACTCATCGCTGTAGGCCAGTTGCAGCATTTCCTGCATCCAGTGCGAGGTCGTAACCACCGCCTCGGCTCGCTGCAATCCGCGAACGATCGTCTCCCGATACCAATCCAGCCACGCCGAAGCGGCGGGTTCGCGCCCATGGACACTTAGCCACCACGTGATGATGTCGCCGTGCGCGATGACCACTCGCGGCGTCTCTACCGGCAGCGCGCCAAAACTCAGCTGATTCAGGTGCAGCAGATCGGGACGGGTGTCGCGGACCACCGCGCACAGATAGTCCTGGGCGGCATGGAAATCCTGCTCGCCTTCCTGCATCCAGTCCAGGCGGAATGCCGTCGGATGATATTCCAGCCCGTGCAGGCCCTGCATCCAGCCCGTCTGATGAGGAAGTGGAATTTCGCCGAAGCTGACCAGAACGACCTGGGCTCCCTGCGTCACCAGCCCGGAGACGAGCTCCCGAGAGTAGGTCCACACCCCGCTGAACGTGTCGGCCGTAACCAGAATGCGCACAGAACCCTCGGCACTGCGGGACGGAAGCGTTCCTCGCCCCTATGATCCATAGTTTAGGGTCGAGCAGCCCGGGGAACAAAGCATTTCTTGCGTAGATCGGGGCTTTCCCGCAAAATAGCTGGTCTTTGTAAGCAGTCATTTGCGCACTGTTTCGACCTCCGTTTGAAGCTCTCCGTTGCCATCCTGTTGATCTGGTTGGCCCTCGCCCCCGAAGGGTATGGGCAGGGGGCCGCGCCCGGCGAACCTGCTAGAACGGTTCATATCCAGAAGATTGCGGCCAAGATCAAAGTGGATGGCAAGCTCGACGAGCCGGTCTGGAGCACTCTCGCCCCCCTTACCGACTTCACCCAGACCGAGCCCGATCTGGGTGCGCCGGTCAGTGAGCGAACCGAAACGCTCATCTTCTACGACGATGACAACATCTACTTTGGCTTCCGCTGCTACGATCGCGAGCCGCAAAAGATCCTTCACCGCCTCGGAGCTCATGATGCCCTCACTCGCTCCGATAGCGTCGATGTCTTCATTGATACCTTCCACGACCGTCGCACCGGCTACTACTACAGTGTGAATGCCCACGGCGTCCAGTTCGACGCCGTCAGCAACGAGACCAGCTCCAACAGCGGAGGGGACACCTTCACCCGCGTTCACGACGAGACCTGGGATGGCATCTGGTACTCGGCCGCGGTGCTTCATGATTGGGGATGGTCCGCCGAGATCGCCATTCCCTTCAAAAGCATTCGCCTGCCTCGGGAATCGACCCAGGTCTGGGGACTGAACCTCAACCGCTCCATCGTCCGCAAGAACGAGATCGCGCACTGGCAAGCGGTCACGCGCTTCGACGGCACCATGCGGCCCTCCAAGGCCGGAACCATGACCGGAATCGAGCATGTCCACGTCGGCCGCGATCTCGAACTGATTCCTTATTTCTCCACCAAGTACCGCAGTTCACCGTGGCTGCCAAAATTTGACGGCCCCAGCGCCAATGGCGGCCTGGACGCGCGCTACGGCATCACCCAGAACCTGACCGCCAGCCTCACCGTCAACCCCGATTTTGGCGATACCGAGGCCGACGAGTTCACGCCTCAGATCTCCCGTTTCGAAATTTTCTTCCCGGAGAAAAGAAAGTTCTTCACCGAGGGCGCCAACTATTTCGCCACTCCCATGAACTTGTTTTTTTCGCGCCGCATCGGAGCGCGCCTGCCAAATGGCGAACCGCAGAGCATTTTCCAGGGCGCCAAGCTCACCGGTAAAAGCGGCCCTTGGACCATCGGCGCGCTGGAGGCCGTTACCCAGCGCACCAGCTTCACTGATCCCGAGACCGGCCAGAACGCACTGTCGCCGGCGGCTGTTTTCGGTGTGCTTCGGGTCGAGCGTGGCATTTTGGCCAAGTCGTCCGTCGGCTTCATCTCCGTGAACCGCTGGCAAACCCCGCTCGTCGTGGCTGATTTCAGTGGCAACCTGCTCAGCGCGGCCGAGACCGCCCAGGCCGTGGATCTGAACATCCTCCACGGCGAGCACCTCTCCTGGGCTTCCCAGTTGATGGTCAATACCAACGCTCTGTATCCGGGAATGAACGCTCAGCACCTGGGCTGGAAATCCGAGTTTACCTATGACTCGGAGAAGTTTGCTTACGTTGCCGGTGGCAAGTTTCTGGGACGCGAAGTGGACCTCAGCCAGATCGGCTTTGAACCCGAAGTCGATCGCTGGAGCGGATTCATGGCGATCGAATACAAGCCCTTCATCAACCGTTGGGGAATCCGCCAGCTCTTTGCCACTCTCAACTACGACGAGTCCAACGGCACCCGTGGCGAATTCCAGGACGCCGGAGCCGACGCCGAACTAAGCGCGCAATTCAAGAACTTCTGGTCCGCTCACGCGCGCTATTCCTATGACCGGACCCGCTTCTTTGATTTCGTGTTTTGTGATTCCACCCCCAGCTGCGACGCGCGACTGACCACCCGCCAAAATACGACTCGCGTGTACCTGACTCCTCGCTATTCCTTCATTCTCAACAGCAATACCAATCGCGCGCTCTCCTTCCACGTGCGCTTCGTGGGCGGCAAACAGGTGCAGTATGACTGGGACTACTACGGCTATCGCAAACAGATTGAGCTGGGTCTGAACGCCCGCCTCGGCGATCATCTGCGCTGGGAACTGAGCGGAACCCAAATTCGCGAATCGCTCGGGAACAACACCCACTATCAGAACCGGAATTTCCTGCTCTCGCGCTGGCTCTACCAGTTCACGCCCAAGCTGCGCGCCCGCGTTCTGCTCCAGTACGAGGACGACCACCTGGGCTCAAACCTGAGCGTCAACTCGCTGCTCGCTTACGATTTCACCGCCCGCAGCGCTTTTTTCCTGGGATACAACCACCAGAAACACTCGCCGCTTGACCCCGCCGACCTGGGCAACGTGGTCTTCGTCAAGCTCTCTTATCTTTTCGCCTTTTAGGCTCTGGCGCCGTTTGCGCTGCGCCCTCAGTCCTCGCCGGCTTCCGCGGTCTGCAATTGCGACCGCAGCTTTCGCACCAAGCTGTGGGCCGACTCCAGCTTCTCCATTGCTGCCGAGGGCAGGCCCGGCGTATCCAGCGCCAGCTCACAGGACAGCAGCAACGCCGTGATGGTGCCATTGAGTTCGCTGTGCAGCGCGCTGACGGCGGCCTGACGCGCCGCCACTTCTTCCCGTTTGCGCCGCTGCACCGCCGCCCGCACCTCCCGCACCAGCCGTTCCACGCTACTGATGGCCAGATTCACTTGCACCGGGATGGCGGTCCCAAGGTGCTGCATCACCGCCTCGGTCTCGTCCGGCTCGGTTTCCAGAAGGTACTGATCAAGGACCACGGCCACGTAGGATTCCGCGCGCAACAGGGTGGCGGCCTTGCGCAGACTTTCTGCCAGAACTACCTCCTCGCCCGTGGCCTGATGCAGCGCCGCCGTGCACTCATCGGCCCGCAGGTTGGGAGTCACTACAAGGATCATGCTCAATCTTTCTGCAACTTCCTGACCAAACGTTAGTGTCTGAAAAAAAAGGAGTTACGAACTCGTGTCTCTCGCGATTTCCCGTTTCGGCACCAGCCCGCCTTTCCCCGCTCAGTTTTGGGAAGCAGGAGGTAGCGCCGGCACCCTTCGGCTTCGCTCAGGGCGAGCCTTGCCGGCTGTCCCGAGGGCACCCGGCCCTCGGGCGGCGGCGCTGGATTCCCACTACTCTGTCGCCCAATCGCTCCAACTGTTGTGGTAATACAAAATAATACATGATATTGTTGCTGTATTATGAGCGCCGAGAAAACCATCAGCTTCCGCGCCGACCCCGAAAAGATCGACGCTCTCGATTCGCTGGCTGCCGCGCAGGACCGTCCGCGCAGTTATCTCATCAACCAGGCCATTACCAACTACATCGAGCTGCACGCCTATCAGGACGCACTCGTGCGCAAGGGCCTGGAAGAAGCGCGCAAAGGCCGCGTGGTCAGCCATGAGGAGGTTGTAAGGAGGCTCAAAAGGACGGGCCGAGCACGCCCATGATCGAGTGGACCGAACAGGCGATCCGGCAGCTCGATCACGCCCGTGATTACATTGCTCTCTCCAACTCCGAGGAGGTTGCTGACCGGATCGCGATGCAGATCGTCGCCAGCGTTCAGCAACTCGCCACTTTTCCAATGTCCGGAAGACCAGGCCCCGTGACTGGTACCCGCGAGTTAGTAATTTCCAACACCCCCTTCCTGGCCGCTTATGCCATCGACAAAGACGGCATCCTGATCCTTGCCCTCTACCACGGCGCGCAACAATGGCCGGAAGCTCTTTGAGCACGCTCAGTTTTGGGAGGCGTATTCCTTCAACTTCCGATACAACGTCGTCTTCCCGATTCCCAGCAGCCGCGCGGCCAGCATCTTGTCTCCGTTGACCTGCGCCAGCGCATTCAAGATTGTCTGCTTCTCCAGTTCGGCGATCGGGACGATGCCATTGCTCGGCTGGTTCAGCCCGATCAACTCCGCCGGCGCGCTATAGACCCGTGTCGGCAGGTCGCGGACCTGAATTTCGTCCGCACTGGAGAGCGCGCATGCCCGCTCCAAACAGTTCTCCAGTTCCCGCACGTTGCCCGGCCAGTCATAGTTCAGCAGGATCTTGAGTGCCTCGTCGGAAATCGTCCTTTCCGTTCCGGTGTCCCGCCCCAGACGCTCCAACACGTGCGCGACCAGCAACGGGATATCCTGCCGCCGCTCCCGCAGTGGAGGAATGCGCAGCGTCAGCACGTTGAGCCGGAAATACAGATCGCGCCGGAACGTGCCCTGCGCCACCCCTTGTTCCAGGTCGCGGTTGGTCGCGGCCAGTATGCGAACATTGATCGGTATCCGCCGCACGCTTCCCACCGGGCGAATTTCCTTCTCCTGGATCGCCCGCAGCAGTTTCGCCTGCAGGTCCACGGACAGCTCTCCGATCTCATCCAGAAAAACCGTGCCGCCTTCCGCGATCGCCAGCAGCCCGTCTTTCGGATGGGTCGCACCCGTAAACGCTCCCCGCACGTGGCCAAATAATTCGCTCTCGATCAGGGTCGGCACCAGCGACCCGCAGTCCACCGGGATGAACGGCTTGGTGCGGTGGGGCCCGTTGAAGTGGATGGCCTTGGCCACCAGTTCCTTGCCCGTCCCGCTCTCACCCAGAATCAGCACCGGATGCGTACTCTGGCCAGCCTTGGCGATGATGCGGTAGAGCTTTTCCATCTCCGGCGCGCGCCCGATGATGTTGCCGAAGCCCTGACGCGACTTGATGGTCTCGCGCAGCACCCGGTTCTCGGTCTTCAGCCGCAGATGGCCCGCCACCCGCTCCAGCAGCAACCGTAGTTCTTCCATACTGAAGGGCTTGGTCACGTAGTCGTACGCGCCATCCTTCATCGCCTGCACCGCCGACTGCACCGTGCCATAACCAGTGACCACCACCACCAGCGCATCGGGTCGATGCTCCTTGATGGTGTGCAGGGCCTCCAATCCGCCCGCTCCCGGCAGCTTCAGGTCGAGCAGGATCACGTCCGTGCCCTGGTTGTCGAGCATCCGGTAGGCCTGCTCGGCCGACTCGGCCACTTGCGCGCTGAAGCCCAGCGACTGGGCCACCGCCCGGCACGCTTCCCGCACCGCGCGGTCATCGTCCACGATCAACAGGTTCAGGAAATTGGCCCCCTCAATTTGCGGGGCCGGGATCACCACAGCTTCGATGGCTAACATGGCGTACCTCCCTATGAATCCAAAACTTCATGAATACGTTCGATCAGCGCCCTGCCGGCGAATGGCTTGCGAATCAAGGCCACGGAGCCGCCTTCGGGCCCGCCTTGGGCGTCGTGGTAGCCGGAAATCAGCAGCACCCTCAATCCCGGTTTCTGGTGGCGTAACTTCTCGGCCAGTTCCCGGCCATTCATTCCTGGCATCATCCAGTCGGCAATCAGCAGATCGACCTCACTTAAATTTTCCGCGAAGACCTTCAGCGCCCGTTTGCCGCTGGATGCCGGCAGGACGCGGTATCCGGCATGGTGCAGGACGCGCTGCATGGAGTTGCGGGCGCTCGTATGATCGTCCACCAGCAGGATGGTTTCGCCGCTCCCCGTGCGGGCCGCTGCGGGCTTTACTTCGGCGACCACCTTCATCGCCGGAAGAAACACTTCGATCCGGGTGCCGTGCCCGGCTTCACTCTCGACTTTGATTGTCCCGCCGGACTCCCCCACGATGCGCTGCACCGTCGCCAGCCCAAGGCCGGTGCCGTGTCCCGGCTTTTTCGTCGTGAAGAATGGTTCGAACAGCCGCGCCCGTGTCGCCTCGTCCATGCCGCAGCCCGTGTCCTCGACCGTCAGCGAAACGGCAGGCTGGGCGCTGCCGGGAAGGCGCTTGGCGTGGGTGCTGATCGTGATCCGCCCGCCGTTGGGCATGGCATCGCGCGCGTTCAGCACCAGGTTCAATAGGACCTGCCGCAACTGTGTCTGGTCGGCCAGCACCTTCCCGAGTTTCGAGCTGGGCTCGGTGACCAGTTCAATTTGCTCGCCGATCAACCGGCGCAGCAGGTTCTCGGTGGATGACACCACCTCGTTGAGCAGAATCGGCCGCGGCTGCGGCACCTGTTTGCGGGCGATGGCCAGGAGTTGTTGGGTTAACGCCGCTCCTTGCTCGCCCGCCATGCGGATTTCTTCGACGTGCTGTCGCAGCCGGCCCCCGGGTTCCAGTCCGGACGCCAGCAGATCGCAATACAGCAGGATGCCGGTCAGCAGGTTGTTGAAGTCGTGCGCAATTCCCCCGGCCAGCCGCCCGATGACCTCCATTTTTTCCGCTGCGCGCAGTTGCTCCGCCACGCGCTTGCGCTCGGTTGTGTCTTCCATCATGGCGATCAGGAAAGCGGGTTCGCCCCCGGCATCGCGCACCATCGACACCGTCAAATGGCCCCAGAGGTAGGACCCGTCCTTGCGCAGATAGCGTTTTTCTAACTCGAAGGAGTCGCGCGCGCCCCGCATCAGCTCTCCGAGATAAACTTCGTCCTGCTGAAAATCGCCGGGATGAAGCTCGCGCGCATGCATGCCGGCCAGTTCTTTGCGGCTGTAGCCAAGCATCTTTGTGAGCGCGGGGTTGCCTTCCAGGATGTGGCCGTCGAGGGAGCAGATGCCGATCCCGATTGCGGCTCCTTCAAACATTGCGCGGAACCGCAATTCGCTATCGTGCCCCATGGGCCCCGGTTCAATGGGCCGATGACTCCGCGACGGTGCTCTTGCCGCCAAGCTCATGCGATCCTTCCTGGGGGCCGGGCTCACGGTCCGGCCGGTGCGCCGAGACGCGCAGCAGGATCATCGGCAGCGCGGGGGAACCTACCGCAGTTTCAAGCTGGGAAAAGTACATCTCAGCTTTCCGCCAACAGTGGCACGCCACCTCTTTTGGGAATTCTAAAGCTTCGGCACATCGCCGCTAAGTGCGTGCCGTCACGTAGGATTGTGACAATTCCGGAGGGGCGGTCCAAGCCAGCAGTTGGACGTATTGCCAAAACGGGAGGTCGTAGCCGCCCAATTCGGCGTGGTCTCCAAAAGCCATCGCATAAATGGTTTTGGGAAGGGCACGGCTTCGCCGTGCCGCTCGGGGCCTCCCAAAATACGGGTTTCAGCCCCCGAGGGACAGCCTTGGTTTATGAGATGGCTTCGGATTAGTGCAGATTCACGGCCTGCGCCAGACGGAAGGTCAGCCGCCGTTCCGCGCCAAACGCCACTTCCTTCTTCCCGGTCGCATAGGCCGTGCCCGTGCCTCCAGCCGCTCCGACCGCCGAGCCAATCAGCGCACCCTTGCCGCCTCCAGCCAACCCTCCGATCAGCGCTCCGGCGCCGGTCCCGCCGCCAATCATCGCCCAGTTCCGCTTTTCGTGGGAGCCGCCCTTAGCAAAGATGCTCGAGGTCTCGATGGCCACCGGTTTCCCCTCCACATTGAGGCTGACCAGCGCGATCCGCAGATAGCCTGGGTCATGCAGCCGTCCCGACGCTTTCGCCGCCAGCACTCGTCCCGTCACCACCGTGCCGCGAGTGATCGCCGTCTGCCCTTCGATCACGATCGGCTCATCCAGTGTTCCCTCGAAGCTGTCGCCCGCATTCGATGACGCGCTTGACACCGTGCCCTGCAAGCGAACCGTGATCGGCGTTCCTGCCGGCAGCTTGCTGACGGTCGGCACCAGCGACCGGCTCGGCGAAATTCCCCCGGACCGCGCCTCGCGATCGAAAGGCATCTTCTGCGAATCTTCGGCGCTCGCCGAATCATCGCCCGGAACCCCAGTTTCCTTCCCGCACCCCACCAGAAAGCCGGCAATCAGAACCAGCACCGCGACTACAGAAGCCCTGGACAATTTCATCAAGTCTCCCTTTCCCGGACTACGGAAGCGCACGGAGGATGCCATCACGCCTACTGAAAACAAAAGACTTATGAGTAGTATTCGAAGGGGAGTCGTGTACTTTTTGCCGCCAAGTCAGAAAATACCGCCCCCGCCTGGGCCGCAAACAGAAAAGCTAAGTGCCAAGTGCTAAATGCCAAGTGCTGAGCCTCTCACCGCAACCTCAACGCAAAAAGGGGAGCGTCCCCGCTCCCCTGAATGCTGACTGCTGATTGCTGAGTGCTAGTTGGTGCTACCCGTTCCAGCCGCAGCGCTGATGTTCCCGTCTTCCGGCTGTACCACCACGCCGTCAAACGGAGTCGCCGCCACGAAACGTCCGCCCACCACGCTGACCCGACGCAGCGGGAATCCGCTGTCCGGACCGCGCTGCCATGAGCGTCCGCTGTCGCTGCTGACGAAGATCACGCCCGTCGAATCGCTGGTCGCCAGCAACCGTTTGTTAGCCGCGTCAAAGCTGACCGAAGTGATGTCCTTCCCCGGTAGCCCGTTCACGACATGCTCCCAGCTCGTGCCGTTGTCTCCGCTGCGGAAGACGCCTTCGCGAGCGGCGATCACGATTCCACCGTCGTGGGCAATCGCGCTGCCGCGGATGCCAACCAGGTAGGAAGGCAGCCCGGCCTGTTTCCAGGTCGCGCCCGAATCATTGGAAACCAGTGCGCTCGATCGCGTGGTGGCCACCATAAACGACCCCTGCGCCCGCACTGAGACGAAGTCTTTCTGTCCCAGCACCGGCCCGCCCTTCCAGGTCTTACCCTGGTCGGTACTGCTGAAGATGCCCTGGGTCGTCGCCGCCAGCCAGCGCTGTGAGCCCAGTTCCAAATCGTTCACCCGAGCATCCAGTTCCGACTTCTTCACGATGGTTGTGGTCGCGGCTTTTTTCGACCCTTTCTTCGTGGTCTTGACGATCTGCTCCGTCACCACCGCGTTCATCGGACGCCACTCGCTGGCATTGCGCTCGAGGGAGAACATCCCGCGATTGGTTCCCGCCACCAGTGTGCCGCCCGCTGCTTGCTTGAGCGAGAAAATGTCACGCCCGCCCAGCCCAGCGCTCCTCTGCAGCCAGCTGCGTCCGGCGTCTCGCGTATAGAAAACGCCCCCGTATTCCCGGTCGTTCACCAGGCCCACGTAGAACGTGTCCGCTTCTTTCACATCGGCCAGAAGGGCCGAGACGTAGCGATGCGCGTAGCCCCGATTCGACGTGGACCAGCTCTGCGTTCCGTCGTTGCTCGCCATCACGCCGCTGCGGTCCGTCGCCAGAAGCACGTGATTCGAATCCCGCGGATCAACCAGCACATCGTTGACCACGATCTCCGGGTTACTCACCCGCTTCCAGGTCTTGCCCAGGTCCATGGTCTTCCACAGCCCCTCCGTCGTGCCCGCATAAACGATGTTCTCGTTGGTCGGATCCTGCTTCAGCACGCGCGTGCGCCGCGCCGAAAACGGGATGCCCTGGATCTTCGAGAACTGGTTGCCCGCGCTCTCGCTCTTGTAGATGCCCGAGCAGGCGCTGGCGAAAACCACCGCAGGATTGGCATGGTCCACGATCACCGAGAACACGTCCGAATCGTCAATCATGCCCTTCTTGATCTGCTGCCACGAGGCGCCGCCATCGGCCGTCTTCCAGGCCAGGTGCCAGGTGCCGGCATAAACGATGTTGGAATCCTTTGGATCGACAGCTATCGATTCAATGTTTTTGATATCGGAGTGATTCGCGGGCGACATGCGCTCCCAGCTATCGCCGCCATCCTTGCTGCGGAACACGCCCTCCAGCGCTCCCGCTACCAGCACCTTCGAATTAGCGTGAAACACCGCCATCGCGCGAATGGACTTGCCGTGCATCGCGGGCAGGGTTTCCCAGTTCTTGCCGCCGTCGCGGGTGCGGTAAATGTCGCCGATCTGCTGGCTCGACAAGCTCCAGGCCGACACATACACGCGCTTCGAATCCTGAGGATCGATCGCGATGTGATCGAGCACATAGTCATCGCCACCCAGGCGGGCAAAACGCGACCAGCTGTGTCCCGCATCGTTCGAGACAAACAACTGACCCGTGCTCGTGCCCAGCAGCATGTGGTCGGGATTGTGGGAATCGTAGGCCAGGCTGCGCGCGTCGCCGCCATCCGGACCCAACACTTGCCACGATCCGGAGGCCAGCAGCGCCGTACTCACCAGCCCGAAAGCCAGCACCAACAGACTCTTGCGGATAACGCCCCGTTTCATAAGCGTAAATTGACCCCTGCGAACAGTATTCGCCTGTCCCCAGAGACTGACAGGCTAGCACGCACCCGGCAAGGTTACCGAAGAACAGCGCAAAAAAAAGAGCCGGTAGGGTATCTCCTACCGGCCCTTGGTGCTTTTCTTCTAAGTTACGGCGCCTTCTTGGCCGGTTTCTTGGCCGCCGGCTTGGGATGGTCCGGAATCGCCTTCACTTTGGTCTCATCCACCGGGGCCGTGGTGCTGGCCTCGGGGAAGGTGGCGCCGGCTGGGACGATCCATTGCTCCGAGGTCATCGTACCCTCGGTGCCGGTGCGCGTCTCGATGCGGCTCGGGTCAATATTCTGCTTCGCTTCGCCGCCCGAGATATACGCCTTCACGTCGACCGCGCGCTCCGCCGCCAGGTTCTTGCGCTTCTCCTTGGGATCGGCGTTGCCCACGACGACCAGCTTGGCTTCAGGATCCTGCTGCAACTTCAGCGCAGCGTCATCCAGCATGGCCTTGCAGGTGTTATCCACGCGCCACGGCTTCATTTTGTTCGGGTATTCGCACTCGTTCAACTTGCTGGCCTGCGGAGGGGGCGGCGGCGGGTTCTCCACCGTCACCGAACTCGAAGCCGAAGCCGTCAGGCCGCGCGAATCGGTACAGGTCGCGTTCACCGTGACCGTACCGGCCGGCGCCCCGGTCGTATTCAGCGTCGCCGAATTTCCGCTGCCGGAAATGCTGCCGCCACTCGACGTCCACCCGCCCACCGTCACGGGAACGCTGTCCGGGCTGGTGCAGGTGCAGGTGATGGTCGAGGGCGAACCAGTCAACACGCTCGTCGGATTCGCCGAGCAGGAAATCTGCGGCGGGTTCTTGGGCGGCTCTTTCACGGTGAAGTTCGACGTGCAGCTCGCCTCGTTGTTCTTCTTGGCCTTCGGATCATTTACCCGCGCGGTCGCGGTGTAGCTGCCGCCGGCCAGGCCGTTGGTGTCGATTGACGCACCCGTATCTTTGCCTTCGATCTTGCCGCCCGTGCTCGACCAGGCGTAGGTGAGCGCGTGCTTCGGGTTGAAATTGCTCGGGGCCACGGTCACGTGCACCGGCTCTCCCACCATCACTTCGCTGTGGTCGATCGAGCAGGACGCCGCTGCCGGTACTTCCTTCTCTCCGCCGCCGAAGTTGAACACCAGACCGGTGCGCAGACGCACGCCATTCAGCACCGGATGCCGAAGATCGGGCTCTGTCACCGGCGCCACGTCGGAGAAGTTGTGCCGCCCCAGGACGTAGTCCACCTCGAACAGCCGCAAGCTCAGCGGCTTCCAGATCTTCATGTCCATGCCGCCGCCCAGAATTGCTCCGATGCCATTGCTCGAGGACACGGCCTTGGGACTCAGGCGGTTCAACCCCAGCATGGTATGCACGAACATGTTCATGTTCTCGCCCCGCCACATCAGGCGAGGTCCCACTGAGATCGTGCTTTCGCTGGCCTTGTCCTGGAAGTTCCCGCCCACATCGAGCGACAGGCCCCACCACTTGTCGAAGTTGTAGGTCACGGTTGAGCCATAGCCAATCGACATGCTCGGCAACTTCGTCGCCACCGGCGGAGGCGGCGGCTGGAACGGCGGATTGGAGCCCACTGGCACCGTGCCGCCAGGATTGAGCCACTGATAACCAACAAACAAGTCCGCTTTTGGTGGCTTTTCGTCTTGCGCACTCAACAAAGACGGCAGCAACACCATAACCAGGGCCAGAATCAAAGCGACGCTCACGCTTCTCCGGCGAGTTTGGGAACAAAGTGACATAAAATCCTCCGAATCGATTCCACTGCGAAGTATGTAGTAAACGAACAGAATAACGGAGCCTGAGGGCACGAAAGGATTTGGTCGCCCTGGGAACTCTGAATTCTACAGCAAGCCTGCGCTCCGCGAAAAGGGGAAGAATCACCGAAGGCGAATCAGCATTGCCAGTGGCTGTCGCCAACCGTAGTTCCCCCCCCTCCCTGTCAGGCGCATCTCAAATTGATATGCTCCCGCGCTTCCCCTGGGTTGCGAGCCAGCGCCGCAGGCTGAATAATAACGGTTTGGGCCTATGACTCAGGAACGCATATTGATTGTCGAAGACGAGGAGAATGAACGCACCGGGCTGGCCGAACTGGTTTCCAGCTGGGGGTACCGCACCGACACCGCCGCCGACGGCGTCGAGGCGTTGGAAAAAGTGGGCGCCTTCTCCCCCTCCATCGTCATCACCGACGTGAAGATGCCCCGCATGGACGGCATGGAACTGGTGGAGCGCCTCGCCGATCTCTCGCAGTCTATCGCCGTGGTGATCGTCACCGCGCAGAAGACCACCGAGACCGCTTTCCACGCCGGCCGCCTTGGTGTGCAGGACTACATCGAGAAGCCCATCGACTTCCGCCGCCTGCGCTCCATTCTCGGCAACATCGGCGAAATTCTCCAGACCCGCACCGAGAACGAATCGCTCCGCCGCACCTTGCGCGACAAGGGCGCGCTCGGACGTCTCGTCGGCTCCTCTTCCAAAATGCAGGAGATCTTCCACCTTATCGAGATGGTCGCTCCCAGCACCGCTTCTGTCCTCATCACTGGAGCCAGCGGTACCGGCAAGGAACTCGTCGCGCGCACCATCCACGACATGAGTCCGCGCCGCAACAAACCCTTCGTCCCCATCAATTGCGCCGCCATTCCCGAGACTCTCATCGAGAGCGAGATTTTCGGCCACGAGAAGGGCGCCTTCACCGGCGCTTTCGAGCGCCGCACCGGCTGTTTCGAACTCGCCGAGGGCGGAACCCTGCTCCTCGACGAAATCGGCGAAATGCCCCCGGGCACGCAAGCCAAACTGCTGCGCGTCCTTGAGGATCACAAGCTGCGCCGTCTCGGCAGCAAAGTCGAGACCTCGGTGGATGTGCGCGTTCTCGCCGCCACCAACAAGGTTCTTGACGAAGCGGTCGCCCAGGGCGAACTGCGCCAGGACCTCTACTACCGCCTCAACGTCTTCAACATTCATATGCCTCCGCTGCGCGAGCACAAGGAGGACATCCGCGACCTGGTCAAATACCTGCTCGCGGAAATGAGCCAGAAGCACGACCGCAAAGTGGCTGATGTAAGCGAAGCAGTCCTGAACCTTTTCCAGAGCTATGCCTGGCCGGGCAACGTCCGCGAACTGCGCAACACTCTCGAGCGTGCCGTCATCGTCTGCGAGAGCGGCCTGGTCGAGACCAAGCATCTGCCGCCCGGTTTCGGGCAGAGCGTCCGTCCCGCCGTGCATGATCCCAACGCCGTGCATTTGGGCGTTGGCACAACTGTCGAGGAAGCCGAAAAGCAGCTCATCCTCAAGACTTTGCAGGCGACCAGCAACAACAAGACCAGGGCTGCGGAGATTCTCGGCATCAGCCTGAAAACGCTGCATAATAAGCTCAAGGAGTACGGACGGGCTCCGGATGCAGTGATGGCGCCGGAGGAATAGCGCGTAAGAACCAGTTCTCAGATCCCAGTTCTCAGTTTTCAGTCCTGCCTGAAACCCCTGTGCTCTTGCTGAGAACCGAGAACTGAGAACTGGGAACTGGTTTTCTAACCATGAGCCGCAAAGCCATTATCGTGTTCGTGATCACCACGCTCATCACCGCGTTGGTGTTCGGCTTTTCCTGGATCTATCTCTCGCAATTGCTGCGGCAACGCATGCTCTGGGCCGACGAAACTGCCTCCATGCTCACCCGCCAGTTGGAGTACGCCGCCTCCAAGGCCGTCCCCGATCTTTCCAGCACCCGAGTCGATACCGCCAATCCTAAGGCCCTGCGCGCCGCCGTTTCCGACTACCTCCAGACCGACACCAACCTGAACGACATGCTCGAGTCCGTCGTCGGAAATTCGCAGATCATCTACGACGCCGCCATCGTTGATCCCACCGGCATCGCCATCCTCGACACCAATCCCGCGCTCAACGGCAAACCCGTTCCGCCTCGCCCCGACCTGATCGTCTTGCGCGATGCCGGCTTCCGCCGCCAGTTGCGCATGCTCTACAGCCCCGCCACTGTGTATGACGTGAGCATCCCCTTGGAACTCGGCGGCCAGCCCTTCGGCAGCGTCCGTGTCGGAGTCGCGACGGTTTTTCTCCGCAACGAACTCAACCCCCGCCTGCAGCAGGCAGCATTCTTCTGCGTCGTCGCCATCTTCTGTTCGCTAGTGCTGTCCGCGGTGATCTCGAACGTCGCCCTGGGACCTTTAAAGAGAATCGCGCGCAACCTCGACAGCGCCAGCGCCGGAGCAACCGAGATGCTGCCCGCCGACGATTCTGCCGCCGACGAAGTCGGCCTCGTCTCCTTGAAAATTGCCCACCTCGGCCGCCAGATCCGCGACACCAACCAGATCTTCTCCGCCCTCAAGGACAACGTCGAGCAGGTCATGGCCAATCTGCAGGATGGCCTCATGCTCTTCACCCGCGATTCCCACGTCGTGCTGGTCAGCGCCTCCGCGGAAAAGTTCCTCGGCCGGCCCCGCCAAGAAATCCTGGGACGCAGCGCCGAAGAGATTTTTTCCGACGGTTCCCACTTGGGTGCCGTCGTGCTGCCGGCTTTCCTGCAGCAACGTCCTCTTGCGCAGTACGAATTCGATGCCGCCGACAAACGTCGCGTTCAGGTCTCGCTCGATTTCATCCACGAAAAAGGCTCCTCCATCGGGGCTCTGCTTATCATGCGTGATCTCGAGTCGGTGCACCGCATTGAAGATGAAATCGAAATCTCCCGCCGCCTGTCGGTCAGCGGCCGCCAGACGAAAGAGGTAGCCCACGAGGTCAAGAACCCCATGAATGCCATCGTGCTGCACCTGCAATTGCTTCAGAACAAGATGCAGCGCGCAGATCCCGAGACCCGGCGCCATATGGACGTCATCGGCGACGAGATCCACCGCCTCGATGACGTGGTGCAGACCCTGGTGGATTTCACGCGCCCGCGCGAACTCCGCGAGCAAGAGGTGGATATGCGAAAAATTCTGGAAGACGTCTCGCTTCTTGCCACCCCCGATGCCGAGCAGCACGGCGTGCGCCTGGCCCGCGAGTTGCCCGGCGAGCCTCTCCTGGTGCGCGTCGACTTCGATCTCATGAAGCAGGCGGTTCTGAACCTGGTATTGAACGGAGTGCAGGCCATGCCCCAGGGCGGAACGCTGACTCTTGCCGCTCATCGCGAGGACGACACTATCCTCACCGAAGTACGCGACCAGGGCTGCGGCATTCCTCCCGAGCTTCAGGGAAAAATTTTTCAACTCTACTTCACCACCAGGAAAGATAAGGGCGGAAGCGGGATCGGGCTGGCGCAGGCCTCCCAGTACGTAGAGTGGCACCATGGCAAGGTGGATTTCGAATCCACCGTCGGCGTCGGCACCACCTTCCGCTTGCGTCTGCCGGCGCTGACGCAGCCTGCCAATGCCCCGACCCAAGCCGCCGCCCGCTCGTGACCGCGGGCACAGAGTTACACTAAAGCTGCCTGCTGCTGAACAAGCCCCAAGAGGGGCGGCCGAACTTAGCCCCGCGCTTCAGCGCTGGGAGAAGTGAGGAATTCAAGTCCAGTCCCGGAGGGACGGCCGATGTACTTGGCCTGCATACTCGCCACCGCACTGACAGTGTTCTCCGTCAGCTCCCTGCTGACCCAACAGGACTCCCCTCCTCCCTCGGATTCCGCCGCGCAGGCTCCGCCTTCGACTCCAGCGGAGAACACCCAGTCTCCGCCCGCCAACCAAACCCAGCCCGCAACCCAGAAGGAAGCTCCGAAGAAGAAGAGCCCCGCCACAGCCAAGGCCCGCAAACGCCGCGCTCATAAGCCGGCAACCGCCCCCGGCGAGCCCCGCAAGATCGTCGTCCATCAGGGCGGCGCGAGTGAGCCTCCGGCACAAATCGTACCCGGCATTACGCAGGAAGAAGCCAGCCATCAGCGCCAGAACGCAGAGCAGTTGCTGACTTCGACGGAAACCAATCTCAAGCAGCTTGCCGGACGAACGCTGACCGCCACGCAGCAGGAAACGATAGGTCAGATCCGCTCCTACATGGACGGCGCCCGTTCCGCACTCAAAGACGGTGACACCCCGAGAGCCCACACCCTGGCCCTCAAAGCCCACCTGCTCTCCGATGATCTGGTGAAGCACTAGAGCGGTTTTTCGTGGGGTGGAAGTTCGTCTCAGCGAACTCCGCGAGACCTATGCGTCCTCTCGCGGTCAAAAGCTTTGAAACGGCGCGAGCGCCGAGAAAGCGGCCGAGGGCGCAGATTATATTTGATGGTCGACTATTTCGGCTTCGCGGTCCTGGAGGCATTCACCTTGGCCAGCAATTCCCGGCACGGCCCCTGCAGCGGCCCTGGAATCTTTACCGCCTCTTCGAGCACCGCGCGGGCCTCGGCGGTCCTGTTGGTCTTCGCGTAGGCCCAGCCCAGCCGGTAAAGCGCAGTCGCGTAGGCCACGTCGTCCTGGCCCTTCAGCAGCGCCGCCGCCGTTTTCAGTTCCGGGATTGCCGCCGCTGCCTTTTCCTGCTTGGCGTAGGCGTAACCCAGCGTGGAATGTGCCACGCCCCCGGAGAGTTTGCGCGACCGGTCCGCGTCCGGAGCATCCGCCTTCGCCAACTCGATCACTTTCTGCGAGTAGGTGATGGCCTTTGCCCAACTGGCCGGACGTGTGTCTTCCACATATGTGTTCGCCAGCAGCAGCATCGTCGGCATGCTGTTCGGATTGGCCGCCAGCGCCTTTTCTCCGTACGAGAACAGCCGCGCCGAATCGTTCAACTGTCCCAGCGTGTATATCGCGTACTGCGTGACCGGCTCGTCGAAGCGCGAAGCGGGAAACGCCGGCGTGAAACGCTCGATGTAGTTCATGCGCGTCTTCGCGTCTTTCTCATCGGCGATGGTGTTGAAGGCCGCCGTTTCCAGGAATTCGTAGGAACTCTTGTTGCTCTCCTTGGCTTCGGCAACGCGTTGCGCGAATAGCTCGTCCGTCATGCCCTCGGGTTTCGGCGTCTGCGCCACCGAGTTGTACGCTTTTCCCCCCCGCGTCGCATATTCCATCACCTTCGCGTTCGATTTCATCTGCTGCGCGATGTTGGTCTGCGAAACCAGGATGTCGAGATTCGTCGGCACGGCTGCCAGCGCCTTGTCTCCATAGCTCAGTGCTTTTTCCAGATTGCCGTCGGTCTGGTACGACTGCGCGATCTGCCAGTTGCCATATGCCACCGCCGCGGGATTCCCCGAAAACTTCTGCACGAAGTCTTCGTACATGGCGACTTTCTTCTGCGCATCCTGCTCGTTCGAGATCTCGGCCAGCGCCTTATCTTCGGGCGTGCCCGCCGGGATCACAATCTTGTCGAGCTGAGCGAAGGAAAACAGCGAGAAGCACAGAAGAGCAACGACGACGGCGGCACGAACCATGGCAACCTCTGTGAAACGCAAAGGATATTCAGCGCGCATCGTAACGCCGAACCGCGCACAGCGCAAGGCTCGGGATCACCTTCAGGGCTCTATCTCCGCCCCTCCCGCTTCTGCGCCACCACCAGCCCGCGCGGCGTCCGCAGCAGCACCACCGAGATCAGCCCCTCGCGCTCCAGTTTCAGCGCGGCCTCGCGCACGATCTTCAAATGGGAGCTGGCGTCATGCATCAGAATCAATCCGTACGGATTGATCTGCGGCAAAAACCGCCGGATCTCCTCCTCTCGGATCGGCATGTCGCTGTCGCTGAAAAAAAGGTCAATCGTACCCTCGACCTTCATCTCCAGGCTCGATTCATTCCGCAATTCGATCCACTCCGCCAGTCCCGAAGCGGCGATCCGCGCCTTCGCACTCTCATAAACCTTGGCATCGAACTCGCAGGTGATAATCCGTCCGCGCCCGTTGGCCTTCAGCCCCTCGGCCATCCAGAGCGTGCTGATGCCGCTGAACGTCCCCGTTTCCACCACCAGTTCCGGCTTGATGGTGGTGATCACAACGCGCAGAAACTCCAGCACCTCGACCTCGGCGGTCATCGAATCGAACATGCTCCACCACTCCGGGTGCGGACACTCCGGCGTAGCGCGGTGATACTCCGGCTGGAGGCGGTCGCCCCGCTCCATCTGCCGCAGAATCCGGTGTTCCTGTTTTTCTTTCTTGAAAAGGCGCCGCAGGTCGAAAGCCATAGAAAGCGGTAGTTCGTAGTTGGTAGTTCGTAGTTTGTGTGAACCAGGTTCAACCGAAACTTGGCCTGGAAACCGAACTCCGAACTACGAACTCCGAACTACTCGCTCGTAAAGTAATCCACCGTCACCGGATTCTCAAATAGCGAGTAGTCGCGTGTCACCACCGTGATGCCGCTGTCGGTCACAAAATAGCGCTCGCGGTCGGCTTCGGCGTCGTATCCGATGGTTGTTCCTTCCGGAATGTGCACGTCCCGGTCGAGGATCGCCCTCCGGATCTTGCAACGGCGTCCCACGTTTACGTGGGAGAACAGAATGCTCGCCTCGACCTCGCTGAACGAGTTCACTCGCACATCCGGCGAGATCACGCATTCCTGCACCGTGCCGCCCGAGATGATGCAGCCCTGGGACACCAGCGAATCCAGCGCGTGTCCCATGCGCGCCGCTTCGGCAAAGACAAACTTCGCCGGCGGATACTGCCGCTGGTGCGTCCGGATGGGCCAGTGCTCGTCGTACAGATTGAACACCGGCGACACCGACACCAGGTCCATGTTGGCTTCGTAGTACGCCTCCAGCGTCCCCACGTCCCGCCAGTACTGCGCTTCCTTTTTGTTCTCGTCCACGAAGTTGAACGAGAACACACGGTAGTCGTCGAGCATCTTGGGCAGAATGTTCTTGCCGAAGTCATGGCTCGAGTCCGGATCCTCGGCGTCCTTCAGCAGCACCGGGATGAGCACATCGGTATTGAAAAGATAGACGCCCATCGATGCCGAAATTTTCGTCGGGTCGTAAGGCGAACGCAGATCGGTCTGCTTGGGCTTTTCCTGGAAACCGACGATCCGGCTGGTGCGGTCAATTTCGACCACGCCGAAATGGTGGCATTCCGCCGGGTCCACCAGAATGGTGGCCACCGTCACATCGGCGCCGGCATCTTTGTGCTGCTGCAGCATGCGCCCGTAATCCATCTTGTAGATGTGATCGCCCGACAGGATCAGCACATGCTTCGGCTGCTCCGAGCCGATCGAATAGATGTTCTGATAGACCGCGTCCGCCGTTCCCATGTACCAGTTCTCGCTTACCCGCTTCATGGGCGGCAGGATTTCGATGAACTCGCCGATCTCCCGGCCAAAGATATTCCAACCCTCGCGGATGTGCCGGTTGAGAGAGAGCGCCTTGTATTGGGTCAGGATGTGGACGCGGCGTAAGCCCGAGTTCAGGCAATTCGACAGCGTGATGTCAATGATGCGGTAGATGCCGCCAAAGGTGACGGCCGGCTTGGCACGATCGCGGGTCAGCGGATAGAGACGCTCGCCCGCGCCTCCGGCGAGCAGGACTCCGAGCGTATCCTTCATCGGGGCACCGTATGAAAACTGCCGGTTTTGTGCGCGGCCCCGGAACCCGATCACTCCCGACGGGGCCGCAGCCAACGCCGAATACTAGCACAGCGCAAGCCTTCCCGTGCCCGCCCCAAAGCAAAGAAAAAGGCGGCATGACTGGCATGCCGCCCCGAAACCGAAACCTGCTCTCGGCCTAGCAGTGCACGATCTTCTCGCTCTGGATCCCGCGCGTGGCGTTGCGCGAATCCACTACCAATTTCGCCTCGTTCACGATCCGCTTGTAGTCGTAATCCGTGTGATCGGTCACGATCAGCACGCAGTCATACTGTCCCAGGTTGTCGAGCGAGGACCGCGTCATCTGTAAATCGTACTTGCGGCCCCGGCCCACGAACGGGAAGTAGGGATCGTGGTAGCTCACTTCCGCGCCTTCCTTCTGCAACAGTTCGATGATGGTCAGCGCCGGCGATTCCCGCAGATCGTCAATGTCCTTCTTGTACGCGACGCCCAGCACCAGCACTTTCGACCCATTGATCGCCTTCTTCTGCTGGTTCAGCGCGCTGATCGTCGCAGTGATCACGTGATACGGCATCGCCGTGTTGACTTCGCCGGCCAGTTCGATGAAGCGCGTGCGAAAGTCGAACTCCTTCGCCTTCCACGACAGGTAGAACGGGTCGACCGGAATGCAATGTCCGCCCAGTCCCGGTCCCGGATAAAACGGGTGAAAGCCGAAAGGCTTGGTCGAGGCCGCGTCAATGATCTCCCAGATATCCAGGTTCATGCGCAGGCAGAGCAGCTTCAGTTCGTTCACCAGCGCGATATTTACGCAGCGGTAGATGTTCTCCAGCAGTTTCGTCATCTCCGCCGCCGCCGGTGACGACACCGGAACCGTGCGCCGGAAGATCGAACCGTACAACACCCCTGCGATTTCGCTCGCTTGCTTGTCCAGGCCCCCGATCACTTTGGGGATGTCGTGCCTGGCCACTGAGGTATTGCCCGGATCTTCGCGCTCCGGCGAAAACGCAACCCAGAATTCCTGATCACTGGCCGCGCTCTGGCGCGACGCCTTCAGTCCCGCCCGGTTCTCTTTCTCCAGGATCGGAACCATCACTTCTTCGGTGGTGCCCGGGTAGGTCGTGCTCTCCAGAATGACGATCTGCCCGGCGCGCAGATGCGGCGCCACCGCGTGGGCGGTATTCGTGATGTAGCTCAGGTCGGGTTCGTGATACTCGTTCAGCGGCGTCGGCACGCAAATAATGATGGCGTCCATTTCGGTGATGCGAGCGTAGTCCGACGTGGCGTTGAACCCGCTCGTCTTCGCCGACTGGATCTCCTCCGGCGAAATGCGGAAGATGTACGAACCGCCCTTGGCCAGCGTTTCGACCTTTTTCTGGTCAATGTCGAACCCCGTCACAGGAAACTTCTGTTCGCTGTAGAGCAGTGCCAGCGGCAATCCCACGTAGCCCAGGCCGATGATTCCCACCCGCGCCTTGCGGGCTTCAATGCGGCTTTTTAGGTCAGCCAAGAGAGAAGAAGAGGTCAGTTGAGCAGTCATAAGTCAGACCAGAAGTTTAGCATCGAACGCGCTGAATTCACCGCGGAAGACGCGGCTTTTAGCGGGATTGTTTTCGAATAGCCCGATCGTGTGATTACTCGCGTAATCGAATTCGACCCGATACCGATTTCCTTAGTAACATGCGCGTAGCATGCGCATCCGTGGACTGCTTGTCTTGCTCCTGATCCTCGTCGCCCTCGCCACCCAGGCGGGCCGTTTTCTCGTCGTGGACGAACCGCAAAAATCTGACGCCATCATCGTGCTTGCCGGAGAAACTTCCGTCCGCCCTGCCCACGCTCTACAACTTCTCCGTCAAGGAATGGCTCCCCACGTTTTTCTGGATGTGGAAGCTCGCGACCTGGTCTACGATCAGCGTCTCACCGATGTGGCACAGCGCTACACCGACTCCCTTCCGGAAAGAGAGCGCATTTCCGTGTGCCCCATTACCGGCCTCTCCACCTACGCCGAAAGCGACGACGTGAACCGCTGTCTCCAGTCGCGCGGCGTGCACACCGTGCTGATCGTGACCTCCGCGTCCCACTCGCGACGCGCCTTGCGCATCTTTCGCCACCGCCTTCCGCAGTACCAGTTCACCGTCGCCGCCGCGCAGGATCCCACCCATTTCGGCACTTTCTGGTGGACCAACCGCGAATGGGCCAAAACCACTCTCGACGAATGGGTCAAACTCACCTGGTGGGAAGCCGTAGACCGCTGGCGGTAAGAGAAGTTCTCAGTTCCCGGTTCCCAGTTCTCAGTTGAAAACCGTTTGGCTTCTGACTGAGAACCGAGAACTGAGAACCGAGAACTTGAACCAAGACCTGTGATAGTTTTTAGAATCTCCCATTCCAACCGGAGGCTCCATGGCGCAAGTCAAAATCACGGTTCGCCCCAACGGCCCTTTTCGCGTTGAAGACCCCAATGGTCTCGTCGAGGTTGTTGACCCCAACGGTAACAAGTACGATCTCACCGGCAAACCGGCCTTCTCTCTATGCCGTTGCGGCGGATCGGTCAACAAGCCTTTCTGCGACGGAACCCACAGCAAGATCGGTTTCCAGGCCGCCGAACCTGCCGTCAAAGCCGGCGGCTGATTCCGAACCATCCCCGGCGGCGAGAACCAACCAGCCAGCGCCATCGCTGACCAACGTCGCCGGGACGTACCTAACTGGAAACCAGCGCCGCTGGAATCTTGTACCTGCCGGTTTTCCAGTGTTCTAGCATGGTTTCTTGCGGCCGGGTGGTCGAGATACGGTAGTGAGCGCTTCTCAGGAACAGCTCGCGATTCGACGCAGTACGAGACTGCCGTTGGAAATCCCCGTCCTGATGACCAGCCTGGAATCCGGGCTGGTGTTTTCTGAACCGTGCCAAACCACCCTGGTGAACGCCCACGGCTGCGGATTGATCATCCACCGCGCGGTTCCAAAGGGAATCCGGGTCCGGCTGGAAATCATTTCGGCGAAACGCCACACCGCCGCGCACGTCGCAGACGTGGTCTCGCTGGGCGGCGACCCCGAAACCTGGCTGTTGGGAGTCGAACTGGACAATCCCGGCAACTTCTGGGGAATCGAGTATTCGCCCTCCGATTGGAGAGTCGAGGAGAATTTGTCGCGAGCGGAAAGCAAGCCCGCAGGCCATGAGCCTTTGCCCGCAGCCGCATCGGCATCTCCCACCCGGCGTTGGCGATTGACTGACATCAGTGCCGGAGCCTGCTACCTGGAAACCGGCGCGCCCTATCCGGTGGGCACGCCTGTGCTGGCCAGCGTCCGAGTGGCAAACTCTGAGTGTCTTCTCGACGGGGTTGTCCGCGTCTCGCATCCGCAATCGGGCATGGGAGTGGAGTTCATTTCTCGAGTCCACGATCACCGCGCACGCGTGGAGCAACTCATCACCCTCCTGGCCACTCACCGCGAAGTACCTCGCGTTCTGGTCGGCCGGCAAGAACGTCCGGCCCCGCAGGCTTCGCAATTGGAGAACAACGGCGGCGAATCTCCGATGGCTTCCGACCCGCTGCTCGAATTGATCCGGATGGGGGACTCCCTTCCGGCCGAAGAGTTCTTTGACGACCTGAAAGCGCAACGCCTTGGGCAGCGTCGCGAACCTCGCATCGAGGTTTCCTTACCCGTCCTGCTCACCGGCGCCGACATCAGCGGACGCCCTCTCGATCAGAGAGTCACGACCATCAACGTCAGCCGGCGCGGAGCTCTGTTGGAAGGAATCTATGGCGCGCTTCAGAAGGGCGACAAAGTTTTTCTCGCGCGCCGCAATAGGAAAGAAGAATTTCGCGTGGCGTGGGTGGGCGCCGAGGGCTCTCCAGAAGCAGACCAGATCGGCGTGGTCGGCGTTGTATCCAACCCTTCCCTTTGGGAGGAAGTTCTGAAGAGCGCCGAGCCGCCGCCCGAAACCACCAATGTCCGCAACGCCGAAGCCCAAAGCCCGAAGCCGAAAACCTAGAAGCCTAAAGCCCGGGCGCGGTGGTAAACTCCCTCGCCGGAGGCCTTTGTGGCAGACCAACGGGACCAAACACTGGGCATGGGCGCCAACATCACGCGCCGGGACTTTCTCAACGGAGTTGCAATAACAGCGGGAGCGGCCATGATTCCGCCCGAAATGTGGGCCGCTGCGGCCGCCGATCTTGAGCCACAAAACGTCCCCGGCTACTATCCGCCGGCGAAAACCGGCCTGCGCGGCGACCACCCCGGCTCCTTTGAAGTCATGCACAAGGTCCGCGATGGCGCGTTCTGGGACGAAGCTCCCAAGCCTGCGGATACCGGCGAGTCCTACGACCTGGTGGTCGTCGGCGGAGGCTTCAGCGGGCTGGCCGCCGCGCACTATTTCCGTAAGGCCGCGGGCGACAAAGCCCGCATCCTGATCCTCGAGAACCACGACGACTTCGGCGGCCACGCCAAGGGCAACGAGTTCCGGGCCGGCAACCGCACCATCCTCGGCTACGGCGGCACTTATTCCATCGAGAGCCCCGCGCCCTACAGCGCGGTGTCGAGAGCCCTCATCGAAGAACTTGGCATTGATGTGCCTTCCTATCCGAAATACGTCAGCAAGGACCTCTATCGCTCCTTCGGACTGCGTCCCAAAATCTTCTTTGACAAAGAAACCTTCGGCGCCGACAAACTGGTGGTCAACCCCAGAAATACCGGCTTCGATGAGAGCCGCGTCAACGAATCTTCCGGGGAAGCGGAGTTGCGGGCTTTCCTCCAGGAAGCACCATTTTCCGCCAAGGCCAAGCAGGACTTTGAGAGACTCTTCACCGAAAAGAAAGACTACCTGCCCGGACTGACTTCCGACCAGAAGAAGGGCCGCCTCGCGCGCATGAGCTACGCGAAATACCTGACCGAAACCGTGGGCGTGAGCAACGAAATCGTCAAACTGTTCCAAGCCATGCCGCACCCGCTGTTCGGCTTCGGCATTGATGCCGTCCCGGCCCAGGATTGCTGGGGTCTGGGCATGCCCGGATTCGACGGCCTCAACCTCGATCCCGGCCCCGGCAAGGGCATGAACCGCGACGCCATCCGCAGCGAAGAAGCGGACAAGTACTTCTTCCACTTTCCCGACGGCAACTTCACCATCGTCCGGCTGCTGGTGCGCAAACTCGTCCCCGCAGCGATTCCGGGTGACTCCGTCACCGGGGTGGTCCTTGCCAAAACCGATTACTCCAGGCTCGACGAGGCTTCGTCGCCCGTGCGCATCCGCCTCAACAGCACCGTGGTCAAGGTGAAGCACATGGGCGATCCTGCCAGCGCTAAAGAAGTCGAAGTCACCTACGCTACGGGGAAAAGGCTCAAGACGGTGCGCGCCGCCAACTGCATCCTGGCCTGCTGGCACGTGGTCATTCCCTACCTCGCCCAGGAATTGCCCGACGCACAGAAAGAGGCCCTCGCCTCCTCGCAGAAAGTCCCGCTGCTGTACAGCAATGTGCTGATTCGCAACTGGACCGCCTTCCAGAAGTTGGGTGTGAACTCTGTCTACGCCCCCGGCATGTACCACACCTACATGAACCTCGATCTGCCCGTCTCGATCGGCGGCTACGAGTGCACCAAGAGGCCCGATGAGCCCATCGTGATCCACATGATGAAGGCCGCCTGCAAGCCCGGACGCCCCGCGCGCGAGCAGCACAAGCTGGGACGCATCCAGCTCTACACGACAATTTTTGAAACCTACGAACGCAACATCCGCGAGCAGTTTGCCCGCGTGCTCGGCCCCGGCGGCTTCGATCCCGCGCGCGACATCATGGATATTACCGTGAATCGCTGGCCGCACGGCTATTCCTACGAATACAACTCGCTGTTCGACGAGTTCTGGCTGGAGGGCGGCGAGCTGCCCTGCGAAGTGGCGCGTAAACCTTTTGGCCGGATCGCCATCGCCAACTGCGATGCGGACGCCTATGCCTACGCCGACTGCTCCATTGACCAGGCGTATCGGGCCGTGCAGGAACTGAAAAAATAGCCTGTGTGGGGCGGGCACTCCTGCCCGCCGCCTGCTTTCGTCAGAAGGAAGGGAGGAGAACGGGATTCAGAAGAATCAGAGCAGGCCCAACGAGATTTTCACTTGTTCTGCAATTCTCTTGAGCGTTGGGGAAGACAAGGCGCCCATTGCCGGGTAGCGGATGAGAC